>NZCO01000015.1 GCA_002686445.1 bacterium | reverse complement strand
CTGTGGACGTCTCTGTCAGCGGCACTAGCTCGGCGGTAATGACGCACGAGACCACCGATATCGTAGGTTTCACAAATAGAGCACAGGCCGATGCCGATGTTTTGTTTGCGACCAACGGTAGCGGCACCTTCGCCACCACCGCTAATGCCACTCGATACCGTTCGCTGGCGACATTACCCAGCGGCTGGTGGCAAGCCGAACGCTCGATGGAGTCGGGTTTTACTATCGTCAACTCGACAGGCACGTCCGCCGTGGGTAGCGGCACTTACACCGTTGACAGTCCAACCAACGGTTTCGATACGATGACGTTCGCGTTAGATCCCACCGTTTCGCACAATCATGGGTACGGCGGTCTCGTCTACGGAGACACCGATCCCGAGGCACTGGACGCTCACAACGAAGTGTTTGCGGCTCGAGAAGAACTGCTGACACTGCTCTTTGACGAAGTTCATGGTCTATAACCCAACATCCCCAGCACGCCGTGCTGGGGTTTTTTATTGCAGTTAGGTATTACCCGCGGGCGTGGTAATCGTCGTCATCGTCGGCGCCGTGCTCGCCATCGGTGCAATCACACGAGATGAGCTCTTTGCCCTGACGAATACACTCGGCGTCAGGGCAAACGCCCTCGGCCTCTGATTCACTACCGCATTCGGTACAGGTGTGATGTGTCATGGTTACGATAGTAACCGGCGCTTGCGTCCGAAGCAACTGTGGGCCGCAGGCATTGACCAGTAGTTCTAGGAACAGTATATTGACACACACTCTTTTTCTCTTTGTGAGAGGAAAGAGCTTGATCGTACCCTCAACAATTTATGGCTGATATAAGGAAAATTGGCATGACACCTCAAGATATTGGGAACGGTTTCCCCGCGGATGCACTCTTTGGTACCGGTACTAGTCTCACGTTCGCCGATATCATTGCACAACCCCGGTACAACGATTGCGACCAGTACAGTGTGACTTGTGAACTAGTCCCGGGGCTCACACTGCCGCTACCGGTAATCAGTGCGCCGATGGATACAGTCACCGAGTGGAGAACTGCAGTCGAGATAGCTCTCGGTGGCGGATTCGGAGTCATCCACACGAACCTCGACATTGCTACGTCTGTCGAGCAGGTCGAACGTGTAAAGCGATCGCAAATGGGTATCGTGACTGATCCGATATGTCGTCGATCGACCGACCGTGTAACCGAAGTTGACGCGGTAAAAAAGAAGCATGGCTTCTCCACTCTACTAATCACACTCGACGGGAAACCCGGCTCACATTTACTTGGTCTGGTTGCCGAGCGTCACAGCGCACTAGCTGAACCAGAGGAGACCTTGGGCAATGTCATGATCCGCGCAGAAGACCTTGTTACTGCACAGGCAGATAACATCAGGTCGTGGTCAGACGCCAAGGAATTTCTTAGACGGCATCCGATGGCGTCCAAAGTGCCCATCGTATGCTCCGAAGGAACGGTCGTAGGTATGTTCACAGACACCGACGTGGTGAAGATGAAAAAGAGCCCGCACGCTGTGGTAGACCCAAGCTCGGGACAACTACTGGTCGGGGCGGCGGTGTCGACACACGAGCAAGATCGTGAACGTATCGAAGCCTTACTTGAGGCTGGAGTAGACCTGCTACTCATTGACAGCGCGCAAGGAAGCACTAAGTACGCGGTAGAGCAAATCCGCTTCATCAGAAGGTGCAACGGTGACATTCCCATCGTTGCGGGCAATGTGGTGACTCCAGCTCAAGCGGCCCCCCTACTCAAAGCCGGTGCCAATATCTTACGAGTTGGTATGGGCATCGGCTCAATTTGCACGACGCAAACGGTGACCGGCGTTGGTCGCGGTCAGTTAAGCGCGATCTATCACGTGGCCAAGTGGGTACGGGAATCCGAGTTCGAAGCAACCATCATTGCTGATGGTGGCATCGCTAGCTCGGGCGATATGTTCTCGGCGCTTGCTTGCGGTGCTTCAGCAGTCATGCTCGGTGGATACCTGGCCGGACATGATGAAACCCCCGCCGAAGTAGTCCCGCACAACGGGTTTCGTTACAAGCGATACCGTGGCATGGGATCACCAGCGGCCCTAGTCGCTGGCGGTCAGGCACGGTATGGAGCATCGTCGGGAGTGCTCGTTCACCAGGGGGTGGAAGGATTAGTCCCAGCCAGCGGCCTCATGGCGCCAGCATTAACTGAGCTATTGGCTCAGCTAACAAAGTCGATGGAGTATGTTGCCTGTGATTCGCTCGCGGACCTCCACGCGCGGCTTTGGGATGGTACCCTTCGCTTCGAACTCCGCTCTCATGGTGCGCAGCGTGAAGGCGACGTGCACAACCTGATTCGGATTTAACCTCATACGTGAGCACACTCGTGCTCACGTATTTTTATTGCCTGAGTTGACACAGGCGACCTATAGTCGTATGGTTCGGCCCAGACACGTAGTTCATTAACCAGCTTTGGAGTGCTAGTCATGCTCGCTACGAAACGAAAGCCGACGCTCTTAGTCCCTATCGACGGCGTGGTACGAGTTATTATCTTGGGTCCGGGCATCGACGTACAGGTCGGCACCGGGGGAGGCTCTGGTGCCGGCACCACCGCCGTAGAACGAGCCATTACGGACTGGCGACGCAGTCAAGACCGAGTATGGTTTATCGGCCAGCGCCTCTGGCCAAATGACCGCTTCCCGTTTCGCATTGTTTCGCTCGCTACCGATCAACAGGGAAATCAAGCGCTCACCGTCCAACCCAAACAATCTTGGAAATCGCTACTCCTACGAGTAGCAGAACTGGAACGGCGCAACAGTTAGCAACCAACGTCTCCACAAACGAGACGTTTTTTTATTGTGCCGAGGGCGGGAGTTGAACCCGCAAGCCCGTAAGAGCACTACGTTCTGAACGTAGCGTGTTTACCGTTTCACCACCTCGGCTGTTGTGATGCCAAGGTACTGGAGGCATAGATAGAAGTCGAGCCAGGCACTAGATCCGGCCACCACCACCGTTTTCTAAATGTCGCCGAACCCGCCTGCCGGCAGGCGGGTTCGTGGGCTTCGCTCACGAACTTAAGGCCTCTGTATGGGATGGGAGCAGCCCCGCCATGGGCGGGGCGATGAGGGAAGGAGTCACCTTCCCTCATAGATTTGACAAACCTCTAAACCCGATATATACTCGAACTTAGCTTAGATTAGGCGCCTCGTGAAAGACGAAAACGTGCGCTTCCCTCGCCCTCAGGCGAGACCACGGCAAGACACTTTTTCGCGTTTTACGATCCGTTTGTAATGCACAACATAGAACCACTTATTAATCATGGCAGCGACGCTTCTACAAGCGTTACGCACTGCTATACTCCTTAACTCATAATAGACAATATAAAATGACACCTACGTCAAAAACGAAAAAAAGCTCGACCAAGTCGACACCCGCTAAGAAATCATCTCGCATAGCGCCCCCGCCGGTGCGTGCGAACGCTACTGGCACTCGCAAGACGAGTGGCGCAGCCGCGCCAAAGACTGGCGCTAAGCCTGCGCGCAAACGCCAGCCTGCTAAACGAACACCGCGGTCTGGTGCAAAACCAGGCGGTAAAGGTCGCCGACCAGGAGGTCGTGGCGGACCACGTGGACGTGGTCGTGAGCGCTCAAGTGGACAACACTTTGGCCCCGCTCAGACTAAGACACAAGATATCAAGCAACCACCCCGTAATCCGGATGCCATGCATCTATTGCCGCTCGGTGGCTTGGAAGAAATCGGTCGCAACTCAGCCGCTGTGGAATACAAAGGCGATATAATTATTATCGACCTTGGTTTGATGTTCCCGAGCGAGAACATGCACGGAATTGATTACATTATCCCTGATATCTCCCCGCTGCATGGCAAGGAGAAGAACATCAAGGGCGTAATCATTACTCACGCTCATTATGATCACTTTGGTGGTGTACCTCATCTGCTACCCAAGCTAGGCAATCCGCCTATCTATGGTTCCGAATTCACTATGAAGTTAGTTGAGAAACGACAAACAGACTTCCCCCAATACGCTAAGCCGAAAGTAAACATTGTGAAGCGAGCCGAAAAATTCCGCTTGGGCCACTTTGAAATTGAGACCTTTCACGTGAATCACTCCGTGCCGAATGCTTTCGGTGTGGTGGTTCGTTGTGAGGCTGGCTCTATCGCGTTTACGGGAGACTTCAAATTCGATACTGATCCAGTGAATGACTTACCAGCCGATGAAGTGCACTTGAAGAAACTTGGTGAGCAAGGCATCACTGTTCTCTACACCGATTCAACTGGTGCTGAGCGCGAAGGACATTCAATGAGTGAGTCGAAGGTTGAAACTAACCTCGATCAACTATTCGCAGCCCACCCCAACCAGCGCATCATCTCCGCTACCTTTTCTTCGATGATCGACCGTCTACAGCAAATGGTCACCATTGCCGAAAAGCATGGACGTAAAGTTGCTGTTGACGGGTACTCGATGAAAACCAACGTTGAGATTGCTCGTGAAATCGGATTCATGAATGTAAAACCTGAGACTTTGATCACAGCCGAGCAAAGCAACAAGTTGCCACCTGGTAAAGTCCTCGTACTGTGCACAGGAGCTCAGGGAGAAGACAATGCCGTATTAATGCGCATTGTGAACAAGGAGCATCGTAGTCTAGAAATTAATGCTGGCGACGTGGTTATCTTCTCGTCCTCAGTCATTCCTGGTAACGAAGCTTCAGTGCAGCTCGTGAAAGATGCGATCTACAAACAAGGAGCAGAAGTCTATCACTACAAGATGATGGACATTCACTCTGGTGGCCACGGTCACCGTGATGACTTGCAGCACATGATCGACCTGACCAACCCTGAATACTTGATCCCGGCCCATGGCTACTTCAGCTTCCGAGCTGAGCACGCCAAGATGGCAGTCGGCAATGGGTTCGACCGATCAAAAGCACTCTTACCGGCCAATGGTGAAGTGGTAGAAATCTTCAACCACAAAGCCAAGCTAACCGGTGAAAAGTACGAAATCGATCACATTATGGTTGATGGACTCGGCGTCGGTGATATCGGCAACGTCGTGTTGCGTGATCGACAACTCTTAGCCGCTGACGGCATGGTGGTAGTTATCGCTACTGTTGATGGTCGCACCGGTGAGGTAGTTGGCGAGCCTGACTTGATTTCACGTGGGTTTATCTACGTTAAAGATCAGAAGCAACTCGTGAACGACACGCGTAAGCAAATCCGGATGGTCATTGAAAAGCAGTCAGGTAAAGGGCACGGTGGCGAACCAAACTGGACCCACCTCAAAGCCAACATGCGTGATGCTATCGGTCAGTTCCTCTTCCAACGCACCGAGCGTCACCCCATGGTCTTGCCCGTTATCATTGAAGTCTAACCGCGGCAGCCAGCGTACGCCCGACCTACTCAATCTGATGAAGAAGCCGGCACAAACTAAAGTGATTGTCTTTGATTTTGACGGTGTTATTTCGAATTCCGAAGCGACCGCCTTTGAAATACTCCACACAGCTGATCCCGCCTTTACTCGCGAGGAATGGCACAAGCGATTCGAAGGAAATGTGCACGATACCAAACCGAACCTGCTCGCACGAGAAGATTTTTACAAACAATACTCTCCCATCGCAGTCGACCAACCTATCTTCGAGGGCATAGCCGACGCTGTGGTCACACTTGCTAAAACGTTCACTCTAACGATTAACTCATCCGGAGCGACCGAGCTCATTACTCAGTTTCTGCAAAAACATACACTGGACCAACACTTCCCCATCATCCTAGGCTTTGAGGCCTCTACTTCTAAGGTCGCCAAACTAAAGCAAACATTTGTGGAGCTGGAGGTCACTGCCGATGACTGCATAATGGTAACTGACACCCTAGGGGACATACGCGAAGCAACTAAAGCAAATGTAAGATCGATCGCAGTCACATGGGGATTTCACGATATCGCTACATTGCGAAAAGGGAATCCAGCAGCAGTGGCTACTGGGCCAGAACAGCTACCCGAACTAGTAGCTTCCCTGCTGTAGAACCGGCCTGACAAGCTTGGTCTTGTCATAGCTACCAGGAATATAGTAGGGTCCCAAAGCATCATCGGGGATCGCATGAGCGAAGGACTCATATAGTAGTGACCTCTTTTTGCGGGCCCACTGTTTGTGATTCTTCAGCGTTCAGCATTCTTCAAATGTCTAAACGAAAGTGTTACGTACCTGTGTGGGCACGTCCCGGTGATCTATTTTTGCCCATTCCCAGATGAATATAGTACGCTCTATGCGTCATCGGGTGGCTTAGCGTTGGTCAAACGACCATCGCGCCTCATCCAAGCTTTTCGCTTGTGGCCAATGTGTCCGTAGTACACAACCCGATGATTTTTTTCTTGCTTTTAACTGCCCGAAGCGTAGGCTGAAATAAGCTTGCGAGGAAAGCGATCAGGTAACTGTGAGGTCGAAACACAGCTATCCTTCCCGAGAAAGGACAAGGGTGCGCTCCAAGCAAGGTTCTTTGACTCCACTGACAATACGGAAAGGCCAGGTTGCGAGAAGTTGAAATGCGGCACCGCCGCCATCTCGGTTAACCAACCCACCATGGGGGCCTTGTACACACCATTTCCGTTCTGCGGTATTCGCACACGTTGGTGGATGCGCCAAGCGACGGCGCGGGATTATATACCCCGCACGTGTGACGGTCGGTTACCGGCCACAAAATCACACACAGATCGTCTGTATGTTACCGAAAGGGACAGCTTGGTGCCTTTTTTTGTATCTGCGCGCACAAACGTCTACGCTAAAAACCATACATGGATACTCCATCTGGCAAAACAGTTTTATCTGGCATCCAACCGTCAGGATCACTGCACCTCGGTAACTACCTGGGCGCCCTCAAACAATGGGTCGAGCTGCAGGAAAGTAACACGGTCTACTACTGCATCGTTGATCTGCATGCAATCACCGTTCCGTATGAGCCAACTGAGTATCAAAGCCGAGTCCTCGATGCAACCGCAGGCTTGCTGGCCGTTGGCATAGACCCAGAGCGAAGCACCCTCTTTGCGCAGTCACAGGTGCCGGCGCATACCGAACTTAATTGGCTCTTAAGTACCACGACACCGTTAGGCGAACTGGAACGCATGACGCAGTTCAAAGACAAACAGGCCAAGCAGCGGGAGAAGTCGAGCCTGGGTCTCTTCGCCTACCCCGTACTGCAAGCAGCTGACATTTTGCTCTATCAAGCTCACGCCGTTCCCGTCGGTGAAGACCAAGTACAGCATATTGAACTGGCGCGTGACATCGCCAAGCGTTTCAATAATCGCTACGCTAAGATTTTCACGTTGCCCGAAGCATATGTGCCTAAAGGAGCCGCGCGCATTAAATCGCTGACTGATCCGACCAAGAAGATGAGCAAGAGTGATGAGAGTGAGAAAAGTTACATTGCGCTGATGGACGAGCCGGAGGTTATTCGCAAAAAAATTATGAGCGCCGTCACGGAAACGGAGCCGGTCTTTTCGTTCACCGATAGCGGACCGGCAGTACAGAATCTGCTGCAGATCTTTGCTGCGGTAAGCGGCGAAACACATGAGGCAATTGAGAAGCAATTTGCGGGATCGGCCTATAAGACATTCAAAGAGGCACTGGCTGACGTAGTAATTGCACAACTAACACCCATTCGAGAGCGCTACCAAGAATTACGAGCTGATGAAAACAAATTAAAGGAGGTTCTAGCCACCGGTCGCGAGCAAGCTGCCGCAATTGCCAATCCAACGTTGGCCGCCGCCAAAGAGGCGATGGGGTTCTTAGTGTAAGTAACCAGCATGCCAGATAGCGCAATGCTGCAAGTCGCAACTGATGCAGCCAAAGCAGCGGGAGACGTATTACTCGAGTACTACGATCGCAATATTGATGGCCAAGCCAAGGGCCGTTCCATTGTGAGCGAAGCCGACACCGCCGCAGAAAAAGTTATTTTGGATCAGTTGCATACTAACTTCTCCGATCACCGTATTTTTTCTGAAGAGGCAGGTGACGATAAGGTCGACAGCGACTATGTCTGGGTGGTCGACCCACTCGATGGCACGACCAACTTCGTACATCGGTTTGCCCGGTATTGCGTGTCGATCGGCTTGCTTTACAAAGGAAAGCCACAGCTCGGCGTTATCTGGGAGCCACAACTAGAGGAAATGTTTGCCGCCGAGGTCGGTCGCGGAGCCACCTTAAACGACAAGCCCATTCACGCCAGCGAACGATCAGACATGAGCACAGCGGTTGTCCAGGTTGGCCGGGGATCCACCCTTGATGCAGTAGAACACTTTGGTAGAGTGCTACCACCGGTCAATAAACATGTCCGCACCCTGCGCTCAATTGGTGCCACCGCCCTGGCCGCCGCCTACACGGCTTGCGGCCGCTTCGATGCCCACATCGGCGCCGGTACGTATCTGTATGACGGTATAGCAGGTGGCGTCATTGCGGCGGAAGCAGGAGCGAAGGTGACCGATTTCCGTGGAGCAGACTGGAATCCGCCTGTTGGCGGAATGGCAGATTTTCTCGTCAGCAACAGTTCGCTACATAGTGAATTTGTAGCTATACTAAGTGATATATAGAGTGTTTTATCCGTCACCCTTGCTCTGGCAGGGGTGTATGATATCATCATACAATTAGAACTTAACCCTTTTAAGCAGCCCCCACCCCTATGGAGATTAACCCCTTTATTTTCCGTAATTACGATATTCGAGGCAAAGTTGATGAGGATCTTGATGCCGAAAAAGTAGAAGCACTCGGCAAGGCGTATGGCACGTTCTTGCGTAAACGAAAAATCCGCCAGGCAGTAGTGGGCAGAGATTGTCGAACGACTGGTGAAGAATATCAGGCAGCAATGATGCGCGGCATGGTAGCGATGGGTATTGACATTATCGACCTCGGTCAGATCATGACCCAGATGATGTACTTCTCGCAGTACCGCTACCAAACAAATGGCGGCGTGATGATTACTGCCTCCCATAATCCTGCTAATTTCAACGGGTTTAAAATTGGTATTGGTTTTTCCAAGACAACTGAAGAAGATGAAGTCCAAGAGCTGCGCGAGCTGACCGTCTCTGAAGACTGGTTTAAGTCAGACTACGAAGGGAAGATTGAGGAAAAGGATGTCTCTGAAGACTATTACCACGATGTCTTAAAGCGCGTACAAATCAAGAAAAAGTTTAAGGTAGTATTCGACCCTCGCAATGGCACAACGGGCCCATTCATGATGGAAATCCTGAAGCGCGCCGGCGTGGAGGTAATCGGCAAAAACCTCGAAGTGGATGGCACCTTCCCAAGCGGTACCCCCGATCCAACAGACGCTCACGTCATGAATGAGATCGCTGAAGCCGTCTTGGCCGAAGGAGCCGATATTGGGTTTGCTATGGATGGTGACGGCGATCGGATCGGCGTGGTCGATAGCAAAGGAAACGTGCTGTGGAATGACGTACTGGTGGCGATCTTCGCCAAAGAAATCTTAGAACGATTCCCTGGATCAAAAATTGTCTACAACACGCTGTGCTCACAAGTCGTACCAGGCGTGATTAAGCAAAATGGTGGCGAACCAATCATCTGGAAAACAGGCCACGCCTTTATTAAATCTAAGATCGCTGAGGTAGGCGCAGCCTTTGGTGGTGAACTATCTGGCCACTTCTTCTTCAACGACAATGCCTACGGCCATGATGACGGTAGTTATGCCGTGTTGCGTATCCTGGAATACCTGTCCGATCAAGACATGAGCTTGAATGAGCTGTACGCTAGCTTTCCTAAATTCATTTCCTCGCCAGAGATCAAGATTGGCTGCCCTGATGATAAGAAGAAAGACGTAATCGCGGACTTAGCCGTTAAGTTTAAGGCTGATTACCCGGATGCTGCTATTACTGACGAGTCCAGCATCGTCGGCGACGACGGCGTGCGGGCTGACTTCGACGACGGCATGATGGTCTTCCGATATTCGCAAAACGGTCCATATATCACTGTTAAGTTTGAAGCTAAAGATCAGGCCACGTACGATGAGCGCAAAACCTACGTCCGGAAGATGCTAAAGAGCTATCCCGAAATGATGTGGGAAGACGAGCTGGTACTAAATCTCGACGCACTCGAGTAATCCGACAGTATGGCTGAGCAGTTTCGAGAGTTTATAGAAACGGCTCTGGCGGAAGCTAGTGAGATCGCAGTCAACAGCTTCGGCAAAGTTATGGGTTCGGCCAAAGCCGGGCACGACCAAAATCATGTGCTAACAGAAACCGACCTGGCGATCGGCAAATTGATCGTGGAAAAAATTTCTGCTGCCTACCCGGAACACAATATCATCGACGAGGAAGCCGGTGTAATCGACAACAAATCTGAATATACCTGGGTCATCGACCCCATCGATGGCACCAGCAGCTTTGTGGCTGGCTCGCCCCTTTACGGAATCATGATGGGCCTACTCAAGGACGACGTCCCGATTGCCGGTGGCGTGTCACAACCTAGCTTAGGCGAACTCTACCTGACCGAGAGTGGTGCCGGCGCAACGTTGAACGACAAGCCCATTGCCGTTTCGAGCGAGGTCAAATTAACGGACGTACTGGTCGCGCACCAAATGGATAGTCACCCTGACGACCCGGAGCTAACCCGTCGGGAAGCCGCCTTGTTAGGTGAAATAGTGCTGGGTATTCGTAATCTGCGTGGTTCCAACAGCTGTATTGACGTAACCTTCGCTGCCCGCGGCACGTATGGTGGAGCGCTCAACCACACCAGCATGATTTGGGATAACGTAGCACTCCACGCGCTGATGGTTGAAGCGGGCGGTATCTACACCGACTTTCTCGGTCAGCCAATCGACTTTTCTGATCCTCTACATAAAGTTGATACTAATTTCACCTTCTGCGCTGCGGCGCCACAGCTGCATACGCAACTACAAGAAATTATTCACCGCGGTGACAGCTAACCCGATAACTGAAATACGATCTACCTACGCGCAGGTAGCAACCGGCCTCGACGACGAAGGTGCGCTTAACCTACTAGCAGATCGCTTACGACAACTCCCGGACACTGGCACGAACGTGGTTACGCTGCTGGGCGGAGCAGCTTCGGGCAAGTCGGTCCTCGCCAAGCGACTGGCGGAACAGCTTGAAGACGCGGTCTACACCACGACCGAAGATTATTGCATTGAGGATCGCACCTACCGTCGTCGCCATTTTGAGGGACGCTCCCCACTTAAAAAATATGACCGCGTTTTTCTAAAAGAAAAGATTGGGGCGATCCAGGGGTTAGCTGCTGGCGAAACATTGCGACTCCCTGTCTACGATGATAAGACAGGCATCGCCATTGCCGCGGGAGAGGAAAACTACCCTCGCATAGTTGGTCCGGTGCGCTGGATCATCATCGAGGGAGACTTTCAGTTGATTGAGAAACCAGACTATCAAATTTTCCTCCACGTGCCAGATGAAGTACGAAAGCAAAATCGCATCACCCGAGATGTAGCGCAAGGTCGGGAAACCAGCGTTAGTAAGATTGCTATTAACTTTGATCGTCGACAAAAAAGTCAGCACGCGCAGTTTACGCTGCCGGCCGCAGCTGAGGTTAACTTACTACTGGATGTGACTGTAAAAAAAGACGCTTATCATTACGACATCTGGGAGCAACCAAAAAAATAAATCGATTTAGATATGTCACCGAATTCGCACCGTCGTCAATAAACATTAAGGATGGCACGAAGAAAATCAGGGTTCCCCTGTTTTCTTCGTCTCCATGTGAGGAGAGAGCAGCGAACGCTAGTGAGCGTCATGAGAGAGGAGACCCCTCTCCTCTCTCATAATCTCTCCTTCCCTTATGCGTTTTAGCAACAAAGTTCGATTTGGCGGGCAACTAAGAAATCAAGCGAGGTAAGTCCACCCTTGTCGTGAGTCGTGAGCGAGACCACTACTTTGGTGTAATTAATCTGCATATCAGGATGATGATTATATGACTCGGCGACAGTGGCTATGTCATTCACAAACATCATCGCATCCATGAAGCTATCGAACATAAAAACGCGACGTAAGGTACCGCCGTCGACAATCTGCCAACTTAGATCTAGCTGATCCAGCTGTTGTCGCGCGCCGGCAGCATCAAGCAGTGTTCGTTCGTTGGTAAGCCCAGTGGTCATAGTTCATCTCTACCTGGTGTGCCAAGCCTGAGCTGGTCCTGCAAGCTTTTTTGTCCGGTGTGAGAGCAGTTTATGATCATTATTAAAACGCGCTGTCAGCTCAAAGTAAGTTCCCTGTAATAGCAGTGGTAGCCAATATTTATCGTCCGGCCACATTTGATCGTAGGGGATACACAATTCATACAATTCAAACACCCGATGTTTGAATGGGGTGTTGAATAAAAGAACTGGTTATCGTATGGTGCGACCCCTATGCAGTCAACAAATAAAAAAGCCGCGACGAGTGTCGCGGCGGGGATGCAATTGGTTACTGTGGTAGCAACACGAACTCCTGTCCTGTCTCACAGAGAGTTGCAATGACGACGGCTTCAACAACTCGTGCAACTGAAATGGTTGGCGGTTTCGGATGAGCACTTCCTTCGTGGAAGGGGCCATCGACGGCACCCGGTTCAATCAAGTGAGCGAGTATGTTGCGCGACGTGAATCCCGGGTCTCTCCGATACCATCCCTGCACCATGGTTGCCTGTGCGGCTTTGGCGGCGGCGTAGTGGCCCGCCTGCAGCCATTCTGGACGATCTGCGCCTTTGTTCAGGCGAGTGATATCCGATCCGATCACCACCAGCGAGCCGCCATCGGCAATCTTTGGCAACAAGCGGGAGACCGCATTGGCAAGGCCAATTGCGTGCATGCTAATCTCGTCGACAAGAGCGGAGACACCGTCTTCCGTCGACAGGGGATTACGCACCGCTGCGTCGAAACCTTGTTCCGGGCAATCTCCTACTGCGTAGATCACGCTGCGGTGCGATTCCGGCAGCTCGCTGACTTCTTCCCAAAACCTCACTGAATTTGTGACATCAGCCGAGACGAATGTTACTCGCTCGAGATCGCATACCTTGTACGGATCCGGGTCGCGCGAGCGACTAATCACAGTTACATTATTGCCCAGCTCGTGTAGACGCTTGGTGACGGCGGAGCCTATAAAGCCCTTGCCACCAACGACAATGTAGTTTTGTCCACTCATCTCAACTCCTTTTTTGAACGTAGCAATGTACAATCAAAGCAATATACCACTTCAGGATCTTTTGTCAACATCTTTATCGAAAACCGTGAAAAAACCGCGCCGTGAGTCGCGGCTGCGTGAAGTTGGTCACTCCGGAAGTAGCGTCAAGGAGCTAAAGGAGTCAGGTATCTTTTATCCTACTAAAGCACGCTATTTTCGTGCTCCACAATAGCAACGGTTAAATCAACCGGTTTTCCTCCCTCCTTCATAGTTTTCGTCCACGCAAGCTAGAAGGTTCCTTCTAGGACGTGTGCCTCAGGCTTGTTATCCAACCCGTCAGCTTCTGTCTCCTCAGTCACTACCACGTCCTTGTGATCGGGATAGTCTTGGGCTGCAGAATAGACCAGCGTCCAAGCAGTACCACCGCTGTTCACGAGCTTACCTGTCGAGAAGAACTGTGGGCCACTGGCTGTCTTGTGTACCAACCAACCTTCATAGAACGTGCCAGCTGCCGGGCCAGGCAGATCAGCTGCGATAGCGTGGGTGAATACCGTGCCATCGAATGATCGTGTGGCCACGCCCGTGCCCGTGTAGGGCGAGATAGCTAACAGCGTCGCTGTTTCCCCGGGATCTGCTGCGGGCGCTGATGCGGTTTCAGGTGCAGTGGCACTCGTCGGTGTCTTGACCATGGCGTCATCATCGTCCATGTGCTCACCTATTTCAGCGACTTCATCTACGTCACCAGCTGGCGGCGTGCTAATGAATGACCAGGCTCCAAACAGAACCAAGACGACAACAATAATCCCAATTATGATGCCAATATTTTTCATGCGTCGCTCACCTCCTTCATCAAGGTTCGCTTGTCGACCAAAAAGATATAGATGATATCAAGAATGGCAGCGGTGTTGAGTACTAGTAGCGCTATGAACCACGCTGTGTGTCCTCGCCGGGCAGCGCGCCACAATGCGTACCCTTTCCACGGGATAGACCACACGAAGAGGAGCAGAAGAAACCAGGAACTGGTTACAATATCGACAAGTTGCATATGTATACTATGGCCTACAGTACGCTATACTGCCCCTATGACAAACAAGCTCTCCAGCCCTAAAAAATGGACTCTAAACTTCGTTACCGGCGCCTTTGGAGTGGCCTTAGCGCTGCTTTTCACGCTCGTATTGCAAAGTATTGCGGTGCAGATCACACCACCACCTGATATCCGAGATGAGCCATACCCTGATGTATCCTCTGAGGAACTTTGCGAAAAAGAAGGCGGACGCTGGACGTCGGTCGACAATGCAAAGGGGCGGACTGTCGCTGTTCCGCTTGAGGCAGATGCTCGAGAATTCTGCCAAGGTCCACTTGCGTATGAGCGAGCTCAGACACTACAACGGGAACAAAGCCGGCAGACTTCGCTGTTCGTCTATGCGATCGGTGGTGGGCTAGCCGTGGCCTTGAGCCTACTAGTCATCCAACTCAAGCCAGTTGCACCCGGACTCATGCTAGGCGGTATTGCCTCCTTCTTTATCGCTGGTGTCCACGTCTGGACACTCAACCCAGGCATCGGTCGCTTGGTCACTATTGTTATTATCTTCCTCGTCCTAGTCGGCATCGGCATTTACACCCTGCGCGAACACGAGTAGTTACTTAACCACTCCACCAATCTCGAACTCGTGCACGGCGGCGCGGTAGGGACAGTAATCGCATTCAGGACCGGGCTGCGGTAAATCTTCTTGTACCAGCAGTGCGCGCATGTCCAACAGTGTCTGCTCAATCCAACTGTCATCACCTGTGTAGGGCAGAACAGAGATATCAAATTCTAACCTATTATCAAAGCCAGGTTTGCTGGTGTCTCCATTGGCGTACACGAAGTAGCCCGTGTCGGAGACCGTAAAGTCATTCTGGCGGAGCAACCATTGGTAGACTTCCATCTGTCGCTTGTACCCTATCTGCCAGGGAGCGTTGAGTGACACCTGTCCATTCTTCGACGTCGCCTTATAATCCACAACGATCAATTCACCAGCTGGATTCACCCACACGTCATCAACGGCGCCGGTGACAATAAAATTACTCAGCTCGTGTTCGGCTTGCACACCTTTGAAGTTTTCGCGCCAGGTATTTAATTCCGCGTGCTGATAGGGGAGTGCATCGATTTTGTTGGCGACCATCAACGGGTGCGGAGTCTGGTCAGCTCGATGCACATCAAATTCTTTCTTCAGCAGCGTGTCGACGGCTGAGTTGAGATTGAATGGATACCCCGGCGGCCGCCCTGTCCCCAGTCTACGGTCAAGATAAAAGCATCGCGGGCACTGATGAAACAGGTCTATTTTTGACCGACTGACCTTAAACGGAGCGCTAGCATCAGGATCAAAGATGTTACGTGATCGCTTGGGGTTGTAGTAATCGGACATCACGACAGCGTACCATTGCCACAAAACTCGCCACTATTGACAATGTTATAATGCTGTATTATTATACTCATCGCTCTTTTAACAATCGCTATTTACGTGATGGAGGGAATACACATGGCGCATACTCGCCCAGAATATATGACTCAGGTGAATCGTATGTTCAATAGTGCCAATCGTCTCGCCGATGCTATCGTTAGTCACGACCGAGGCAAGGCACGAGGGATAATGGAGTTCATGGTTCAGCATGGCTACATGGGAATACCTGGTACTACTGCTGGTCGCTTCAACCTAGGCTGCTGGCTCGCTGCGAGTCGCCCCGGAGCCCCGAATCAACAAGCCGAAGGCATTGCAGTCATCCCATGTTTCAGCGACGACATACCACCAGTCAAGCGTCCGCAAACGACGACTGGATATCAGTGGGGTGGTTGCTACTCTCGTACTGCTCAGGCAATCACGATCTTCGATACTGAGCGACTAACGGACACAGAAATCGGACTATTGTTGCTTCACGAGGGGGCACATGCCCGACACCGAACCCGGGACATCGCCGGTCTGCCACCCCTTGATCCCGATGACATCCACGAGACTAACACTTGGGCTATGATGCTGAATTGCGTGACTGCCATTGGTGGTGACGCATGGTCAACAGCAATTGCAAAGGAAATTCGATGGCTTGAAGCTCAAAACCCAGATCAGCCTCGTCCGAGAGCAATTACCTACACGTGGGGGTCCCCTTACTGCCTAGAGCTTGATGCAGTTTTTGGTCCCGTGCTACACAGCTCGATCAAGCGGTTTCGCCAGGAGCTCCTCGCGACGGCTGGTAATATGCTGTACTGGGAGTCCAGAACAAGGTTGGGCGCAGAAGATATTCTCCATAGTATCGTAACTGCGCACTATCCTGGCTTATAAACACACATCGTCTATCTTTAAGCAATCATGTTAACCACTGCTCGAACACCACGAGCAGTTTTTTTGTGGATAACTTTTATTGTGCAGCTCATATATCGTCATACACTGTCATACAATAGTCTGTACCTTCACAATCTAGCCGCAAGGAGGCGACATGAGCCTCGTAGGGGATAGGTGCCCAGAGCCCGTCATACATCCGTCAGTTCCCGGCCGCGACCTGAACTCAATAGATTGGTACGACGGCATGTGCAATGGCCCGTATTCACTCGCGCAAGTCGAGGAAGTTATTGCCAAGCAGCCGATACTGGCTAAACAGTTTGTGTATGAATGGTTTCCAGATTGGACACACGAAAAACTGTGGCCCGATGGCAGAACAAAAGATGTGTAATGTCGCAAAATGGTGACACAAGATCCACCAACAAAACCCCGAAATAAGAGCGCAGCTATATGTGTAGTGTCCTCGTCGCCCCAACCCCCACGACCGTTCATCACACCTTTATCTTTCAACCCGTACTGCCCGATCCCCTTCAACCCGTACTCCCAATACCCGTAGCAGCTCTTCAGCATTCACTCTTGCCCTCAGTCGACCTTCGTGATCGCATCTGGCAATATTGTTCCGACCCACGACCTGGCCCGTACGCGCCACCCTTCGAACGACCGCACTCATCACTGTTCACACTCGCAGAAGTTGAATTCCTCATCTCCTGCAATCTCTGGCGCGCCTTCGGATTCTTCCCAGCGGAAAGTAGTAACGCACATACATACTTACGCTTGTTTCCCTTCGATCGGTATGATCAACTTTGTGCCCACTGCTTCCCGTAGCCTCCCAAGTTCTGGCTCGCCCGTCTACCTAGTAGACGGGCTTTCTTCTATTTGGCCATTGCCTTAGCGCGCTTAGTCGCTGGTAATTTTTCAATTGCATAGCGCAGGGCAGTGCGCGGCATATCACCCTTGCGCTTCTGCACGTAGGCAAATACTTCCTTGGGATATTCACCGCTGGCTTCCTTTAACAACCACCCGTATCCCTTTTGCACCATGTCATCTTCATCCACCAACAGCGCATCAGCACACTTGAATACAGCAGCCAGATTTTGGCGCCCACGAACGGGCGTAATCAATGCCACAGCAGCCGCGCGCCGTAACCAACGATTATTAGATTTGCGCCAAGAAACAGTGCGCGGGATGAGGGACGGATGTTGCCGCAAAAGTTCACCGACGAGCCAAACAGACACTCCATCACAAATGGCCCAATTTGAAACGTATTTTTTGAGCCAGCGCTCGAAGCGGGAAAAGTCCTTCGTCGCAAAATGTTTTTGTTGTTTGCGCGCCCACTGTGTGCCAATCACACGCAATTCCTGTAGATCAACCCTCATTAGATCCTCAGCGGTATCGAAGATCTCCTTTTTGTCCGCTCCCTTCAGTTGACTGTAGAACCTGTTCCCTATTGCCCGCACTTTACCTACCCGTACCCCAAGTAGCGAAATCTCCTCCTTGAAAAACCACTGCTGTGCTTTCTGGTAGTCGGTTTCCGCCACCCGCTTCAATTCACGGGTTATGTCCCCTATGAGTTTACTGTTACTCATGTTGGTAGTAGACAACTGTCATCCGAATATCGTACAAAGGAAGACATGAAACCGCTAGAGCGTGCGCACATAACTATTCGGGTGAACGG
>NZCO01000014.1 GCA_002686445.1 bacterium | reverse complement strand
GGCGGTGTCCTCGCTGAGGACCACATTGTTACTATCGTACAAGAGCGCCTGCCACAGGCAACGAGTGCTCAGGTTGTTACCTTTTACCTAGATGTATTAGCCCCGTACGCCTACACCGTCCGTAGTACTCATTTTGCACCGCATTGGCAGCACCCTGATCACGTAAGTGACAATAGTGTTGCAGCTGTCGACTCAGCCCAAACTATCCTGGAAAAGGCTGAGCATCCTATCGATGAGACAGAACTGTTACAAATCCTACGCGAACACTTAAACCAAGCTGGTGTTTCTTGCCCCGACAATCACGTAATGGCACAGCTGGTTGCTAGCAAGCGAGTGCAAAAGACTCCGTTTAAGCAGTGGGGACTGGCCGAATGGGCCGAAACGAACCCACGTGGTGTTGGTGACAAGGCATATGTTGTCTTGCGTCGCCACGGCAAGCCAGAGCACTTCACGAAAATCACTGAACTAATCAACACTGCCCAGTTTGACCATCGCCAAGCTAACGCCCAGACCGTACATAATGAACTCATCAAGGACGAGCGCTTTGTACTCGTCGGCCGCGGCCTCTATGGCCTGGTTGAATGGGGCTACATTGCCGGTACCGTTACTGATGTCATTGAGTCTCTCCTCAAGAAATCAGCACAACCGCTGACCCGTGAGGAAGTTATCGAGCGCGTACTTGAGCAACGTCACGTGAAAAAGAACACAATTCTCTTAGGTCTGCAGAATCAGGACCGATTCGTCCGAACTCCAGACTCTCGATACCAGCTCAAAGCAAACTAATAACTGTCGCTTTACTAGCGCAACCATCCCCGACCAATCCGTGGTCGGGGATTTTGGTTACGGCGGGACTATACAGCGACAAATAGGTATACTGCCTATCATATGACGGTGCCGCCGGTAACTGAGCTAGTCACGATTTTTGGTGATGTCCTTCTCACGTGGGGCTGGTTATTTGTGGTGTTCCTCGCCCTCTGGATAGCTTGGGAATCGTACAAACTCTTGAAGCACATTGATTACGTGGCCGGTATTCAATGGACCTTCTTACAGATCAACGTGACAGACGAGTCAGCCCAAACGCCCAAGGCGTTTGAAAATTGTATTGAAGTCATCGGCGGTATGCATAAAGATCCCGACATTATCGAACGATTGTTCGAAGGATACTTTCTGCCCTGGTTCTCCTGTGAAATTCAGTGCTCTAAGGACCGCACGCGCTACATCATGGTGGTACCCACGCCCCATCGTAAATTAATTGAGGGTGTCATCTACGGACAGTATCCGATGGTCGAGATAAAAGAGGTCGAGGACTACACGCTTGAATTTGACTATCGTGACATCGGCAAGAAGTTTGAAATGTGGGGGAGTGAGATAGTGAACGTCGATGAGGATTACATGCCCATACGTACGTATCACGAGTTCGAGGACACCTTGGCCGAGGACGACCGCTTCATCGATCCGCACCAGGCGCTGGTCGAAGCCTTCACCCATATCAATGAGGGCGAACACTTCTGGGTGCAGGTCCTCATTAAGCCTGTCGCCGCCGGCACTATTTCCGCCTGGGCCGATGCCGGACAAGAGGCGATCGCTGAGCTATCAGGACAAAAGATAGAGGTAGAGGAGAGTATTTTCAAAAAAGCGGCGGGTCTGTTCACTTCAGTACCTGGTGAGATAATGTCTGCAGCTCTTTCGGGCCCAGCGGAAGCAGCTGAAGCGGAGAACGAACCGCTGCGCCTGAAGTTCCCCAACCCGGCAGAAGACGCAGCCATGAAGGGCATTTTGATGAAAGTGGCGCGCAACGGATACAAGACGAAAATCCGGGTGATGCACTTCGCCCCGCTGGGCAAACTACATAAGCCAAACTATGGCAAAGCCATTGGTGCCTTTAAGCAATTCAATAGCTTTAACCTCAATTCGCTAAAGCCTGACGGCCTCACCAAAACAAATGGTCCGAACTATATCCTGAAGCAAACGAGGCGGGCCTACCGTATGCGGTCTATCTTGTTAAACTACCAATGGCGAGATTTCTGGGGTGATGATTCTGGTTTTATGATGTCGGCAGAGGAACTCGCAACGCTGTATCACTTCCCAGTCAAGTACGTTCGATCACCGAGTGTCGAGCGCGCTGCTGCTGGAGTTGGGGCACCACCAGCTAACGTCCCTTACGCCTAGCTACTATGGAAGACGAGAAATTAACCATACTGGGCCAAACAAAGTTCCGGGGTAACAGCCGGAAGTTTGGCATACGAACCGACGACCGACGCCGACACGTCTATATCGTTGGGAAAACCGGTGTGGGCAAGACGACGTTCCTGGAGAACATGGTGGCCCAAGATATACAGAACGGGCACGGAGTCTGCCTAATCGATCCGCACGGAGATGCCGTAGAGAACCTGCTGAATGTAGTACCGCCTAATCGTATTAATGACGTGATCTACTTTGATCCGTCCGACGTCGACTTCCCCGTGGCCTTCAATGTATTGGAAGCACCTGACCCCGCGTACAAGTACCTGGTGGCGTCAGGGTTAGTGAGCTCACTCAAGAAAATTTGGGCAGACTCCTGGGGTCCGCGTTTGGAATATATTTTACGTAACACCATTCTGGCGCTGCTCGACTATCCAGGCTCAACAATCCTCGGCATCCTGCGCATGTTATCTGACAAGAGCTTCCGCAAGAAGGTCATTGATAAAATAGAAGACCCGGTCGTGAAGTCATTCTGGATCGATGAGTTTGCCCAATATAACGAGCGCTTCCGGTCCGAGGCAGTGTCTCCAATCCAGAACAAAGTGGGACAGCTGCTGTCCTCGGCCATCATTCGCAACATTATGGCCCAGCCGAAAAGTACGTTCGACATGTCTGACATCATGAACAACCAAAAGATACTGCTGGTGAACGTCTCGAAAGGTAAGATTGGTGAAGATAACTCGGCGCTGCTCGGCGCCATGATGATCAACCGCCTGCAACTAGCCGCCATGGACCGGGCCAAGATACCCGAAGAAGAACGCAAGGACTTTTATCTATACGTTGATGAGTTTCAGAACTTTGCCACAGAATCATTTGCCGACATTCTGTCAGAGGCCCGGAAATACCGCCTCAATCTCACCATGGCGCATCAATATATTGCCCAGATGGAAGAAGAGGTTGCGGACGCGGTCTTTGGTAACGTCGGAACGCTGGTTTCCTTCCGCGTGGGCGCCCCGGACGCCGAGCAACTGGAATTAGAGTTCACCCCGACCTTCCTGCAAACAGACCTAGTGAATCTGGATAAGTACAATGCCTACATCAAGCTCATGATCGACGGCATTAGTAGCAAGCCATTTAGTATGGAAACGCTACCTCCCGAAGCATCACAATACGGCAAAGGCGAGACGGTGCGGGAAGTCTCCCGAGAGCGCTACGGCCGTGATCGCAAAGGTATCGAGGACAAGATCCGTCGCTGGAGCGGCGTCGACACTGATGGATCGGTTGCCGACAGCGCAGTACGCGGCGGCGGTCCCTTTGGTGGCCCTGGTGGCGGCCAGCAGAATGATAATCGCGGACCGCAAGGCGGGAACCAAGGAGGTCGTCCTGACCATTCGGCAGGCAGGCCTGACTTTAGGGGTGGTGACAACCGCGGTCGCCAAGACAATCGAGGCGGTGACAACCGAAGTCGTCCAGACAATCGGGGTGGTGGCCAACCACGGCAAGATAATAGAGGTGGCGATCGCCGCAATGACCGCCCGCGAAATGACAATCGGGGTGACGATCGGCGGGGCAACCAGCAAGGGGCGCAGCGACCGCCACGCGCTGATGAGCTCGAAGACATTACTATGCCGACCAATAAACGAGAGGAAATTACCGACTTAGGAGCGCTGCTCTCAGGCGGTGCCCAGGATAGGCCAGATAGGGAGCGATCGAGGCCCCGTGGTGGCGCGGACCGAGAAATGTTTCCCGTAATTTGTAGTGAGTGTGGCGATAAGACCGAGGTCCCGTTTAAGCCTGACCCGGATCGCCCAGTCTTGTGCAAGTCGTGTTTGTTGAAAGCACGTGAGGCGAAGAAACAAGAGCAACCAAAAGTGCCGGCGGCACAGCCTGAGCGTAGCAGTGGAGCGTCCAAGGATACTCCCGCCTTTAGTGGACCAACTCCGCCACCGCCACCTGCCTCAAAGTGATATACTTATGTGCGTATGAGAACAGATCGTCCAAGCGATAGGGTTGAGCTCGATCTCCCATTTGATTTCGCGGAGAATCCCAACTGGCGCATCTTCCGTATCATGGGTGAATTCGTTGCCGGGTTTGAGTTCTTAGCTCCACTACGTAAGGAAGTTACCTTCTTCGGCAGCGCACGCCTACCGGAAACATCACCCTGGTATAAGGAAGCACAAAAGCTCGGCACATTGCTAGCTAAAAACGGCTTCACAGTGATCACCGGCGGAGGACCCGGCATTATGGAAGCGGGAAACCGAGGCGCCTATGAGGGTGATGGCGAGTCAGTTGGCCTGGATATCGAATTACCTATGGAACAACGACGTAACCCCTACGTGAAACGAGCGATGGGCTTTCACTATTTCTTCACACGCAAGGTAATGATGTCCGCCTCAGCCCAAGCCTATCTCTTCTTCCCAGGCGGCTTTGGTACCTTAGATGAATTTTTTGAAATTATTACCTTGATTCAAACAGAGAAAATGGAGCGCGTACCGGCCGTGTGTGTAGGGAAGGAGTTTTGGCAACCGGGCCACGATTGGATTCGCCAGACCATGCTAGATAAATACGAAACAGTGTCACCCGAAGACCTCGACTTGTATCACCTCGTCGACACCGCCGAAGAAGCATTCGACATCATCAAAACATCGAAGGAGCGGAAGTATTTTTAAACCTCTGAGAGAGGAGAGGGATCTCCTCCCTCAGGACGCTCCCTCCTCACATAGTGCCCTCAGTTTCCAGCGAAGCTGGAAATTCGGGACATCCAAAATTGTTACGCGGCGCGCTTTCCCGCTGCCCAAGGCACGCGGCTTCGCTCGGGTCACTGTTCGCATCCCATACGGGAGACGAAGAAAACAGGGGAACCCTGATTTTCTTCGCGACTTATTGATTAAATGGCGGCGGCAAATCGGTCCTTTTTTTTTCGGCGCATTGGCGCGTGTGCCGTTACAAGTTGTCGGCACTGATATACACGCAGGGGTCAAAGCACATGAGTAGAACAATCAAACAGTTTGCGGCCAATGGTAATAAACTTGTAACGGTACTAGGCTATGGCTATGCCTGATCTATCACTAAATGATGTACGAGGCCGCTACCTCGCTTTTTTTGCTGCGCGTGATCATGCCGAGATACCCTCTGCGTCACTCGTTCCCGAAAATGATCCAACCACGCTCTTTACCGGCTCGGGCATGCAACCGCTGCTGCCATATTTACTTGGGCAGCCACATTCGGCCGGCACTAGACTGGTCGACTCACAAAAGTCCTTTCGCTCTGAGGATATTGAAGAGGCAGGGGACAACCGCCACACCACATTTTTTGAAATGCTTGGTAACTGGTCACTGGGTGACTACTTCAAGAAAGAGCAGCTACCCTGGATCTTTGAATTTCTGACCGACGAGCTAAAGCTGAATCCGGAGAACCTGTACGTGACGGTCTTTGCCGGTGACGAGGAGGCCAACATTCCACGAGATGAAGAGTCAGCTGAGATTTGGCAGGCGCTCTTTGCTGCGAAGGGCATGGAGGCCAAGACCGTTGAACTCATTACCGAGCAGCGAGCAAGTGAGGTGGGTATGCAGGACGGTCGCATTTTCTTTTACGACTCTGGTAGCAACTGGTGGAGCCGCTCGGGGCCGCCGGCAGGTATGCCAGCCGGTGAGCCAGGCGGGCCTGACTCGGAAATGTTCTACGACTTCGGTACGGAGCATGACACTGCCTACGGAGAGCACTGCCACCCCAACTGTGACTGCGGTCGCTTTATGGAAGTCGGTAACAACGTCTTCATGGAGTACCTCAAGCAAGAGGATGGTTCTTTCGCTGCCCTGCCGAATAAGAACGTTGATTTTGGCGGCGGACTTGAACGTATCGCTGCCGCAGTAAACAATAGTCCAGATGTCTTTGCGGTCGACGAACTGCAAAGCGTTATTGCCGTTATTGCCGCGGCTACCCAGAAAACCTACAGCGAGAACGATACTGAAACTAAGTCGTTTCGGATTATCGCCGATCATATGCGAGCAGCCACTTTCTTACTGAGCGATGGCGTCAGACCCTCGCCCGCCGACCAGGGCTATGTCGCACGTAGACTTATACGGAGAGCCGCTCTCCACGCTAGAAATCTTGGCCTTGATCTCAACGCACTCGCCCCTGATATTGTCCGCACCTTGGGTGACAGCTATGCGGCCGCCTATCCTGCGGTGGGGGAGCAAGCCGAAGTCATTAGCACCGAGCTCGTTGCTGAGGCGGAGAAATTCTATGGCACACTTGAGCGTGGCATTAAGAAAATAGGTGAATATCTGCAGAACAGACCAGACGTTAACGGACAGCAGGCCTTTGAGCTATACGCCACGTATGGGTTACCAATCGACGTTACCATTGAAGTCGCGGCCGAAGAGGGTAAGAGCGTGGACGTCGAGGATTTCAACCGGCTCATGGAAGAGCATCGCGATAAATCCCGCGCTGCTGCTGCCGGTAAGTTCGCCGGCGGTTTGGCCGATCACAGTGACATGAGCGTGAAGTACCACACCGCTACGCACCTGCTACACCAAGCACTGCGCACTGTACTTGGCGACCACGTGCTGCAAAAAGGAAGCAACATTACACCAAAGCGATTGCGCTTCGACTTTTCGCACCCAGACAAGATGACTGACGAGCAAAAGAAGGCTGTGGAGGATCTGGTCAATAAGCAAATCACGGCCAACATCCCCGTTACGCGCGAAGAGACGACCGTGGCTGAAGCCAAGGCCCAAGGAGCCCTGGGCTTATTCGAGGACAAATATGCCGACTCCGTACACGTCTATAAAGTAGGGGACTTTTCAATCGAGATTTGCGGCGGACCGCACGTGGACAGCACTGGCACGCTAGGCACGTTCCGTATTACTAAGGAGGAAAGCACCAGTGCCGGCGTTCGCCGTATCAAGGCCGTTCTTACAGGAAACGAGTAGCGTACTGCTCCTTATCTGCCTTTTTTGTCAAAAAGCATATACTAAACCAACTAAAGGGTTCTTGACGTAAAGCGTCACACTCATTAATTGTTATACGTTACCCATGCGAGATATTCGACCAGCACCCAAATCAAAGAAGAAGCCGTCTCGCCGGCCGAGTGGGACGCTGCCTCGTAGACCTACCTCGCCGGCAGGCGGGCCTGCCCAACCGGTAGGCCGGCCGATTGAGCAGACAGCGCCGCAACCCGCCAAGCCTGTTAAGTTAGTGGGCTCTAAGGTTGGCGTCAGTAACATTGACGTACCCGATGCGCCCGATGCTCCGGCTCCTGCGCCAAAACCAGTGGTGACTAAAAAAACACTGTCGGCTGTCACTAAACCAAAGTTTGCTAGCCTGCCGAAGCCACGGATGCCAAAGTTCCGTGCTCCTCGTGTGGGACAGCGGGAACGGATGATCATCTTCATCCTGCTGGGCTTGGTAGTAGTCATCGGTGCCTTGGGCGCACTGCTCTTCCTGCCAAAGGCAGATATTCGCCTGGTCTTACGTACCGCGCCCCTACTAGTGGATGAATCCCTCACCCTACAGGCCGGTGAACGAGAGGCCGGTGACATTATCCCAGGCACCGCGTTCTTCCGTGAGGTATTAGTTGAAAGCACATCGCCTGTCGCCAGCACCCGCGTGGTCGGCGAACCGGCTTCTGGCACAGTCTTTATCGTCAATCGCTCGATTGAACCACAGTCACTCAAGGAACAAAGCCGCCTGGAAACTGAAGATGGGGTGCTGTTTTACATGCAAAAGGGCGTTACTGTCCCCGCCGCTAACGGTGGCGTAAGTAGCGTGACTGTTGAAGTCGTGGCAGCCGAAGCAGGGGAGCAGGGCAACATCGAGGCCCAACGTCTCAACTTTCCTGGCTTAGACACTAGCTCGCAGACACTGCTGTACGCCGAAGTCGAGACGCCGCTGACTGGCGGGTCGGGCGATACCGTACCGTTTGTGACCGAGAGTGATCTACTAGCTGCCCAGCAGCACGCCGGTACCAACGCTCGCGGAATGGTAGAAAGCGATATTCGCAACGAGTTACCGAACGGCTGGGCTGTGCTGGAGGAAAGCTGGACTGGAGAAATCGCTGACTTTGATACGCCGGTCGGACTAGAGAGCGAGGAGTCTAGCATTCCCTACCGCGCTCGCGTCGTGGTCCGCGTTATGGGTTACGAAGAAGCGGCGCTCGAACAACGTCTGCGTACCGCACTGGAAGATCGGATGCAGGCAGAGTACATGTTGTTCCCTGGTGACATCTCTTACACCAAGACTGTCCAAAATATTGACTGGGATGCACAAACCGCTGACATATCAGCACGGGTGACGCACACAACTATTCCACGGTTCCAACTAGCCACCTTGCGCGACAAGCTGGTAGGTCAATCAGCTGGTTCAGCTCGTGAATACTTAGAAGGACTTCCCGGAGTACGGTCGGCTGACCTTAGCTTAAGTCCATTTTGGGTCAGCGCCGTACCGCGCATCCCCAGCCGCGTTGATATTGAGCTGGTTCCGGAACGCCAACCGTAAAAAAGACCCCGCGTAAGCGAGGTGGTTGGAGTCGTTAGAGAACAGCTGCAATACGCAGCCCAGCTTCGCGATCTGATTCGATCATACATACGTTGGCAACTTGAGGTTTTTCATCGTCCTCCGCCAAGGTAATAAGGTCTACTTTCCAGAATAATTGAGCTCCGCCAGCAAAACTAACGCGCGCAATGAACAAATCCGCCTCTTCGTCGCCCCGGGTCAACACTACAGCAGTGCCACCGGGTATAACCTGGGCTGATATAGTACTTGGCAGTACAAACCGCAATCTCGCGCCGCCAGTCGATATTGTGACGCCATCCTGTACTGAGAGGTCCAGGACGCTCGGTTGTAGCGCCAACGCCTGACCCAGACCCCGTTCATATGGTCTCCACACCGTACCTTCCATTTGTTTCTACTCCGTACGCAAAAGGGAACTATATTACTATATATGAGGGTGTATGATGCTACCCTCTAGACGATTAACTGTACCCCTATGCGGCCTAATAGCAATAATTCTTTCCCCAGCACAGTATTGGGTACATAAAGCCTATATATTCGTATATTTGACAGGAAATGCCTCGCGGGCTAGTATTCTGACTAATCGCACGTCAAGACTTTGGGAATGCAAGTGCTTTAAATGAGGGTCCGGCTTACTTCCGGGCACTATTCTTGCATCCCTTGTGTGTTTCGTTCGCGCGAGGGTTTATTATTAACCACTTAACTGGTCTGTCAAAGCAAGACACTGTCGAGGTGGAAGGTGAAATTACTGAAACGCTTCCAAACACGCAATTTCGCGTGAAACTGGATGCGGGACAGGAAATCATTGCTCATTTGAGCGGCAAGATGCGAGTACATCGCATCAGGGTGCTGCCCGGTGACCGCGTAAAGGTTGCCATGTCACCCTACGATCTAACGAAAGGTCGGATCGTGCTGCGAATGGAGTAATGCGCGCCGAAACTGGCGCAAGCGCCGGTCACACCAGATTTAAAAATCCTTTGTTAACACTAAAAACAACGTGTTGAATTACTTATGAAAGTTAGAGCCTCAGCTAAAAAAATGTGTACCAAGTGTAAGACCGTCCGCCGCAAAGGACGGGTGCATGTGGTATGTGAGAATCCTAAGCACCGCCAACGGCAGGGCTAGCTATGGCTATTCGTATTAGCGGCATAAACTTGCCCGACAAGAAACGCATTGTGATCGCTCTCACGGAGATTTACGGCATTGGCCAGTCCCTAAGCGCCAAGATATTAGGAGAGCTCAAAATTGATGAGAATACCAAAGCTAATGAGCTAACCAGCACTGAGGAAAATAACTTACGCGGATATATCGAGGACAAGCTGACCGTTGAAGGTGAGCTGAAGCGAGAAGTTTCATTTAATATCAAGCACCACCAAGACGTGGGCACCTACCGCGGTACTCGTCACAGCAAACGACTGCCGGTACATGGTCAGCGCACTAAGACAAATTCCCGCACTGTGCGCGGTAATATCCGTAAAACTGCTGGCAGCGGACGTAAGTCAGCTAGCGAAAAGACCTAAGTCACTTTATTGAATCCTATGGTAACTACTGCTAAAGCTAAACCAAAGAAATCAAAAGCCCGCAAGGTTAAGGCTGGCCGTGTGTATATTCAATCCACGTACAACAACACGGTGGTAAATGTGACTGATGAATCTGGCGGCACGATCGTTTGGAGCAGCGCTGGACGCGTTGGTTTTGCTGGAGCTCGTAAGTCTACTCCCTATGCCGCGCAGCAAATTATGGCTGACGTCATCGAGCGATTGAAGCCATTCGCGATGGAAGAAGTAAAAGTATTCGTTAAAGGTATCGGTAGTGCTCGCGAGTCAGCAGTACGTTCACTAGCTGCCGCGGGACTAAACATCACCACCATTCGTGACGTGACGCCGATCCCACATAACGGAGTTCGACCTCGTAAGCGCCGACGCGTATAAAAACTATGACTGAAGAAACTGCAAAAAAGCCTGAAGCAGCCAAAGACGCAACGCCAGATGCAGCCAAACCGGATGCAACTAAGCCAGAGACGGCTAGTGCGCCAGCGGCGGCCGCTGCAGCCAAGCCAGCTGATCCCAATGCGCGACCAGAGGATAAAGATAAGCGACCAGGTCGTGGTGGTCAGCAACAGCATGGTGGACGGCGACGTCGACAGAAGAGTCGTTACGGTACGCAAATGGAGGAAAAACAAAACCTGAAGGGGATTTACAACGTCCGCGAGCGACAATTGCGTAACTATTACGCAGAGGCACAGCGATCGAAAACCGAAACCGGTCCAGAGCTGATCACATTGCTGGAGCGACGACTCGATAATGCTCTGTTTCGATCAGGTTTTAGTGAAACGCGCCGCGCCGCGCGTCAGCTCGCCAGTCACCGCCTCGTAGAAGTTAATGGTAAGCCCGTAACCATTCCATCAATTCGACTCCGTAATGGCGACACCGTTACTATCCGCGAGAACAAGCGAGGCAAGGCACTCTTCAATAATTTCGAAAAGCGGATGCAAAACGTAACGCCACCGACCTGGCTAGTACTCGAACCTGGTGCGTTTTCCTTTAAGGTGACGGGTTTACCTGATCCGGAGGAAGCTGGC
This sequence comes from bacterium, assembly GCA_002686445.1. Lineage (GTDB taxonomy): Bacteria > Patescibacteriota > Andersenbacteria > UBA10190 > UBA10190. The sequence continues at coordinate 2,057 of NZCO01000014.1, read as the reverse complement.
GCCGGTATTGATGTGCGAGCCATCGTCGAGTACTTCGCTCGCTAACATATTACAAATCTTTAAACCATAATTAAGTCACTAACCCACACAAGCCCTATGGAACCAATTTACCTACCCGAACACGTCGATATCGAAGAGGAAGCAACCAATGTCGCTACCTTCGCAATTCATCCGTACCACCCAGGCTACGGACCAACCGTTGGCAACGCGCTACGTCGCGTATTGCTGTCGTCCCTGCCTGGCTGTGCCATCACACACATGAAAATTGATGGTGTAGACCACGAGTATTCGTCTATGGACGGAGTTAAGGAAGACCTGATCTCTCTGATGCTGCAACTCAAAAAGGTTCGGCTGTCTTCAACGAGTGAGGAACCAATCGAGATCGTGTTGGAAGGTTCTGGTGAAGGGCAACTAACGGCTGGTGACTTCAAAACACCGCCAGAGGTTACTATCGCTAACCCCGACCTACCAATTGCGATGCTGACAGACAGCAAAGCTAAAATCACGCTGCGTTGCACTGTAGAACAAGGCCGTGGGTACATCCCAGCCGAAACACGAGACAAGGAACAGCGGGATATTGGTACCGTGGCGCTCGACGCGATCTTCACACCCGTGGAGCGCGTGAGCTTTAAGATAGAAAACGTTCGTGTGGGTAAGGAAACTGACCACCACAAGCTGCTCTTGACTATCGCTACCGACGGCACGAAGGAGCCAATCGCTGTCCTCAAAGAAGCAGCATCCGTTTTGGCTGACCACTTTGCTGAACTATCCGGTGACTTTGAAGAGAAGCTGACCGCTGACCGTCCTGAAGAGGAGCCAGAAATTGAGATAGAGCCTGAGCCAGCAGAGCCAGAGAACACGTTGAGCTTGCTGCAGTTGCCTTCACGCGTACACAACGCGCTCGAACGCATGGGTATCACTACCGTTGAGCAAGTTGTTGAACTATCAGAGGAACAAATCCAAGATATTCCTGGCCTAGGACAAAAAGCAGTTGAGGATATCATGAAGGCTCGTGATGCATACATCGCTGCTAACCCCGGCGAAGCTACCACTGAGACCGTAGAGTCCGCCTAACGACTGACTCGTTTGTTACACGCGTATGAAACACAAGGTACAAGGACGATCGCTCGGACGCACCGCTAACCATCGGCGGGCGCTCTTGCGTAACTTGGCCCACGAATTGCTCACGCACCGCTCGATTGTAACAACCCTACCGAAAGCCAAGGAGCTACAGCGGTATGTCGAACCCCTGATCACTAAGGCCAAGGGAGAACTGACACTAGCTACGCGGCGCAGCCTGCTGCGCGACCTGTCCGGCGATGATGTTACCGAGCTGGTAGAAGTGGCAGGGCAGAATCAAGATCGCCCAGGGGGCTATACGCGCTTAACTAAGTTACCAGTCACCCGTCACGACAATGCCCGAGAGGTACGAATTGACTTTGTGGCTACTAAAGAAGCAAAGTAATTGATTATGAGTACCAAGGAGGCAACTGATCCAAACGCTGAGTGGCATCACATTGATGCCAATGACCGCGTGCTTGGTCGAATGGCGACTGAGGCCGCGACATTGCTGATCGGCAAACACCGACCTGACTGGGCGGCTAATGTAGTAGCGCCGGTATATGTCGTAATTACCAATACTGACACCGTGAAGCTGACCGGTAAGAAGGAAGATCAAAAAATGTATCGTCGCTACTCTGGGTATCCGGGGGGCTTGCGAGAACGCTCAGTTCGCACGCAGCGTCGTCGCGACTCACGACGAATCGTCGAGTCTGCAGTGAGCGGCATGTTACCTAAAAATAATTTACGTAAACTAGTTATGCGACATCTTAAACTATATCCAACCGCTGAGCACCCGCACCTGGCGCAGCTCGGTGGTGCTAAGAAATAAGTATGGCTACTGATACTAAACTGCATGGGTTAGGGCGTCGTAAGACTGCTGTCGCGCAGGTCTTACTGACCGACAAGCCTGGCGAGCAAAGTGTTAACGGCAAGCCATTTGCGGAGTACTTCCCAACGGTCGCGAAGCAGCAAGCTGCCAGCGAGCCCCTCACCTT
>NZCO01000013.1 GCA_002686445.1 bacterium | reverse complement strand
AAACAGGCTGGATGTTGGATTACGGGGCATAGGCTTAGACGATCCTGCTCGACTGCTGGCCGCAACGCGTGCGTTTCTGTCTATAACAAGCGCTTCTTTTTGCTGCGCGCAAAAATGAAGACCAGGGTGCCGAGTAGTACGAGTAGCACAACGCCAAATGCCACGCGGTCGCTTAAGCCCGCATCGTCCGCGCCCGGGGCAAAGAAGGGACCGACGAGCACTAATACAGGAATCACAATCACCGAGTAAATAGTCAGCAGTCGCAGCAGCTCATTTTCCTTATGCTGCAGCATGCTGGTGTTGGTGACGGCTAGTTCCTTTACGGTTTCATACAACCCTTCCAATACGTCCCAAAGCTTCAGTGTTTGGTTGTGCGTGCGCCGCCACTGGAGTCGAATTTCGGGAGTAATGAGATCGTGCTCAGGGACAGTGTCGAAGAGGGAAGTCTGCAGGCGAATCACTTTACGAAAATCCATCACGTCGCGCATTAGCATGGACACCTCTTCGACCATTTTTCTCTCATTGCCCTGGAAAATGGCATCTTCGGCAATATCCACGTGTTTAGATAGACGCTCGAGTTTATGAAAGGCGCCGCCATGCATTTCGCCTGCAACATGCAACGCTAACGCCAGGGGGCCGGACCCAAAGTATTCTTCTCGTACCTCATCCGCCGCTTTAAAGTCGCGCAGTAGTTGATCAAGATTGACGATGACTTCATGGCTCACGGTCCAAAGCCGATTATCCTTGGCGATAAAGTACAAGGAAACGCCGCGGGTCACTCTGTTTCTACGATCGAATGCAGGAACATGAATATGGATGAGCAGATATTCATCGCGCACAGTCACCTCGGGACGGTGGTAGTCTTGCACTAAGAATTCAGCATCCGCGGCTGTCAGATTCGTGTCGCGGACTAGCTCAGCTAGTTCCGCGGCTTCGGGCTGCACAAAACTTTCCCAGACCAGCCCGCTTTCCGCTGTGATTGTAGTGCGCATCTTACCACCAGTATAGCATTTTTTCTGTTACCAGCCCTGGCGATACGACAGTGGTATACTTATAGACAAGACATATCTATGAAACTGTATCTATTCGTCCTACCCGTAATGCTTGTGGCTGTGCTGCAGGCGTCTGGTTGTACGTCGACCCCCAGTGGCGTCGTGCCGGCAGGGGGTACGTACATCTCGGAGAGTGCCGGCGCACATTTTGATCAGTCAGTAACTAGGACGGACGGGGAAGAGGACGCACATATCGCCTCAATGTTTCTCGGGCGAGCAAATCGCCCGGCCCATACACCTGACACCATATATGTAGCGGCGGGCAGTAATGGCATTGTGGTATCTAACGATGACGGCGCCACGTGGGAAGCCATAGCGGTTCCGCTACGCGTGTCTGATGTGGTGGCTCTGGTAAGTGGCGTCATTGTTGTGTCGGGAGTGGATGCCGACGGGCAGGGGTTCGTCTTACGCACGATCGATGACGGCAAGAGCTGGGAGACAGTGTTGACCGTTCCTGTGCCGGTTCAGCAAACCAGCCGCGGGTTTTTCGGAAGTAGTAATGATGCTGTACCGGCTGTGGTGATTGCTATTACAGAAGATCCCCTGAGGCCTGATCGCATCTATGCCGGCACCAGCCTGGGTGGAATCCTGGCGGGTGAACAATCGGCGAAGACTTGGCGGACGATCCACACGCTCACGGATGGCTTTTTCTCCTCTGCTTCAGCACAACCGGCGCTGGGTATTCGAGACATTGTCGCCTCACCTGTTCGCCAAGGCGAGTTGGCTGTGCTGACTAATCGTGGAGCACTGTGGTTGGTGAATAATACCGAGCAGCGCAAGTTATCGATCAAACAAAACCTCGACACGGACTCCCAATTCGGTAACAGCGCCAATAAGCGCGTGCTCAATGTCACGTTTATCCCTGAATTTCCCGATGCCTTATTCGCTGGGGTTAATGATGGCGCAGTAATCACAAGAGATCAGGGCGCCACGTGGGAGCAGCTTAAGCTACCCGTCGACACCGTACAGCAGTTCAACTCAGCTGTGGTGGCAGTGAGTCCTACAAATTCGGCTCGCATGTTCGTTGGCATAAACAGTGTTGTCTATCGCTCAGAAGATGGGGGAGTGACCTGGAACACCTTCTCGCTTGGCCTGAAGTCACACTTGATTACAGAGATTCTGATTGATCCCTTGAATGCAGCCAAGGTGCTGTTGGTGACCAGGCGACTAGCAGTATAAAACGGTATTTTCAGTGCAATGTAGATTGTTGGAGAAAAAAAGCTCGGCTGGTTTGTGACACAATTTACACTAAGTGTCAATTTATCCACAGATGCTAGTTAATTGGTGTTGACTATACGAGAATAAGTAGTAGGATGTGAGTTAGCACTCGCGTGCCTAGAGTGCTAATCTATTTGTAATATACATATGGGATTACTTGCTGAGAGATACGCCACGCTACTTGCGGGCCTCGTGGAAATATACATCGAAACAGCACGCCCAGTAGGGAGCGCGGGTCTCATTGCTTTCTTAAAGCTGGACGTAAGTTCGGCGACGGTGCGAACAGCGCTGCACGAGCTTGAGGAAGCTGGATATATTGTGCAGCCCCACACATCGGCTGGTCGGGTGCCAACAGATAAGGGTTACCGCTACTACGTGGATCACTTACGCGCTATGCGCCTGACCAAGCCGGAGCAAACGGCACTGGGTAAGCAGTTCGCCACGCTCAATCGCGAGTATCAGCACTTGGCCCGGAGTACCGTCAAGCTACTTTCGCTCCTATCCCACTCAGTTGTAGTTAGTGGCTTACCTGAGGCGCGTGAGACGCAGCTAGCTGGCTTAAGTGGTCTGCTTGAACAGACAGAAGCCGAGTCCGTTGAAGCGGTTAAGGAAGTGGGCACTATCATCGATGCGCTTGATGAGTATCTGAATCAATTCGAGGACACGAGTGATGGACCGCAGGTATTTATTGGCGAAGAAATTCCCTTTATGAATGCCAGGCATACGAGCCTAGTGGTACACGATGTCCATCCAGAAAATGAGCAGCGGATGACGGTGGTATTAATTGGACCCAAACGTATGCCATACCAGCGGAACGTGTCCCTCTTAAACGCAGTATCAGAAATTTTAGAAAATTATGAACCTAATGAATAAATACTTATGAAGCAAACGAGTAAACAAAAGGAGACGAAGGTGGCAGCTAAGCCAAAGACGGCGAAGCCTACTGTCGCATCGCTTACAAAAGAAGCGGCGGGCTATTTAGAGCAGTGGCAACGCGCCAAAGCTGAGCTGGCAAATTACACTAAACAGGTAAACACAGAGCGAGCCCAGGTGCATGCCCGACTGACTCAGTCGTTGCTGACGCCGCTACTCCCTCTAGCCGATAATTTTCAGGCCATGATTGAGCACGCCCCGGCAGAACTGGCCGATAATAGCTGGGTGACTGGAGTCACACACATTGGCAAGCAGCTAGAAAGCATATTGGTAGAGCTTGGCGCGGTACGGATGGATCCCAGCGAAGAAGCCTTTGATCCGATGCGTCACGAAGCTGTTGAAGAAGTTGCGATTGAAGGAATCGAGAGTGGCACTATTGTCGAGGTGTTGCAGCCAGGTTATCTGGTAGGGGAGCAAGTGTTTCGACCGGCCAAGGTAAAAGTGGCCAAATAACTAGCTAATTACTATTAACTTACTAACTTAATACATATGAGTACTATCATCGGAATTGATCTAGGGACCACTAACTCAGCTACTGCAGCTGTCAGCGGTGGCGAACCTAACATTTTAGAAAATAGCGAAGGTGACCGCACGACTCCGTCTGTTGTTGCCAATAGCAAAAGCGACGAGCGGTTGTCCGGCGTAGTGGCTAAACGCCAAGCGGTGGTGAACCCAGCCAACACAATTTTTTCTGCTAAGCGACTAATTGGGCGACGCTTTAAGGACGCCGAAGTTCAGCGCGACAAGGAACTACTGCCATATGAGATCCGCGAAGCGGACAATGGCGGCGTGGAGATTAAGTTCGGCGAGAAATGGTTAACACCAGCCGAGGTGTCCGCCATGGTCCTACAAAAGCTAAAAACGGATGCTGAAGCAAAGCTAGGCCACGAAGTGACCGAAGCGGTCATTACGGTGCCAGCTTACTTCGATGACGCACAGCGCAAGGCTACCAAAGACGCCGGTAAGATCGCTGGCCTTGATGTGAAACGAATCATAAATGAGCCGACTGCGGCTGCCTTAGCCTATGGCCTAGAGAAAAAGAAGAGTGAAAAGATTGTAGTCTTTGATCTTGGTGGCGGAACATTTGACGTGTCGGTGTTAGAAGTAAGCGACGACACGATTGAAGTACGCAGCACACATGGTGATACACACCTTGGCGGAGATGACTTTGATCAGCTCATCATCGATTGGATCTTAAAAGAGTTTAAGGCGAGCGAGGGGATAGACCTTGGTGGCGATGCGATGGTACTCCAACGCTTAAAGGACGCGGCTGAAAAAGCAAAGCATCAGCTGTCTAGTGCCACGTCTGCCGATATCAATGAACCCTTTATCACTACTGGAGAAAGTGGACCCAAGCACTTAACGCTGACTCTGACGCGAGCGAAACTCGAAGAGTTAGTTGATGAGCTCGTTACTCGTGCGATTGCCGTGACGAAAGAAGCGGTCAAAGACGCTAAGATGACTACCGCCGACATTAATCAGGTGGTCCTAGTTGGTGGACAGACCCGCATGCCGAAGATCCGCGAAGCGGTTCAAGAGCTGTTTGGTAAAGAGCCGCATCAGGGAATTAATCCGGATGAAGTAGTAGCGCTGGGTGCGGCTATTCAGGGTGGAATCCTCGGTGGTGATGTGAAGGACATCCTGTTGCTCGACGTGACGCCGTTAACGCTGGGATTAGAAACATTGGGAGCAGTTCGCACGCCTCTGATCACTAAGAACACGACGGTACCGACGAAGAAAAGCCAGGTATTTTCTACCGCGGCTGATAACCAACCCCAGGTTGAAGTCCACGTGCTACAGGGCGAGCGCGAAATGGCGGCTGACAACAAATCACTTGGGCGCGTGATCCTTGATGGCATTGCGCCAGCCCCGCGAGGCTTGCCTCAAATTGAGGTTACGTTCGATATTGATGCCAACGGCATCCTAAACGTGTCTGCCAAAGATAAAGGCACAGGGAAAGAGCAGAGCATTAAGATAGAGGGCAGCTCGGGACTATCTGAGGAAGAGATCGAGCGCATGAAGCAAGAAGCAGAAACGCATGCCGAGGAAGACCAGAAGAAGAAAGAAGCAGTAGAAGTTAAAAACCAAGCCGAACAGCTCGTCTACGCCACCGAAAAGACAGTCAAAGACATGGGTGACAAGATTGATGCTGCTACGAAGAAAGCGATTGCCGGCAAGGTCGAGGAACTCAAAAAGATAAAGGATGGCGATGACACTGCTGCAACTAAGAAAGCTATTGAAGAGTTGGCGCAAACAGCGCAAAAGGTTGGCGAGCAGGTGTACAAGGAGCAGGGGGCTACCGAAGGTAAGAAAGACGCTGGCAAGAAAGCCGATTCGAAAGAACCGGTAGTCGAAGGTAAAGCCCAGGAGAAGAAATAGGGGCGTACGGAGCGGGCCGATTGCAACGCGTGCTATACTGAGGAATAAGAACGTGGCTATGGACTTCCGTATGCAAAAAGAATTAGTAGTAGTTGTTAGCGTGGTGGCACTCACCGTGCTGGAGTTCTTTACGGCGGCGCTCGTCTTACCAGCGCCAGGGCTAACTGGCCCAGCGCTTGTGCTGCTCGCACTGTCGGTCGTCTGGACGTTGGTGATGGCCCTGGCCCTGGGGATCGTGAGGCGATGGGGGAGTGTGCTGGCGCTAATCCTGACTCCAGCCATCAGCGTAGTGCTGGCTGGTCGCTTTTCTCCAGGTGCGATGGTAGGAGGAGCACTGCTGATTATCTCGTTGCTGTTGGCTCGACGCTTTACCGCGGGCGAGATTAACAATCGGATTACATATAAGACATCGGATGTATTCTTCTCTGGACTCAAGCTGATCTTGCTGGGACTCATCCTGTCTCTGGCTGGACTCACCTTGCCGATCCTAGAGGAGTCGCTGTCACAAGGGCGCTTTGTGCTTACCGCAGAGCAGGTAGGCTACGCGACCGGCCCGTTTAGGCCGCTACTAGAGGGAATGTCACCTGGGTTAACGCCAGACACGTCAGTAGACCAGCTAATTGACCAACGTGTGACCGAGGAGCTGCCGGAAGGGGTCGAGCTTACGCCAGAACAGCGCGAGCAGATTCACCAACAGGTATCGACACAGTTTGGAACACCGGTTGCTGGTGAGGACACCTTAAATGAGGTCGTGGCCGCTCGGGTCAATGATTGGCTGACTTCGTTCACCGTTACCAGCCCGATAATCTTTGCTCTAGTCATCATTCTCATAGTCGTGCTAGCGGTACGCGCTTTTGTACCCCTGATCGCTTGGGTGCTGCTGCCGCTGCTAGCGTTACTCGTGTGGTTGAGCCGCAAGAGCTCACTCTTGCGTCTTACCGAGCGGACCGCTACAGTCGAACAGCTAAGTTTCTAGAACGATAGCCATATGGCTGATCCATACACAACTCTTGGTGTTGAACAAACCGCGACGACGGACGACATTAAGCGTGCCTATCGTAAACTGGCTCATCAATATCACCCCGACAAGAAGACTGGCGATGAGGAGAAGTTTAAGGAGGTCAACGCCGCGTACCAGGTATTGAGCGATGACGAAAAACGATCACAATACGATCAATTTGGCTCTACATTTGAAGATGCCGGACAGGGTGGCGGCGCTGGAGGGTTTAATGGTTTCAACGTCAATTTTGAGGATCTTGGTATCAACGATGTGTTTGAGCAATTCTTTGGTGGGGGTCGAGGGCGAGCGCGACAGTCCCGCGGTGAGGACATAGGTATTGATCTGAGTATTTCGTTTCGTGAATCCGCGGAAGGCGTCTCGCGAGAGGTAACGACGCGGTTGCCCCAGGCGTGTAGCCGCTGTCATGGCAACGCCGCCGAGCCGGGGACGCCGATTACGGAGTGTGCCACCTGTAGTGGCTCAGGTCAGGTAAGTACGACTCGCCAAACGATGCTCGGCACCTTCGCGCAGACCACCGTGTGTCCGGAATGCAAGGGCGAGGGGAAGAAAGCAGAGCAAGCTTGCACGCAGTGTCGCGGTGAGGGCCGGGAAGTGACCGATCAAACACTAGACGTTGAGGTGCCCGCCGGGATTGCAGATGGTCAGGCTATCCGGTTATCCGGTAAGGGCAGTGCGGCCCAGCGAGGTGGTATCACCGGAGATTTATTTATTAAGATTCATGTTGACCCGGATGAGACGTTGCGCCGTGACGGCGATGACGTCCGCTCAATCGAGTCCATTTCATTCGTGGATGCTAGCTTAGGGACAACTAAGTCTGTGACGACGCTAGCGGGCGAACACGAGCTGGAGATTCCCTCGGGCACACAGCCTGGTGCTGAGTTCCGACTGGCGGGCAAGGGATTCCCTCGACTGCAGGGTAGCGGTACGGGAGATCAGCTTGTGACTGTTGAGGTATCGATTCCTCAGAAGCTGTCGAAGCAACAACGCGAAGCCTTAGAAGCATTCCGCCAGGCCAAGCCTAAGAAGTCACTTTTTTAATTGTCTGGGAAAGAAAAAACCCGCTTAGAGAGCGGGTTTTTTCGATGAGTTAAAGAGTTGTATTACTAGAAGGTCCATTTACCATCACGGATCGTAGACTTGTTCTCAGCCACGAAGCGGGAACCATATCGCACATCTACGTTGTCGATGGTCACCTTTTCGTTGTCGTTCGTCATCTCATCCTCCTGCATCGTGTTGTTGTCACGGCTGCGGAACTTACTGTTGTCAGCATAATAGATGCGAATGTCTTTACTCTTCACAAAGTTCTTTGCCTTGTACACCTTCTTAGTGGCTTGGTACTGGACAGTGTCTAGCTCAACGGTGAGGATGTTGTTCACTGTGTCCTGACCTTGCACCGTACCCCGCAGCCTTACAGTGTTGTCGTTTCGTACTAGCCAATTTGCTTTGAATGCATTGCTGCTTCCGAAGGTACCGCGCACGACGACCTCATAGCCCGCGTTGTCGAGAGTGCTGCCAAAGGTAGAAGCTACCTTACGTTGCTTACTGTCGTACTTGTAGAATTTAGCGCTGTTCAGGTTGATCTCATGTACTTCGCCAGCGAAGTGCTCAGCTGCTGAGTTGGTGTGTCGGAAGTACACATCGGCAGTTCCGTTACCCTTGTCGTACCGAAGCACGTCACCTCGAATTAGGAACGTACCTGCCGCTGACGTTGAAGCGGGACCAAAATAAAAGCCGACGGCTAGGAAAGCCACCGCTGCCAGTCCAAGGCCGACCATGGCAGGACTCACTGGTCGTTGCAGGGCAGACTTTTTTGCTTTTGCCATATGTGTGTTTGTGAAGGATTAGTTAAATAATAGCTACGTACAGTATAGCATATTCACTAGTCCTTGCATATACCCCTTTTTTATCCCATAGTAACGAAACTACACGCGCCTATAGCTCAATTGGTAGAGCAGTGGCCTTTTAAGCCAACGGTTGGGGGTTCAAGTCCCTCTGGGCGCACCATGGAGGATTTGTTCACACGTGAGTAGTTTGATACGGAGTCAAAATTTGAAAGGGATAGTGCCATGCCTACATGCACAACCAACAAGAGGATCGTTGTGGTACGTCACGCTAACTATCGGAGGGAAGCCTTGACGCTGGGCGGGAGATATATAACTGCCGCTGCTCATGCGGCACTGTTAACCCTACCGCTCGCTGAGCAGCTGCAGGGCTGTACGTCGTTTACGCTTCGCTCTTCCCCAGTAGCCTGGGCAACCGAGACAGCCATCACACTCAATGATCGATTTGGGTGGCTGCCAGAGGGCATCAATGCTACGCATACTGCGCCGACGCTCGTATCGTGTCATGATATGCAGGCTGACGTAGAACGGCTTTCTTGGGACGCGCGCACTGACTGGGGGGGTCGACATGCGCTTATTATTGTGACGCACCTCGAGGTCTGCTGTTCGTTGCCACTGCAGATCGCTCGAGATCTTGAATGGCCGTCAGGGGACTGGGAGCGATTCTCCGGGCTTGACCGCGGTATGGCAGTTGTGCTCGACCTTGAGCAACATACAATGACCCGCGTGCAATCACCGGACGCTGATGTTTAATCACTCACAACGCCGCCAGCTGAGATAATCAGCGGCGGTTTTTTTTATTCCACCAAGCTCACCTCGGCGGTAGGGGACTGTATCAAGGCGCGCTGTTGGACGATGCCCAACGCTGTCTCGATGGCTTTGGTATCGTTGGCTTTGAAACGATGATACTCGGCGCGCTCGGAGTCGAGGAACGACGCTAAGTCGCGGCCTATTGCCTGGCAGTCTGTTCGGGAGAGGTGCGCATCTTTTTGCACCCCATCCTTGCGCGGAGGAAATACATGCGTCAGTAAGAAAATAATGTCGTAGGAGCTGACCGAGGTTCGAGCCATCGCTCGTAGCACATCGAGTAATTGACGATACTTGGGCCAGTCATCATTTTTTGCCAGCTTTGGCACAGACCGCTGCGCATATATATAGGTGGCGAATGCAGCAGCGTCAGTGACCACTAGATCTCGTGCCGAGTTCTGTTCTGCCTGGTACTGCCCGACACTGATCACGAGCTGCTCCCAGGCGGCCATCGGTGCACCAGCTTGTTGGATATATTGACTGGCGAATTCTGCTATCAGTTCACAGCTCTGACCCTGCTTGGTGAGCTCGGCAGCAAGCNTGCGAGCAAACACGGATTTTCCCGTACTTGGCGCTCCGATAACGCAGATTTTCATACCCTTCATTGTGCGGTAGCCGGCCGGAAAGAAGCAAAGGCGGAGTGGAAAACTGTCGATTGTCAATCCTAATTAATACTCAGATGGTCCTCAAATAGCGCTACAGAGGGAATAATTAGGATGTGGTACAATTAAGTGTAAGCAGGTATTGACAAAACGGGCGACATGGGTATACTTACTTGTTACGTTGTACTTTCTATCGGTAGCAATCCACGTCTTCTTTGTGGTGACGAGGGGCTCTGGCCTTCGGTTGGAGTGAGTCTACAGTGTCTATAGAGTTGGCAGTTTGTCTGCTTACAGTGGGGCCACGTGCTCCTTTGTAAGTAGGCTTGCTTCCTACTTCTTGCACAGTAGACAGATCGCGAGAACCTACTGCTCTCACGATTACCACTCTTAAAACTTGTTTTAAGAACTCTTCACCACTAAGAAGACGTGGATGCGAAAACGGAAGCCGTCGCGTCTTAAGTTGGGCACTATAGTGGCCTTGATACGACAACGAAAGGATTGCTCAGCTGGCTCTTACGAGAGCCGACATGGATGGTTGCGCTGTGCAACACCCATGAAGACGACGACGGCGGCCAGACGCCCTGTGCTTTCTGCCCCAGCCAGGGTCGAAACCGGAGCCCGAGGGTTTCTGCCCCACCCAAAGGCTCCTGGCCGTCGTCATCTACCACTTATACAGATTGCTGTGATCGATCAACAAAACCCACTTCACATCGAAAGGATGCGAAACACAGTGGCTGGAAGATTGATTTACAGTGAAGAGGCTAATCAGCCGCCAAGCAGCTCCTTGACACTTCGCCGAGTCTATTCGGCATTAGGTAAGTCGTGACGTTGCAGCAGTCTGTTTCTCAAATATCACCCAAGCCCGGTGATTCGCCCGCCAAAAGCCAAAACTCTCAAAGGCTCAGGCGGGCTTTTTCTTTGCTCAAAAGCTGTTACTTGCTATTTATAGCTGTTCTACCTATAGTTGCTAGTTCTGCGCTTCTGGTGCAGCTGTACCTTATTTGGTTTCTACGCAAGTAGGAACACCAAAAGCTAGCCCCGTTTGAAGGAGCGGGGCGCATCCTCGGCATACGACCTCTCCCTGCCCTCGGGTAGGGGGAACCGAGGAGCTTGCTCACAACCTAGTGTTGTGGTCAGACTCTTCGGAAAGACTCGTTCGCGCCCTCACGGCGTTTTTTTTATGGCTAAGTAGCTAGAAATACCTCTTAAACTCAACTACGCTAAGGAACATGGCACAAAAGAAGTCACCAATCACTACTAACGAATATCGTACCCACACTTGTGGAGAGCTTGGCGATGGCCAAGTAGGGGATTTGGTGCGCCTCTCCGGGTGGGTAGCAACCCGGCGCGATCACGGCGGCCTCATCTTTATTGACCTGCGCGACAAGTGGGGGATCACACAGATAACCTTTGATCCGAGCAAACAAAAGGATGCCTGGGAAATTGCGGAGGGTTTGCGCAGTGAGTTCGTCATTCGCGTTGAGGGCACAGTCAGGCAGCGGCCGGCTAAGATGGTGAACAAGAAAATACAGACCGGCGCGATCGAGATCGAGGCCACCAGTGTCGAGATCCTAAACACGTCGAAGACTCCGCCGTTTGAAATTGGTACCAACGTCGAGGTGAATGAAGAGCTACGACTCAAGTATCGCTTTCTTGATTTGAGACATCCAAGACGACAGGAAATACTGCGCGTTCGCGATAAGTTTATTCAGCACATCCGTAGCTACATGCAGACGCGCGACTTCACCGAAGTCCAGACGCCTATCCTAACGTCGTCGTCTCCGGAAGGAGCGCGCGACTACTTGGTGCCGAGCCGCTTACATCCGGGCGAGTTTTATGCGCTACCTCAGGCACCGCAACAGTTTAAGCAACTGCTGATGGTGGGCGGACTCGATCGGTATTTCCAGGTAGCGCCAGCCTTCCGTGATGAGGACCCGCGCATTGATCGTCACACGGGCGCTTTCTATCAGCTCGACATGGAGATGAGTTATGTCGCCCAAGAAGACGTATGGGCAGTGATCGAACCACTCATGGTGGAACTCACCGAGACGTTCACGAAGCGGAAGGTGCTCGCTAGTCCCTTCCCACGCCTGACTTGGCACGAGGCAATAGGTAAGTATGGCTCAGATAAGCCTGACCTACGCTATGACCTCTTTATTACTGACGTCTCTGAGGTGGTTTCCGGTAGTGGCTTCAAGGTATTTAGTGATGCGATCGAGAACAAGGATGTGGTTCTAGCGCTACACGTTCCTGGAGGGGCCGCACTCTCACGTTCTGATATAGATGCGCTCACAGAAGTCGCTGGTATTCATGGTGCTAAAGGGTTGGCCTACGTACTGCACAAGGACGAACTCACCTCGCCGATCATCAAACACTTAGGGGCTGATGTGGCTGCGGCGGTGGCTAAGGAGGTAGGTCAGCAGAAGGGTGACGCCGTCTTCTTCGCGGCTGCCCCGTGGGAGCAAGCGGCGAAGATCTTAGGCGCGGTTCGAGTAGCAGCTGCGAACAAGCTGGACTTGGCTGACGAAGGCAAGGCCGCCTGGGCTTGGATTACTGATTTTCCTATGTACGAGCGCGACACCGAGACCGGCAAGATCGATTTCTCACACAACCCATTCTCGATGCCACAAGGCGGCCTAGAAGCACTGGATACGGATGACCCAACATCGATCCTGGGTTACCAGTACGATATTGTCCTAAATGGTTTTGAAATCAGCTCCGGTGCCATTCGTAATCACCGTCCTGACATTATGTATAAGGCGTTTGAGATCGCCGGGTACACAAAAGAAGAAGTTGATGCCAAGTTCGGCGGAATGATTCGAGCTTTCGAATATGGGGCACCGCCACATGGTGGTTTTGCTCCTGGTATTGATCGTCTGTTGTTCGTGCTCCTTGGCGAGAAGAATATCCGCGAGATATACGCCTTCCCCAAGGATGGTCACGGCCGAGACCTGATGATGGGCGCGCCTTCGCCGGTAAAACCAGACCAGCTCAAAGACCTCCACATTGACCTGCAGGGCGAATAACTAAGCCGCTCTTCATTCCCAAAGTATTTAGGTATACTTAGCTCTCATGTTGCCAGAACCAGGCGCTGTTCCAGCAGCCGAGCCCGGACCTACTAAGAAAGGAATGGCCGGCAAAATAATTGCGGGCTTACTACTCGCCTTTGTTGGTTTTTTCGTAGGCCGGTATGTCTTTCCGGCCGTAGAGTTTGCCGATCGACCGATACAATTTGTAACGGTTGAAGAGGGTGAACGTCGATTAGTCTTCCAGCCGTTCTGGGAAGCCTGGGACATTTTGCATGCTAACTATATCGATGTTGATCAGCTGACTGACGAGCGTCTCTTCTATGGTGCGGTCCGCGGCATGGTGGCTGCCACTGGCGATGCTTACACGGCGTTCGCTGAGCCTGCCGCAACCAAGCAATTTGAAGAGAATTTAGGTGGCAGTTTCTCAGGAGTTGGTATTGAGATTGGGGTCCGCGGGGGAGTGCTGACCGTCATCGCACCGCTGCGGGAATCGCCAGCGGAACAGGCAGGCATTCAAGCTGGCGACGCCATAGTCGCGATTGATGGAGACTTTATTACAGCTGATATGTCGCT
>NZCO01000012.1 GCA_002686445.1 bacterium | reverse complement strand
TCTCCATGAACGATGAAATACCTACTAAATCCTTATTCTTAACCAGCGCTCACTTGTCTGGTACGGCCAGTGGCTCTGGATGTTGATATACTGGGTATGGATCATCGTATGAACGAACAACCAGCTGCATCATTATTTGACTCGGTACGCCTCCGATTGGCTTCGCCAGATAAAATTCTGGACTGGTCGCACGGAGAAGTTACTAAGCCAGAAACAATTAACTATCGAACCCAAAAACCGGAAAAGGAAGGTTTATTTGATGAGCGTATCTTCGGTCCTATTAAAGACTGGGAGTGTTCTTGTGGTAAGTACCGTCGTATCCGTTATAAAGGAATTATTTGCGACAAGTGTGGGGTTGAGGTAACTCGCTCTATCGTTCGTCGTGAACGCATGGGGCACATTAAGTTAGCAACGCCCGTTTCACACATCTGGTTCTTACGTGGTGTCCCCTCAAAGATGGGCTTGCTACTTGATATTAATGTTGGCCAGCTCGAAAAGGTCATTTACTACGCCTCATATATTGTTACTGACGTCGACGAGAATGCTAAAGATGAAGTACTTGGCCGGCTGCAAAGCGAAGCTGACAGTAAGCGGTCTGCGATCAAACAGGGATACAAACAACTTCGTGGCCAGATTGCTAAGGATGATAAGAAGCGGGATAAGCGTAAAGATAAGCTGAACAAAGAAGAAAAAGAGCAGCTCAAGATGCTTGATGAGGCGATTTCGATCGCCACAAAGCAGTTGGAGTCACTGGAGCAGTATCAAATAATTTCTGAGGTTGAGTATCGTGAACTGTCGCTTAAGTATGGACACGTCTTCAATGCCAGCATTGGCTCTGAGGCTATCCGCATCATTTTTGAGGCGATGGATCTTGATAAGGAAATTACTGCTTTGACCGACCGTATGGAGGACGCATCGGCCGCTGAGCGTAAGCGGATTGTACGTCGTCTGTCACTCATGCAGTCAATGCGCACTGCAGAGATTCGTCCGGAGTGGATGTTCCTCACCGTGTTACCTGTCATTCCACCAGACCTACGACCGATGGTGCAATTAGACGGTGGTCGTTTTGCGGCGTCTGATTTGAATGATCTATACCGACGAGTCATCAACCGCAACAATCGACTACGACGTTTGTTAGAGCTCGGGGCGCCCGAGGTTATCACGCGTAATGAAAAGCGTATGTTGCAGGAGGCTGTTGATGCCCTGATTGATAATACTGCTCGTCGCGGATCAACCACAATGAGCACAACTGGGCAGCGACGACAGCTCAAATCGATGGCAGATATGTTGAAGGGGAAGCAGGGTCGATTCCGTCAGAATTTACTGGGCAAACGAGTTGATTACTCTGGTCGTTCAGTAATTGTAATCGGGCCCGAGTTGGAACTGCACCAGTGTGGTTTGCCGAAGACTATGGCATTGGAGTTGTTCAAACCGTTTGTGATTCATGAATTGATTGAACGTGAACTGGCCCATAACATCCGCTCGGCGAGTCGCCTCATTGAGCAGAGCATTCCCGAAGTGTGGGACGCCCTAGAAGAAGTGACCAAGACACACAAAGTGTTGCTCAACCGAGCACCAACCCTGCATCGATTAGGTATTCAGGCCTTCCAGCCCGTGCTGATTGAAGGAAAGGCCATCCAGATTCACCCGATGGTGACCACGCCGTTTAACGCCGACTTTGATGGCGACCAAATGGCTGTGCACGTACCGCTTTCCTCACAAGCTCGGTTTGAAGCTGAAGAGCTGATGCTTGCGAGCCGCAATCTCTTAAAGCCATCTGATGGTCGTCCAAGTACATCAGCTTCACAGGATGTCGTGCTTGGTTTGTACTACGTCACCAAGCCTGATCCGGACGGTGAGGGCGCTGGGCGTATCTTCTCTTCAACCCAAGAAGCACTAACTGCTTATGAGTTAGACCAGTTAGCCGTAAACGCTGAGATCAAGCTTCCGCACCCACGGCAAAAGAAAAAGCAGCCGGAGATCATTACGACGACAATTGGCCAACTGCTATTCGGGGAAATCCTGCCGGAAGGGTATGACTTCGTAAACGAAATATTGGATAAGGGGCAACTGAAGAACGTCACGGCTGATATCCTGCAACACTATGGAGCCGAACAAGCAGCCACGTTTATTGATCGAATGAAAAATCTTGGCTTCCAGTTCGCTACTAAGAGTGGTCTATCCTGGGGCATGCTTGACCTAAATTATCCTAAAGAGAAGGAATCTATATTGACCGGCGCGGAGACTGAAGTGGGCACCATTCGGGAGCAATATGAGGATGGGTTGCTGACTGAAGAGGAACGTTACCGGATGACTGTCGCGGTGTGGGATAAAGCTCGTGAGGAAATGGGAGAAGCTACCAAGGGTGCGCTTGATCCTGAAAGTTCTGTCTACGCCATGGTCAACTCAGGCGCTCGTGGTTCGTGGGGGCAAACGTTGCAGATGATGGGTATGAAAGGAACCGTGGCCGGACCGACTGGTCGTGTGGTTGAGCTGCCAATTAAGAGCAGCTTTAAAGAAGGTTTTAACGCCTTGGAGTACTTCCTGTCGACTCATGGCACACGTAAAGGAATGGCCGACACGGCTCTGCGTACAGCGACGGCTGGATATTTGACCCGGCGTCTCGTAAACGTGGCCCAGGACCTCGTGATCAAAGAAGAAGATTGTCAGGATACTGAGGGTGGACTATTTACCGCCGCTGATAGTGAGGAAATCGGTAGTACGCTCGGCCAACGCGCCATGGGACGCGTGCTGGCAGAAGGCATCAAGCATCCAAAAACTGACAAGACGGTATATTCACGAGGCACGCTTATCACCGAAGAAGAAGCAGCTGAAATCGATAAGCTTGGCATCGAAGAGCTGATCATCCGCTCCGTAGTCGCTTGTCAGGCCACTGATGGTGTCTGTCGGATGTGTTATGGCTGGGATCTTGGTCACAATCGACTCGTCGACATTGGTGAACCAGTTGGTGTGGTAGCCGCACAGGCTATCGGTGAGCCAGGTACCCAGTTGACTATGCGTACCTTCCACTCTGGTGGTATTGGTGGTGACGATATTACCCAAGGCTTGCCCCGTGTGGAGGAACTCTTTGAGGCACGTGTGCCTAAGGGTGAAGCTGTGATGTCGGAAATGGACGGTACCGTTTCAGTAACGACCGAGGAGAAAGAAACTACTATCATGGTTACGTCTAAGGGGACGAAAGCAATGCACTATGATATCGCTGGCGGTAAGTTAGCTCGCGGTATCAAGGATGGAGTGAGTGTTGAAGAAGGCGACCAGCTGTTTGCTAATGTAGAGGCAGAAAAGGTTTCCGCTCCCTATGCGGGAGACGTGAGCGTTAAAGACAATGAATTAACCCTGCGTGGTAAAGGCAAGGAAATAGTTGAATACAAAGTTCCGTCCAATACCTCACTCGAGATTGAAGATGGCGACAGCGTCATAGCGGGTAGTCAGCTGACTGAAGGTCACGTAAACGTACAGGATCTGTTTGCCTCAGCTGGCGTACGGGCAGTACAGAAATACGTGCTCCGAGAGGTGCAGCAGGTGTATGCCATTCAGGGAGAGACGATCAATGATAAGCATCTTGAAATTATCGTTCGCCAGATGCTCTCACGCATTCGTGTGCGGGATGCAGGCGGTACTGATCTGCCACCAGGGCGCGTGGTTGAATTCCAGACCTTTAATCGGGCTAACGATAAAGCAGCCGCAGAAAAGAAGGAACCTGCCATCGGCGAGCGTCTACTGCTTGGTATTACTAAAGTTTCATTGACTACCAATAGTTTCTTGTCAGCAGCTTCATTCATGGAAACGGCTCGTACTCTGATCGACGCTGCGGTTACTGGACGTGAAGACAACCTAGAGGGACTAAAGGAAAATGTCATCATTGGTCGCCTCATTCCAGTGGGTACCGGTTATCCGGAGCAAACTGAGCTGGTTGATAGAGTAAAAGACGTCGCGCGTGAGGAAGCCGCGAACGCCAGTCCGGTAGAGCTGCGGTCTGACTAAAAAAATTCTCTAAACACCCCCGCATCAATGCGGGGGTGTTTTTTAGATGTAGTGCTAAATATTCCCTTAAGTAAGCCACAGCTTATCCACTCGATAAGGAACAACGCGACACGGTATACTATAGCCACCTCGGAATCACCGAGTTAGTTTTAGGTATATATGCGATTAAATCCATTTCGGAAAAAACGGCGGCGGCGACGCTCGCGCGGCGGGCAAAGTTGGCTTAAAGCTGAAACCAAGCAGGCTATAGTGGGGGTGCTGCTTATAATCGCGTCGATCATCATCGCCTTTAGTTTTTTTGATCAAGCGGGCCGACTTGGTGAGTCTCTGCTTAACGGCTTACGTCGGGTGGTCGGCTGGCTGGCATTCGTTACGCCTTTGTTTGGTGTGTACGTTGGTTGGCGTTTGTTGCGTCCTAATCGTGCGCCGCTGGAACGGTGGCGTGTTGTTGGCCTGGTCTTGCTGATCGTCGGCTTACTAGGTCTCTTTCACGTTGTCGGTGTGCCGCTCGATGATTCCTTACAGGTGGCCTATGAAGGACGCGGCGGAGGCTTCTTGGGTTTCATGCTCAGCTACCCATTGAGCGCGGCTGTCTCCACCATAGTCGCTGGTTTAATTTTCGCGGCGGCGCTTACTGTTGGTGTCTTTCTCACCTTTAACTTATCTCCAGCAGAAGTCATGGCCTGGTTGCGCGATCTTGTGCCGCAACGTCCCGAAAAGGAGGAGGACACCGAGGAGGAAGAAGGCGAGGACGAAGATGATGGTGAGGAAGAGGACAGCACGCTCCCACGCTTCCGCATGAGTGCCCTGCGGGGTAAGAAAGAGGCTGATCCTGACCAGCTCAAACTTGATCAGCAACACACGGAGCGGGAGAAACAACAGGAGCAAGCTCGGCGTCAACAGCTTCGGGCGGCGAACAAGAAGTACAATCCGCCACCACTTGAATTGCTGGCCACCTCGACTCGGCAGCCGGAGGGGGGCGATGTTGATGCCAACAAAGAAATTATCAAGAACACACTCGAGAATTTTGGTATTTCAGTTGACGTGGGCAAGGCTAAGGTGGGGCCAACGGTCACGCAATATACGCTGCGACCGGATGAGGGGATTCGATTGTCTCAAATTACTGCTTTGCAAAATGATCTAGCTCGCGCCCTTAAGGCGCACCCGGTGCGCATCGAGGCACCGATTCCTAACACCGATCTTGTTGGTATAGAGATTCCAAATAAAGAAGTTGCGTTAGTACGTTTGCGTGACATGTTGGCGAGTAAAGAAATGAAACGGGCACAGTCGCCGCTGGCGATGGCGCTCGGGCGAGACGTGTCAGGCGTGGTGAAGATAGCCGAACTTGATCGCATGCCGCACATGCTGATTGCGGGAGCCACCAACTCGGGTAAGTCAGTTAACATCCACAGCATCTTGATGGCACTCTTATATCGTAACTCGCCACAACTGCTCCGCCTCATTTTGATTGATCCTAAGCGCGTCGAATTGGCAGCCTATAATGGTATCCCACACTTGTGGGGCGAGCCGGTCATTGTGGATACCGGCAAAGCCTTAAATGCCTTGAAGTGGGCCCTGCGAGAGATGGATCGACGCTACAAACTACTCGAAGAGTCTGGTACCCGTAACCTCTTGTCCTACAACATCAGCAATCCAGATAGTCCGTTGCCGTTTATCGTGATCGTCATTGATGAACTGGCAGACTTGATGGCCAAACATGCGCGAGACGTGGAGGGACCGATTGTTCGACTAAGCCAATTAGCGCGAGCCGTTGGTGTGCACTTAATTCTCGCCACTCAGCGTCCGTCGGTGAATGTTATTACCGGTTTGATTAAAGCCAACATCCCGGCTCGGCTAGCCTTCAAGGTAGCCTCGCAGGTTGATTCCCGTACCATTATTGATTCGGCTGGTGCCGAAAAACTAGTGGGCACCGGAGACATGTTGTATTCGGCCAGTGATAACACGAAGCCAACGCGACTACAGGGCGGATTTGTTTCCGAAGAGGAAGTACGCAGTGTAGTGGAGCACATTGTGGAGCACAATCAGATAGACCCTGCTGTTGAAGAAGCGACTGAATCAATTACTGATCTAGAACTTGGTAGCGGTGCTGGTGCTGGGGGACAGGACGCGGATGACGAGCTCTTTATCGAGGCTAAGCGTATTGCTGTTGAGACGGGGAAGATCAGCGCAAGCTTACTGCAACGTCGCCTACGTGTGGGATATGCCAGGGCCGCTCGATTGCTTGATATGCTCGAAGAGCAAGGGATAATTGGTCCGGCAGAAGGCAACAAGCCTCGGGAGATACTAGTAGGTAGTGACGATGAATCCTTCGGCGATTCGAAGCCCAGTGATCCGGATCCGTCAGAGGACGAGGACGAAGACCTAGAGAGTCCAAGTCATAGTAGCGAGGATGATACTCGCGGCGAGCCATGGTAGTGGAAACGCGCTCAGAAATTAAGCCAGCTCAGCGGCCAACGAAGACACGGCCAGATACAAAAGTAGGTTTGTTGTTAGCGTCTGCACGTCGGCGGGGGAACCTCAGCTTAGAAGACGCATCACGCGATATAAAAATTCCGGTGCGCCACTTGCAGGGGATCGAGGAAGGTAACTTGGCAGTCTTCCCAGCCGAAGTCTATGCTCGGGGTGCGTTTACGAAATATGCTTCCTATTTAGGAGTGCTGAATCGTGCCAACCAGCGAGCCTTCCAACGAGTATTAACTGGCGCTCGTGAGTATGTGCCACTACGGATGCACACGCCGCAGTCATGGTGGGTGGCCTTTTTCACTCCGCGCTGGATCATTGCCGGTGCTATCGCGCTGGCAGCCGCGGCTGTAGGATCATACGTGCTCTGGCAGGTTTCCGCGTTTGTGGCGTTACCGGAGCTGCAGCTTGCCCAGCCAGTGGCTGGGGTTATCACCAATTCCCAGGTGACGGTAAGTGGGCGAGCCGATACGGCGGCGGTGGTAGAGGTTAATGGACAGCAAGCTGTAGTTGATGCGAGTGGTAGATTTTCTACCGAATTAGGGCTGCACACAGGGATAAACGTCATTCAAGTGACGGCAACCAACGCTGCCGGACGAGTAAGAACAATTCAAAAAGATATTCTAGTGCCTCCGCTGTAGCTGGGTATAAGCCATCGTTGTCGAATGTTGTCCTCACCGGTAGAGTGACTTGATGTATCATTATTGTACGGTATATGCCAAAAGCTGAAACAAAATCACAAGCGAAAACAAAGGAGTCTGCGCCTGCGGCCGAGCTCGACGAGCAGACGTTAGCAATCAACGACGCTGTCGACACGATTAAGGAGCGCTACGGTGAAGGCGCAATAATGAAGCTGGGCGAAGCCCGCAAGGTTGATATTGATGCTATCTCCACGGGCTCCATTTCTCTGGATGCCGCACTGGGTATCCGCGGCGTACCGCGTGGTCGCATTATTGAGATCTACGGACCAGAGGCGAGTGGCAAATCAACCCTAGCCTTACACATTTCAGCCAGCGCTCAGAAGAAAGGTGGCACCGTGGCGTATGTAGATGCTGAGCACGCCTTGGATCCGCAATATGCTAAGCGCATTGGCGTCGATATTAATAGTCTTCTGATCAGTCAGCCCGACACAGGCGAGCAGGCTTTAGAGATAGTTGAGACACTTGTTACCTCTGGAGCGGTGTCTCTGGTAGTGGTTGATTCAGTAGCAGCGCTAACGCCGCGGGCGGAAATTGAAGGCGAGATGGGAGATTCGCACATGGGCCTGCAAGCGCGCCTGATGTCTCAAGCGTTACGGAAACTGACCAGTATCGTGGCGAAGACCAATACCACTGTCATTTTTATCAACCAGGTGCGTATGCAAATTGGTGTCGTGTTTGGTAATCCCGAAGTAACTACCGGCGGTAAAGCGCTTAAATTCTATTCTTCAGTGCGTATTGAGGTGCGTCGACGCGCCAACATCAAGATGGGTGAGAAGATCATCGGTAATCGTGTATTCGCCAAGGTAGTGAAAAACAAAGTGGCCCCACCGTTCAAAGTTGCGGAGTTCGACATTATGTACAATCGGGGCATTAGTTATGAGGGAGATTTGGTTGATAAGGGAGTTGAGTTTCAAATCGTGAAAAAGGCTGGCAGTTGGCTTTCCTACGGCGATATTAAACTGGGGCAGGGGCGTGAGGCGGCTAAAGCTCTGTTGCGTGAAGACAAGAAGCTCGCCAGTGAGCTAACCAAGGTTATTTGGGATGCCATTGAAAACGACGAAACCACAGACGGAGTCTAACGAAGAGGCTCGCACTATTTCCGCGCCCCGGGCATCCGTGGCGCAATATATTTGGACATTTATTTTACTGGTCGCAGGTATCGCCTTGCTGACTTACTCATATTGGGGCTGGCAGCAAGTATAAAAAACCCAGTCTATTTTTGCTTCATTAGGGCAACAATAACCTCACGGTTATCGTCGCTCGCTATCTTGTTGCGTCTGGTAAAGCCGCACTTCTCGCAGCGGTGAACTAGGTCCAGGCTGTCTGGATCGACACCTTCAACTTCAAGCGCGGGCATGAGGCCACCGCATGTCTCACTACGGTCGCCAGGCGTAGGCCCATCAACGTGTTTGCTAGCCAAACATGCTGGACAGTGATTGCGAAAGGTCCCTGAGGCTGGAGGTGCGTTAAAACCGCACCAATCACAGACAAATCCCTCGTTGCGAGGGATAAAGTTTGTACGCGGCTGCGTTATAGTGCGTTACCTTAGTGACCGCGATAGCCGAGCAGACCCATTTGGCGAGCTCGCTTGATCTCTTTGGCGATCAGCCGCTGGTGCTTGGCACATGAGCCAGTTTTCTTGCGAGGCAAGATCTTGTTCTGACCACTCGTGAACTTACGTAATACGTCGGTGTCACGAAAGGCAATCTGCTCGACTTTCTCGGCGCAGAATACACACACTTGGTTACGTTGTCGTTTAGCTGGCATATCGTTTTAGCGAAAAGTTAAAAGGGGATATCTTCAATACGAATTTCCTCGTCCGTGGCTGTCACTGGCGCCTCGGCGTTTTCAGGTGACTTTTTGGTAGCAGGCTGTGAGTCTACTCGAGTGGCTGGACTAGGCGTCGGTGCAGGGTTATCGCTGCGGCTGCCAAGCATAATCATACTATCGGCCACAACTTCGGTGCGGTAGTTTTTCTTACCGTCTTGTCCTTCCCAACTGCGCGTCTGTAAATGCCCTTCGATATATATTTGTCGACCCTTGGCCAAGTACTGAGCACAAATTTCTGCCAAACGCCGCCAGGCAACGATATTGTGGAATTCCGTTGCTTCTTTCTGATTACCCTGGTCGTCTTTCCAGACGCGCCCGGTAGCCAGTCCGAAATTGGTGACGACTGCTCCTGATGGAATGGTGCGAGATTCGGGATCCCTAGTCAGACGACCGATCAGCATTACTTTATTGAGATCCATATCCGGTAGTGAAACTTCGATCAGTTGCCATTAGGCAACTGAATTAAGCTTATTATGATTTAAACGATACTTTTCTATTTCCACAGACGCACACATTATCACAAGGCTACATGATGGTTTATCAATCGAAGTTCTACTACCGGACATACTCGTGTGTCGTTATTTAACTTCTTCGTCGAGGGCTTCCTCGATCTTGGTATCAACTTCAGCGTCAGAGATTTCTGCAGCCGGGGTCTCTTCAACTTTCTTAGGTTCAACCTGTTGCTCTTTGGTGGCTGCCTCAAAGATTGCAGTTGAGACTTCAGGTCGGGCGGCAGTCTGGATGACTGACAGGCGTAAGATACCATTTACTTTAGCGATCTCATCACGCAGGGTATTAATCTCTTCAGCTTCTACGCTGGTCTGCAACGTGCGTGCAAAACCAATGTGTTGCTTGCGAATCTGATAGGCGAGTCGACGACGAATACTGTCTGTATTTGACGCAACACTGCCACCGTGGCTTGTCACTGCAGTATCAACTGCAGCATCAACATCACCCCGCTGCTCCTCGGCTAAACTGGGGTCTACGATGTATGAGATTTCGTATTCTTTCATGGCTGCCCTACTATAGCGGACCCCTGAAATATGGTCAATAGCGCCCCCCGTCGCCCCCTAAACGAGACTTATGCAATCCATCTTCCGTGCTATACTGTCAAGATACATGGAGCCTATAGACGAAAATAAAGGAGGAGAAAAGACGCCTTCGCAAACACCGCCAACGCCGCCCCCGCTACCGCCCGCGAATCTTCCAGTAGTTCCACCACCCGCCGATCCAGCTGGGCTCGACCCCGCTGAAAACCCGCAGGACCACCAGCCGGACACGTCAGTCGCTCTGCCATCTCTAGATATCCCCGAAGATGTGCCGAAGCAAGCTACTGCTCCTGACGAGCCGGTATCACTAGACATTCCTGATCAACCCCCGTCCCCGCCTCTTACCCCTGAACCGAGTGAACCGCCGCCGATGGCTACCGAACCAGCAATGGATGTACCTCCGGCTCCTCCAGTACCTCCTGCGCCCGCAGGACTGACCGTGGAGCCAAAAAAGTCCGGAAAAAAGTGGATCGTGATTGTGGTCGTCTTGCTCGTAGTGGTGTTAATCGGAGGCGGTGCCGCTGCCGCATACTTCATGGGTCTTGTACGTCTGCCATTTTTGAGTCAGCAACTTAACTCTGACCAAGTATTTGATCGCATGTATCAAGCAATAGCGGGTATCGAAACAACTAATTACAGCTTAACATTGGCCGTCAATACCGAACCGCGCGAAGCGGGCGCGCGCCCTTTGAGTGAAGCGATTGCGGCAGTCGATGAAACAACGGCAGCGCTCAAGCGAGATCAACAGCGGTTAGATGATGTTACGGCCCTTCTTGCCGCCATAAAGCTCTACAAGACTGAAGGCGGCAACGACATCTATTATCCTCGTGACTTACTTGATGTCGTTGCAGCAGCGGACCAAGCTCGTATTTCCGCAGCTATACAAGCTGGCGAGTACGGTTACCGACAAGACCCGGGTGGAACCAGCTTTGTATTTAATGTGCAGTTAGAGACAGAGGTGGCAGCTCGAAAGTACGCGGAGACCCAAGCGGGCACTGTGGTGCCACTGGCGACTCCACACGCGCATGCGCCTGATACGCCGGCCGATCATCCGCATGAACCAGTTCTCGGACCGGCGCCAACCTTGCTTTCATTTACGCAGGAGTCAGATTTACCATTGGTTGTGTATTTGGATGAATCTGACGCGTCACCGCTCCCGCTTGATTTGGGATTAGGCCAGATTTACCAGTTGATTCCGCTAACGTTTGATCTCAATTTCGGTATGACTGGTAAAACAGCGGCTACTGACACTGACACAGTCAGTGCTGAGTTTTCGCTTAATGGGTCACTCAAGCTTGATGGCGCTACGTTCTCTGGTAGTGGTGACATTAAGATCTTGGACCAGGATGTCTATTTGAAGGTTAATGAGTTTCCGTCACTGGGCTTCTTTGATGCAGGGGCGGTTAAAGGGCAGTGGATTCACATTCCGGCCGACGATCTCCGGTACGAGGGTTTCGACAGTGATATTGATGAGTTCCAGCAGAGTACTGAAACCAGTGTTGATCAGTACAAGGAGATTCTTAAGCTGGCACACGAACTAGACATGATTCGTGTTGTGCAGGAATTCCCCATCGAGAAAATAGAGCGGGATGAGTTCTACCATTACGAAATCGACTTAGCTCCCGAGCAGCTACCAGTCTTCTATGAGCGGGTGCTTGAGCTAGTCGCGGGAGATGATGTTGATACGGTATTTTCTGAGGTGAACGACACGACGTTGGACTATTTGCGGAGCGACGCGTTTAAGGATACGTACGAAGTACTACGTGAAAATACGACCATGGAAATTTGGATAAATACCAAGACGTTCTATCCATCGCGGTTCACTTATCGCATGCGATTCGTGCCACCCGATACGGTAGTGAAATTTGCTGATAAGCAAATTACGGTCGAGATCGGCCTGGGGTATCAAGATATAAATCAGCCGACCACGATTACTGCGCCAGCCGAGACAATCAGTATAGACGAGGCGACGGTGTTAATCACCGGCGAAAGCCCACAAGAGGTTTCGTTTGATCGTGTAACTGATCAAATTCCGCTTGTGCGGGGTGCTTTGCGAGGGTATTGGTTGCATGCGGGTGTCTATCCTGGGTCACTAGAGGATCTCGCTTCTCGGCCAAGCGAAGTGGTAGCCAAACCGGCTGCGGGGCAGCTTGAAGCTTTTGACGAAGTGGCACTACAAGATTATCTAGATACTGATAAACCGTTTCTACCAATTCCACCAATTGATGTGGTAACGGGTCAACCATATCCATATACCAGTACCGGACAGGATTACACCTTGAAGTACCAAGTGGTATTTCCTACCGAAACTTCAGGCATTGACTTCAACGAGTATGATTTTGCCCGCAAGATCTATGTTGAGGGTACCAACACCGCCACGGCCGCATCAATATCCGTAGAGGGTGGGCAGCAGGCACCTGCGTCGCTGTAGATTGTAGTGACTTACGAGTCACTATTGTCTCTCGCAAATAGCTTCAACGGATTTGAGCGCCACCCCGTTTCATTTGGAAGTGTTGCGACTAAGTTCCACTCCTGACCGAATAGAGAAATAAGGTTCGACTCATTACGCAGGTAGGCGTAGTCGGTTAAGTGTTCTACCAGCGCCCAGCGCACCGGACCATCTTGTAGTTGACTTTCCACTACAGGTAATGGTGGCAAGAATGCTCGCTTGGTCTGGTCAGGTATGGATTCGTAGGTGTACCAGAGGGGATGGGCGATATCTAGCATCACGTTGTGACCGGAAACATACGGAACAATGACGGCCGCTGTGAAAATCGGTTCAGCTATAGGCACTCGTGTTTGCAACTCCTGTGCGGCTTGCGTAATGGCTTCCTTAGTAAACATCCCTGTCCAAGGGATCTTAAAAGCACTGTGATAGCTGAGTAGGCTGGCCAGTGCAATAAGTAACAGCGTGGCGATGGTCACCCGAGCTCGATGTTGCCACAGTTCTGCTAGGGCTAGTCCCGCTAGTAGCGTCGCGGGCACAAAAAAATCAATTAGATATTCAGGCAAGAAGACTGGCCAACCTATATACAGACCCACGAGCGCTAGGAGCCATAGTAACGGCATCGCTGGGGTGAGATTTTTTCGGCGCAGCTTGAGCGAAGCCCACCCTAAACCAAGCACACTAGCGAGTACTAGACCGCTGCCAGTTCGAGTCAGTACTGTGAGTGGGCGTATGATACTAGCCTGGCCGGCGATGGCTGACTCGCTTTCATATAGCAGATCACCGTAGCCAATCCCAAGCGCCTGCATCACTCCCGGTAGGTCATATAATCGCCATAGTATGGCTAGCCATGGTGCAACAACAATCAGCAAGCCAGCCAGGCTCACTAGTAGTGTGTTTTTTTTAGGCTGCGGCTGGGCGATGAACCAGAAATAGACAGTGGGTAGTAGCACAGCCAGGCTTGTTTTTCGCGACATGAAAGCTAGCGCAAAACAAAGTCCTGCGAGCAGGCTTAGACTGGTGTAATGTCTGCGACTTTCGGGAGCCGCGTACCATAAGGCTAAACAGGTAGCAGCCAACAAAGCGGCGATAGGTTGAGTAATGCCGAGGATAGTCATAGGGATTGGCACGAGCAGCAACCACAGCAGTGCGGTTATGATCCCAGCGTTTGCACCGCGTATTCGCCAGGCGAGATACGCCAGCGGAATCGCGGTAAGTATGTTTGCGATGACCGCCACCCATCGTCCAGCGAACAGTGATCCTTGGCTCAGCCATACACTAGCGGTAAAGAGCACCGCGGTAACGGGAGATTTGCTCAGCACATCACCGCCGGCGACGGTCCCCTCCAGCAGCAATTTGGCGTCATAGAGATAAGCACCCTCGTCATTGGTGAAGGGTAGCTGCCATGCAAAAAACAGACGAATTCCCAATCCGGCTACAAGCGCGGTTAGGAGCAGCGCTTTTACGGAAGTTCGCATTGTTTAGCGCCACTGCTTAACGAGCCCCCTGAAAGGCAAGCTAATATGGCCCTGGTGGGTCGGGCGTTGTGGTCGGTGTACCGGGATCGTATGGATCAGGCGGAGCGGGTGTTGTACCTGGATCGTATGGACCAGGGGGAAGTACTTTGAACGTGACTGTATCAGAAATGACTGTACCGTCGCCGGTAGTCGCGGTGAACTCTAGCACGTTCGTACCTTCCTGAAGGGCCTTTCCTTTTAACCGCCCGCCAATAATACTTTCGCTTAGTTGTGGCACGCTTGGGGCTTTGGCTCCGAGAAAAGATTGATACCCGCGGATGAGCAATAAGATAACCACAAGTACGGCTACTCCTCCGAGCAGCAGCCACGCCTTCTTTTTTTGGTCAGTTGATAGTTCCATATGGTGGCGGTGGGTCACAAAGTCCATCACTTAAGGCGGGTGATTGATTGCCAGTCCAGTCGGTGTCGGTGAGAATCTCACCGTTTAGCGTCCATACTGGACAGGTAATGCCGCCACTCGTTGTCTCGGTCAGGAGTACACGCACGTCGACACTACCACTATTGCCGATTTGCTCACCATCCACTGGAACGATGAAGGATGCTTGGGCTCCGGTTGGTGTCGGCGTCACAGTCGGCGTGCTTGTTGGCGTAAACTTGATTGCAACAGTGCAACTACTAGGAGCAAAAGAACTGTCGCCCGGCCACGTGGCCGTATACGAGTCAGTATCTCCCAATACTGCCGTAGCCGGTGGGGTATAAGTTGTCAACGCGACGCCGCTTTCGGTGGTATTAGCCGAAGTGGTTGATACAGTACCATTTTCGGGCGCGCCGAATCTAACCTGTTTATTACCAACAGGTGTACCATCCTTCCTAACAAGCGTTACGCCAATCTCTTGCGTTTGCCCAGGTACAACGTTAATAACATTGTGAAAGTTCCAAAAGCCATCCTGATCAGAATAAGCGCAGAGTATAGTAGTTTCCTGCTCATTATTATTTTCGCCATCAGATGATCCGCCTCCTCCACCGCTGTCATCACCATCAGAATCACCACCACTTTGCTCTTGGGGAGGGGAGAGAGTTGGTCTCAGGGTTGGCTGCGGTCGAGCCACCACCAGGGTGAGGGCTCGTCGGAAGAAGACGCGACCTGTAAGGATACCGTTGGCACCGCGCTCAGAAACTTTCAAGAAGGCAGAGCCAGTGCCAATAGTAGGTATCCGTACCTGGGCGCTGCTTCCGCTTGCGCTTGAAGCCAGGGTATAGCAACGTCCCCCGTGTTTACAGATTTCAATTTTCTTGGTCTTCGACGGCTCGGGCAATACAACGGTAACGGTGGTACCTGCTTCTACCGGGACTCGAGGGCCAGCTGCAGTAAGCGTACTTATTGCCCCACCACCAACATTCACCGGTGTGACGGCTGATTGTTGCGAGGAGTCACCAGCTACTATTTTGATGCGGCGTGTTGAGGAGATGCTCGGCAAGAGATCACCACCTGGTCGGTTGCGAGCGGTCAGCCGCAAATACCCGGACTTAGTTGCGGAGGCGGGTACAAACACTAAGGCCTCTCCATCATTCGTCGTATCGGAGTTAAGTGTGACGCACCGGTCGCCAAACAGCCCACCCTGGCAATACTCTATTTTTTCACTAGGATATTTTTGCTGACTTTCAGGGCTTGTATCCCAAGTCACAATGGCGGGGAAGCCAGCCACTAGCTCGTCAGGGCCAGTGATATTAAATGCTAGCCCAGGTGCGAACCTGGCGCCGAGTAGGCCGCTATACGAACCTAAAGCTACAATGCCTAAAACGACAACTAAAACCACGGCTACGAGCACCCAAACACCTATCCGTTTTTTAGTTTTTACTTCTGGATGTGGATAGTCGTCCATACTGTCTATCGTGCCGGATTATATGCGCTACTATAAAGCGTACCATAAGACAGTTGTCTTATTCCTACACCGAAAACTTGAACAAGAAGATATCACCGTCTTGGACTACGTACTCTTTACCTTCATCTCGAACGTTCCCCGCGGCTCGCGCGCTTGCGTAGGAGCCGGCAGCGACAAGGTCGTCATAAGAAACTGTCTCAGCGCGGATAAAGCCTCGTTCCATATCGGAGTGAATGGTACCGGCAGCCACTGGAGCCAGGCTATTGGCTGGTACGGTCCAGGCTCGAGTTTCCATGGGCCCCGTTGTTATAAAGGTAACCAGCTTAAGCAGTTCGTAACTAGCCGCGATGAGGCGGTCTAGCCCTGTTTGTTTAAGCCCATACTCATTCAGGAATGTCATTCGCTCTTCCTCCGACAATTCGACTAATTCCTGCTCAATTTTTACGGAGAGCGGCAGCACAGGGGAGTGATCTTTGGTGAACTTAGCGATTACCGCATCAGCGTCGCGAATTTGATCCTCTGATAGGTTGGCAACATACAGCGTTGGCTTGTCTTTTAACTGTTGGATTTCATGTTCGAGATTAGTGCCCTTCGCCTCCATTTTTTCTTGGGTGGCTAAGTCAGCTAAGGCGAGCTCTGTTTCGATTGTCTCGACATCGCGCAAGGGATCGACACTGTCATCGACGTGCTGAATATCACCGTCGTCGAAGAAGCGAACAACATGCACGATTGCATCCACCTCACGGATATGCGACAGGAATTTATTACCCAGTCCCTCTCCTTGATGTGCGCCCTTAACAAGGCCAGCAATATCGACGAATTCAATAGTTGTCGGCAAAATCTTCTCTGATTTTGAGATCACCGCCAGTTTATCCAAACGTTCATCTGGAACAGTGACCACGCCAACGTTTGGTTCAATCGTAGTAAAGGGAAAATTGGCCGACTCGGCGGCTTGTTTGGTTAAGGCGTTAAATAGCGTCGACTTACCTACGTTTGGCAGTCCGACTATCCCAACTTTTAAACTCATGGAAGTACTCTAGGACACGAGTAGGGGATGGTCAAAGATGAGAGGAAGTTGCGAGCAAAGATACCTCCCCCATTGTTCTGACCTTAAGGCGATCCTGAGCATCATCTGGCGGCAGCTATAGTCTCTATGATGGCTATTATAAGAGAAGAAGTAGTTGCAATGTCGCTAACATTTGCCATCGAGAAAGCCGTGTGTTGGTCGCGAACGGGAATATTTACAACTGCAAACGGTAACGTGGCGGGTAGCTTCGCTGCATCAGTGAATCCACTTTTATTATCTGGGATCTCAAATTGGTATGAGATGTCACGCCGGTTAGCTGCGTTCTCTACTAGTCGTATAGTCTGGCCATTAGGTATGAATCCCTGTCCGATAAGTTGAAGAGCTGGCCCTTTCCCAAGCTCAGGAATAGCCCAATTTTCCATCTGGGTGGGTTTGGCGTAGGCCGCATCGACTATTATGGCGAAGTCGGGATTAATTTCTGAGAGCATGTTCACCAAGCTCAATTCAGATGCCTGTTCGTGCTGGGTGCTAAAGAACGCAACTATGGTGTAGCTGTCATTTGCTTCGATAGTACGCAAGACGTCCAAGAGTGACGTACAACCAACTCGGTTGTCTAGGGCTGGGCTGGTAATGTCTTGCTTGTTTACTATGATGTTCCGCTTGAAGAAGGCCCAGTCACCAACAGATACACCGTTAATATAGGGGCACGTTAGGTCTTCCCCCAGATTCGCATCAACGCTTTCATTTTGTCGATTAACGATGGTAACCGAAGAATCCATGACCTTTCCTGGATCAATGTTGCCAATAGATAGTAACTGAATTTTCTCTGGGTTTACGTTACTCACCATAAAGCCAACCTCATCCAGATGAGCTTCCAGCAGTATTACTTTGTCTCCACGTCCTTTACGTGCGGTGACGTTACCCATTACATCCTGTTGCGCAGATACGTTGGGTATTTTGTTGCATATATCGTTAATTTGGTTAGATATGCCTCCAAGAGTTTCATATCCACTAACGCCGGGTGTCTTAATTAATTTGACTAACGTTTCTTCGATGTTCATAAAATTATTGTTAATGATTATCTTTGGAAGGAAGAGCAACAGGACTTTACGCTGTTGCTCTTCATCACCAAAAACAGCCATTTCTTTAGGGGCGGTGAGGGTTTAGTGGCATGGTGTACAAGACGGGGTAGTCCTTAGGTGAGGCCAGGAGATGGTCCTGCTTGGTCCTCTTGGGATTCTCAGTTGATAGGACGATACATTTCTTATGGCGCTCGACTAGCATTAATCCTTCGCATGCCCTGCAAATGACGTGACGTTCCGCAATGCTCTCACTCATCTCGCGCAGGCGTGACGGTACGTATTCGCTCACTTCACCCTGTCCGAGTTGTGAACGCACTGCCTGAACCAATACATCAGCGTTCTGATCAAGCAGATCATGCGTTTTCATCCGGTCCTGGAGCGAGAAAAGATCGGTCCATATGCAGATATCTAATTCGTGGGCAGCATAAAAATCACGCATTTTTTCGATATACCAGCGATCAAATTCTGGAGGATGGTTTGAGTCCTGCCAAACATATCCTGACCATGAAAACGGATCCGCAAGAATAAGTCGATGGCGAATGCGGACGCCTTGCTCGTTGCCAACCTGGCAAACACGTTTACTGTGCTCGATCATAGCCAGTTCGCTTTCGGTGGGCTCACAGTAGGTGTCAATCTCCCGCATTCTCTGAAAACGCTCGTCAAAATCGTATGGAAGGCATTCGAATGTTACGATTTCAATATCCTCACTATGGACGAGAGCAGACGCGATTATTTTTCCTACTGCGTCCGGTAATTTCACATAAGGCGTATTTGCCCTTAGAGAATTCGTTACGATGTCGCATATCGATCGATACCGAGGGTATAGGGCATCCACTTGGTCACGCTTTTCGCCATTCGGACACCGGAGAGCACCGCTTAGCAGATTTCGGCCGTACGACCTCTGTGTTTTGCTCATCATTTTCTCCTTGTGCATGCTTGTAAGGTACAAAAATCCCCTTCTCTGGTGAGAAGGGGATGGATTACTTTCTTTTTTAAAGCCTAGGCCATTCTCTTCCTGCCAGAAGAATTTTCTGCAGAATGAGAATGATGTTGTCGATCGAGCATAAGCTTGTATCCACCCACGCCGGATTGGAGCCACTTTGAAACACGTGCAACAGTAGTTGAACTAAACCCCGTTTCTTCTTCGATTTGAGAGTAGGGCACGTTTTGGGCCAACATTTGAGCTACTTGCCACCGTGTAGCAAATTCAATGATTTCTTTGTCTGTGAGCAAATCACGGAAAAAAAGCTTAGCTTCATTCGAGTTCTTGAGTGCCAAAATAGCCTCAAATAGGGCTTCAGACTGTGGGTTGTCCCAGGTGTTGTCCATGCGCTTTATCTTACTAAAGCGCTTTATCTAAGTCAAGTGCTATTCGACGGCAACATATCCACAACCTTTATATGGGGATACTGACAGGCCGAGCCCTAACAATCCTCCCCAACCCATCTCTTTTAGTGATTCTCCTAGCTATTCTAGGTTCAGGCGGTATAAACCAGAAGGTGATCTCAAAAAGTGGGATAGTGTGCTGACTATCCCAACTTTTAAACTCATGGAAGTACTCTAGGACACGAGTAGGGGATGGTCAAAGATTGGAGTAAGAAAAAAGCCCCAAGCGATCATGAGATCACGTGGGGTTTCAGATAAAAACAAGTCACGTACGAGTGAATCATTGTCTGGTAGGCGCGGCAGATTCTTATGCTTGGCTGAACTGCTTATCGTGTCGCTTGCGCCATTCTTCTAAGGTGCTGGTACGATGTTTTGCGTTGTGAACACCGCTCATGGCTTCGTTTAGTCTTAGTATGGCGAACTTGATCTCACCCATCGTGAATGGTTCGACTTTACCTTCATCCGCGGGACATGGGCTCCATGTCCATCGACCGTCTCGTGTCATGATGACGGAATTGCATCCATATTTAGTGTCTCGCATACCACAGTAGAAAACACGATCCCAATTGCCGTCGTCGTTGTAGTCATGACCAGTGATTGAGACCCAAGACGGGCCAGTGCGTTCGCCGCTTGCGTCGATTGGGTACAGGTGAACAATACGTCGGAATGTTTGACCTCGATCTGCCTCGTCGATTTCTACGTCGTAGCCTGGTATCGCACCGCTGTAGAGATTCCAAGCTTGCAGAGCACCTTGTCCGCTATCCTGGTGAAAGACGCTCGCGCAGATAACGATGACCGTAACGATGACGGCCATACTGAGCACATACAGCCTGCTTCCTGACGTTAACCATTTCATGGCTTTCTCCTGGTTGTTAAGGGTACATACGAACAATCATCTGCCGTATTCGAATACCGAACAGTAACCTACAATACATTTTAGCGCCCTTTCTGTCAATATCTCAATCACTCTCATCCTCTTCATTCACAGAGCAGCACCGCTAGATTTGGAGTATAGAGCGTACCCTGGCGAGGCCGCTAATCCTTCTATACACCTGACACCGGCATAGCTCGAACAATCCTTCCCAATCTATCTCTTTTAATGATTCTTCTAGCTATCTGCGGCTGTGGACTCACAAACCAGAAGGTAATCTCAAAACATGGGATAGTGTGCTGACTATCCCAACCTTGAGCGATGACATGCCCCTAGCGTAGTGCTTTGGTTGACTAGGTCAAGTACTCTAGGACACGAGTAGGGGATGGTCAAAGGAGGGTAGAAAAAGACCCCGTCGGTGGCGGGGTGGTAATTGTGGTTTTTCTCTTATGTTTGGATGCTTGCCCATCGAGATTCATGAGCGATCATCTGGTCTATGAGGTCCGCGATGGATAGACATTGATCGTCAAGCACGCCATTGGGCTCTAAATCATTCAAGGCGAGCTGCAACGGTATCTCGTGTGGACCAACATGCTGCCCCAAGCCCTGAAGAGCAAGGATGACCTGCTGGGCGAGCATGGGACTTGCACAGGGTCTTAAGCCCCAGACGCAATCACGTGTCGACGGTTCTTTCGTCGTCTGAGCGTTTTCGTGGGCAGTATGGGCTTGCAATATGTGCCTCAGGGTCGCACGAGTTGCTATGCAAAGAGCTAACAAGCCCAAGAACTTTGGGTCGACAGGCATGGTTGTACCTTTCGGAATGAAGGTATGGGTTGTCAGAAGAACATCAATTCTGGAACGTGATTGTATACATAATATCTATCATATGTCAATACGTCACTGACCAAAGCAACTGATGTTCTATTAGAGTGACATCGGCCGAGCCCTCACAATCCTCCCCAACTCATCTCTTTTAATAATTCTTCTAGCTATCTGCGGCTCAGGCGGTACAAATCAGAAGACTGTCTCAAAACATGGGATAGTGTGCTGACTGTCCCAACTTTAAGAGGCATGGGGATACTCTAGGGGACAGTTGTGGGATGGTCAAAGTGCGGGCAAAAAAGTTGCCCATAACGGATAGTGAGATAAACTGGGGTGATGAGTGAAAAAGTGCCCAAAGAGCGTATTGAGGGCGTTGGTGGCCCAGAAGATATTCCGTCGGCTTACTTAAGGTTGGTAGAAAAAATACAAGCTGACCCAAACTCAACAGAAGTGTGGCAAGGTGCAACCGCTCTTGCACGTCAGGAAGATGGTCAAGATTCAACTTCAGAAGACTATTACTCAACAGTTCCGCTTGAGGAGTTGATTGCGGTAGGAGAGAGTCTAAAGGTTGCGAAAGATAGAAATAAATACGCCTTGCCGGAAGACGCAAGTCGGGAAGAGTATGAGATTTTGGCGGAGAAATCCTCAGGTGGTGTTTATTGGTACGACATTATCTTGGGACATGTAAATGACAAAATGTTTGAGCCGGTACAAAATCGTCTTGCAAGCATGGTGGAAGCAAGCTCAGATCGGAAAATTGAAGCTGGACTTGATTTGGGTTCCGGTTTTGGAAACACGCTTCGAAGCGTATCCCCGTATTTCAACAAAGTAACAGGGGTAGAGCAGTTGTCAGACCTTGTAGATATAGTGAAAAATGACCCGGCAACTCCGAGTAACGTTGAAATGCATTGTTCTAGTGTTTCATACACTGAGCTTCCCCCCGAATCGTTCGATGTTGCGGTGAGTAATGGCTTGACTCGTTACTTACCTCTACATAAAATGGATAGCTACGCTGCAGAAGTTGGTAGAGTTCTTAAAGATGGGGGTACATATTTGGAAGCCAGTTTAGTTAAGGATCCTAGCGAACCGCTGCCAAAGGTGGAGGAAGAGTATCTAACCAGCGCTAAAGCGCTTCTCGTGTATCTCATTGACAACATTATTTCTAACGTTGATGCGGAGCACAGGAGACCGGATACAGGGGAGCCGTGGGATCTATCAGAAATGATCGGCGCTTTTCACCGTAGGGGTCTTTTTTTACGGCATACTGTTGATTCCGAGAGCGAGAATAAACTCAACATAGAGACAAAGGGTGTGCGTGTACTTGAATTCATTAAGAGCGACAAACGCAAGGCAAATATTGCTAAGGGTGGCGTGAGTAGAGCTGGGAGCTAGTAATGAGATATACTCATTGATGATGTCTGCAGTCTAGATTTCACAATCCTCCCTAACCTATCTCTCTTAAGTATTCTTCTAGTTATCTCCGCCGCAGGCGCCACAAACCAGAACGTGATCTCAAAACATGGGATAGTGTGCTGACTATCCCAACTTTAAGAGGCATAGGGATACTCTAGGGGAGTGGTAAGGGACGGTCAAAGCCAGTGCATTATCAAAGGTGGCTGACCCCTTTAATTCTCTTAAAGCTATTTTAAAAGATTACCTTTGTCTGTCTGGTCGCGTTTTATATCAATGCGCTATACTGAAGAACATGGTTCAATTTCGCAATTTTGTGCTTGTTGCAGGTGTGTTCGCGTTGGCTCTGATCTCATTTGGTAATACATTTCTGTTAGGGTTACAAGGTTATCCTTGTTGCGATACATCTGCTGAAATAATTACAGAATTACTTTCAGGTTTGTTGCTTACTGTTCCTTTTTTCAGCATACCTTTCTTACTGTACTGGTATGTATCTCGTAAATGGAATCAGAAACATGTGACGCGTATAGGGTCGACCCTTCTCGTGTTAACGTTTATCGAGTTTTTGGCTCTGGCCTTACTTCGAGACGATGCTATCGCGGCGGGGTTTATTGGTGTGTTTATGATTTTACCCGCTCAGTACATTAGTATATTTTTTGGAATTCTACTTGAAGCAAGGCGAAAAAAAATTCATAAAACCACATAAGAAGTTTCAGATAGGGCACTAAGTGTAAAAACAACTGAGCCTGGAAATAACGTTACTGATGTTCTATCCGGGCGTACTTGCCAGCTTAGCTCTAATAATCCTCCCTAACCCATCTCTTTTAATGATTCTTCTAGCTATCTCCGCCGCAGGCGGTACAAACCAGAACGTGATCTCAAAACATGGGATAGTGTGCTGACTATCCCAACTTTTAAACTCATTTCGGCACTATACGGCTTTAAAGGGCCTTGGTCAAAGGTGGTGCCCGGATCGTTAAACTTATTTCTTAGTAATTTTCCAAAGTTCTTTGAAATGATGTTTGTAGTTATCTGCGACTTCTTTGCTTTCGATTTGAATAACAATCGGATCTTCTGACCAAATTATGATTGCTACCGTGTCGCCAAAAAAGTTCGTACTCGAAGGTACTGGATAGTTTCCCGTGAGGTAGCGATATTGAGCTAGTTTATTTAAGCCTTTCTTTTTTTCCGTTGGTTCAATGAATTTTCTTTGACTCTCAAACGAGATGACTTTTTTGTTGATACCTTTATGAGCTCGCTGTGAGTCCCACTCATCTAGTGTTTGGCCCATTGCTTCATAAAAGTGAGTACCAGAACCACCGATGATGTAGAAAGTCTCACCCTTTTTCATTTTTTTCAGAGTGCGCATGCGCATGTTGGCAACGGAATCCTTCCCACGGATAACACGCACAACAGCTTCATCGGTGACATGTGCTAGTGCGTGTAGTGATGGGAGTAGGGAGCGAACATCTTTCAGCTGTTTTTCAGCAATATCTTCCAGAGTGTCAGGGTCTTCAGCACGGACATGCTTTTTACCGCCTCGAACGGAGTTCAAAACGAGCCCCTTTTTACCAAGACTATCAATAGCTCGATATACCACCTGAGGATGAGCTCCTGTGTCCTTGATAATGCTGGCTATGGGAGCTTCACCTATGCGGAGCAAAGACTTATATATCTTGCTTTCAACCTTTGTTAAGCCGATTTGTTGTAATGTCTCCATAAGAGTGAATGGTTATAATTTGATAGCTTAGTTAAGCAATTACTATCATCACATATTAAGTGAAACATTTGACATTGTCAATAGTTTTTTTTAAATTAGTCAGCTCCTCTCAAGATTGGATGTTCTTATGAAATAGAAAAGGAGAATTAGTATGAAGATTTTCTTTTTGCTTGCTGTTTGCTTTATTGTGGCGATTTGCGTTTTTTATGCCGTTAGGTCTGTCTGTGAGCGATTTAGATTTCGTCGCTATTGCAGAAGGAGTGTTGAAGAAAAGGTAGCGCGGCAATTAGAAGAGCAGCAGCACCGTTTGTGTGGGCAAAACAAACACCTGTGGCTTACTTGGAACACATCAGAAAGGCGTAAACTGGGTTGGGTTTGTGTCACCTTTAGTATTTCACTCATCAACACTCACAGGGTCGGATACTGCCGCCCCTACTGGGATCTTTCTGATTGGACACGTTGCTGGAAGTATTTGCCATTTAGGTCAACACACTCATGGCCTAAATTGGAGGGTGCCTGCATGTCAGACTCTGATGTCTTTCACATTTTTCCACGCTTGTATCACAGTGATACTCATCAATACCACTTGTGGATTAATCCCCTCAAGCTTGAAGAGTTTTCGAGCGTATTTCCATTGGCTAAAGCTGGCACGCATAAGATAGAATCTTTGCCACTGGGTAATGGGAGTGGGATTTGGAGCGAATTTGAAGATCGGTCAGAGGTTTGGGGTGTCCTTGAGGTGTCTGTTGCCCACGCATAGATAGGAGGTATTGTTATTGCATGAGGGTTGCATGGTTAGGTTTGGAGATGCCGCAATCAAGATGACAAAAGCACCAGTTGAATACGAAAGTGAGGATCAAGTGGACGTCGAAAAATATAGTACTGCAGAGTCATTAAGAAATGCCATAGCAAGCCGCCCCGGCTTAACTGACACAGTCTTGGCAGGCGCGATAGGTGTTTCTCGCCAGACTATCATTCGGTGGAAGAAAAAAGGTCCACATGAGAAATCTTGGGATAAGCTTTGGAGATTCTTTGAGGATGGAGTAGAGGAATTCGAAGGCGGAATAAGAATCCGGAGCGAAGTATTAAAGATATTTCTAGAGCGTGGATTAACCTATGTCACACTTCGTGAGCTTGTTGTTCTTCAGCAACTTTATGAACGTGAGGTCAATGAGACCACCGAAGAAAAAATTAAGGATCAATAACTATCACGACCACGAACCCATCGTTCTTAACGAGAGACGAACGGCGGGTTCTTTTTATTAGATATGGTTACCTTGGCACAGCCGATCTCTTAATCCTCCCGACCTCATCTCTGGCAACAATAACCCTACCCTTAATTAGCTTGGGTTTGGTGAAAGAGAAATAAAAGGGAAATGACTGAATTTCAAAAGTTCCGTTGCTGTACCGACTATTCCTATCTTCATGACGACAACAGAACCCTAAAGTTTACGATAAGTCGTTGAACGACCCTGGCCTTGTCTCTCAACTTTCTTGAGCTTCATTAGTTTATCAAGCGCCTGTCGGACAGTTGGCTGAGCAATACCAGTTTCTTTGGCGATTTCACCAGGAGAAGCTTCTGATACTTTTTCTAGATGTGCCAGCACAGCCCTTTGCTTGGCAGTTAAAAGTTTTTCTGTCTCCTCGCCCGATAGCAGGGCAACGGCCATCTTTGATTGCTCCAAAACAACCTCCAGGAAAAAGTTTAACCATGGAGTTATGTCTTCTTTTTTGGTGCTCATTGTTTTTTGACTTCGTCGAAGGGCGATATAGTAATCGGCTTTGTTATCTTCAACCAACTTTTCATGAGACACATAAGGCGTGTATTGATACCCAGTTTGTAACAAGAGGAAGTTAGTTAACACTCGAGACAGGCGCCCGTTACCATCCGTGAAAGGATGGATTTTCAGAAACTCAACAATGAAGTTTCCGATAATTAGCAGTGGGTGATATTTATTGTTTTTTAGTGATTCATTTGTCCAAGCAACTAATTCTGACATTACTTTAGGTGTGAGATAGGGGGACGTAGTGTCAAAAAGTACAGCGACTGGTTTGCCAGTAGCTTGATCAACAGCATGGACCTTATTTTCTTGCTTTTTGTATTTACCGCGATGAGCCTCATCTTTTGCAACATATTTAAGCAGTTCTTTGTGCCAATGCTTGATCATGTTTTCACTTAGTTTACTGGTTTGCCAAGCATCAAAAACATTATTAAGTAACTCCAGATACCCTTTGACTTCCTGTGTATCTCGTTCCCCGAAGGATTTAACATTAAGCCCCTGCATGACTTTTTCTACATCAGCATCACTAAGCTTAGCCCCCTCAATACGCGTTGAAGCCCCAGTTGAAGTTACCAAAACTGATTTCTTTAAGCGACCTAAAACCTGTGGGCTCAAGACTGCTCCACCTGTCCATTGCCCCTTAAGCTCGTCAATTTTGGCGATGGTACTAGTGATTTCAGCAGGCAACTGCTCTAGTCTATGATTATAATCTGACATATCTAACTATATCAGATTATATCAGAATATTCTGCCGAAATCGAGACTGTAAATAATCTTGTGTAACTGAACTGATACCCTGGGTTTAAACCCTTAACTAATCAGTTACATATGAACAAACGAAAACCGAAGCCGATCTCCTATGAGGAGTATCAGGAGAAGATCAGCAAGTTAAAAACTATGAGCGATGTGACCAACTTCGCCAAGGAGCTAATCGCGCCTACTCTCCAGTCAATGCTCGAAAGTGAGCTGACGCAGCATCTCGGGTATGAGAAACATGCCTCTAGCGGTAGGGGTAGCGGCAATAGCCGTAACGGTTACTCGAAGAAGAAGCTCAAGACCAGCTTTGGCCCAGCCGACCTAGACGTCCCCCGTGACCGAGAGGGCTCCTATGATCCGCTGGCCGTCAAGAAGTACGAGACCATTGAATCAGACGTCGAGGAGAAGATCATCGCTATGTACGCCAAAGGGATGACCACTCGCGACATTCACACCTACATGCAAGACATCTACGGCATTGAAGTCTCCGCTGGCATGATCTCAACCATTACCGACAAGGTAATGCCGCTGATTACCGAGTGGCAAAACAGACCGTTAAGTGAGCTGTATCCAATCCTGTACCTTGATGGCATTCACTTTAAGGTTAGAGAAGATGGTCGTATTGTGAACCGCTGTGCCTACACGGTTCTTGGCATTAACAGCGAGGGTATGAAGGAATTGCTCGGTATCTGGGTTGGCGGTAGTGAAGGGGCTAAGTTCTGGATGAGTGTCCTCTCCGAGCTGAAACAACGAGGAGTGCGCGATATCTTGATTACTGCCGTTGATGGCCTAACTGGCTTCAGTGAAGCTATCAAAGCTGTCTTTCCTGCCACTCAAATCCAACAGTGTATTGTTCATCAAATCAGAAACACGATGAAGTATGTCCCTCACCGAGACAAAAAGCAGTTCTGTGATGATCTGAAAATCATCTACACCGCTCCCACTGAAGAAGCTGGCCTTAAAGCTCTGGAGGAGGTGAAGGGCAAGTGGAAACAGTATCAGCTGTACCTTAAACGTTGGGAGGACAACTGGTCTGAGCTCTCACCCTTCTACGCCTACCCGCAGGAGATTAGACGGATCATCTACACCACCAATGCCGTAGAAGGCGTCCATCGTCAGTTCCGTAAAGTAACCAAGACTACGACGGTCTTTCCTACCACTGACTCCTTAATCAAGCTACTCTGGCTGGCTCAAGAGGACATCTCCCGTAAGTGGACGATGCCAGTCCATAACTGGGGCAGTATCTACACTCAGTTGGCGATCCTGTTCCCTGAGAAGATAACAGTCTAGTATGGAAATCAACCAGGGATGCCAGTTACACAAAAGAGATTACACTCTCCATGTTGAAAAAACGAGCGTAGCTAGTAAGTATTCGATGCATATACTTCGAAGTGCCACCTTCAACATTCTCCCTTACTAGTAGGTGAATGTGATTATCCATTAGGCAATATGCCAGCAGATCAATTAAACCAGCACCCGACTGTGTCCGTTTTATGTCGTGGCCAAACTTCTTCGCTATCGAATAGCTACGTATCTCACCCCGGGGGAGATAATGAATTAGCAGATCAGTAAATCTACGCTTGTCAGCATTGTGATGGAATATATTTCTCTGCTCAACACCGCGCGTGCATATGTGGTA
>NZCO01000011.1 GCA_002686445.1 bacterium | reverse complement strand
ACAGTGGAGAAACCGTGGGCGATAAGGATAACCGTCATGCCCGTTTCCTGGCGAATACGCATCAAAGCGGCGCGAAATTTTTCCTCGGCATCAGCGTCGAGTCCACTTGCCGGTTCGTCGAGGATAAGAATATCA
This sequence comes from bacterium, assembly GCA_002686445.1. Taxonomy (GTDB): domain Bacteria; phylum Patescibacteriota; class Andersenbacteria; order UBA10190; family UBA10190. The sequence continues at coordinate 32,997 of NZCO01000011.1, read as the reverse complement.
CCCTTGCGGGCCAGTGCCCGGGCCAGGTCGAGACGCTGGCGCTGCCCCCCCGAAAGACGAACGCCATCTTCGCCAAGCAGGGTGTCATAACCATCGGGCAGTTCATCTATAAAATCAGCCGCACTGGCCAGACTCGCTGCCTCGCGGATATCTTCCTCCGTAGCAAAAGCGTTGCCGTAGCGGATGTGCTGAGCGGCGCTTTCGTTGAAAACCTGCGGCGACTGTGGCACGAAGGCAATCTTGGAGCGCAGGCTCTTGAGGGAAAACTCCGTGCTACAGATACCATCAAAAGTGATGCGCCCCACGTTGGGCTCGCGCAACCAAGGCAAGAGATCGATGAGCGTCGACTTACCGCTTCCCGATGGCCCCACCAGGGCGGTGATATAACCCGCCGGAATTTTCAGTGTGACACCGTCGAGCGCCGGAAGGCTCGCCCCAGCACCGTAATCGAAACTGACATTTTCGAAATTGATAGCGTTCTTGATGCTGGTAAATTCACGGATACCGCCCAGGGGCTCTTTTTCCTCGGCCAGAGCATGCATGCGTTTGACGGTGGCCTTGATACTGCCGGTAATAGACAGCAACCCCTGATAATTAGTCATTAACTGTTGCATCAGCGGCAGAGAACGCAGGGTGGCGGCAGCGAACATAAGCAGAGGCTCGATGCGCACGCCTAGAACGTCGCTGCCCACCACCATCAGGGTAAACATACTCAGCACTCCAAGTGGCTCAACGATAACCGGAATGCGGGCACGGATCATTTGTACATTGATGATGCCCTCATTGAGATCCCGCACCTTGGCGTCCATGTTAGCGACCTCTTCAGCCTCCGTCCCCGACAGACGCACCAGACGTACCGAGCGGATGCGTTCAATAAGAAAGGAAGCCAAATTTTGGTTGCTGCGGGTGATCTCCTCACTGACCCTGCGGCTGCGACTCATCAGGCCACGAAGAAGTACGGTCTGCAGACCAGCTACAAACAACAGCAACAGCGTCAGAGGGAGGGAAATGGCGACAACAATACCAACATACATCACCAGTTGCAGCAACACCCCGATCGAGGTGAAAATAAGAAAGATGGTAGCATTCGCCGTGCCCGCTTCGTGGACAATGTCGTTGACAAAATCCCCGCTACGCAAATTGTCGAGATAGCCCAAGCGCGTCGCCAGTGCCTCGGAAAAACCGGCCACCTGAACGCGGCGGTCGAGCTCTCGGCTTTGCTTTATTTCATAGAGGGTCTGAAGATACTGAAAGAGCTGGCGAAGGAGGATGCTGACGAAACTGATACCTAACAAGACGGCAAGATTTATGGTGACGCCCAGGCCATCCGCCATCTCCACCAGACGCCGCCAGAATTCAGATCCCGACTGTAGGGAATTCAGATCCTGCCCCGCCACCATATATTCCATGATAGGCAGCAGCATGGCGAAACCGACGCCCTCGAACAGGGTGCTGGCCAGCCTCAACCCGATAATCACGCCGCCTACGGTGAGATAGCGAAACTTCGTGGTCTCCACCAGGATATGGGTGAGCCGCCAGATGGAAGGCTGGGTTGGGAATAAGGATGGCATGAAAGTTTAAGAGGAGATCAGTTGATGTTGTAAAAAGTCAAAAGCCAGAAGCATCCATTGTTACAGCGACAGCGCTTTCACCCACAATCTGGTGACATATTCGCTATTTTTAATCATGTGAATAGGAACGGCGTTGTCAGAACGATGCCTATCAAGCGGATACTCTATCCGCCTGAGTGGCGTAATTTTATTAATCACTACTCAGATTTGTATAAATAGTATTTCTTTATATTGTCGTTACTAAAATATGGCAGAAGACCTTTATTTACTTTTGCGTAATGCTCTTTAAGTTTTTTTCTCTTTTCTTCCCCTAGAATATCCCAGTCAATATATATAATCCTGTCAAGGATGTGTTGCGTAAATAAAATCCAATAAAACAAAACGGATAGTTTAATCAAAACCCTCCTCAAAAATACAGCGGGTATATGTTTGGTTTCGATGTTTTCAACCACACTTAAAAATGGTCTGTTGTGGATATCGTATTTTTTCAATTTCCGTATGGGAGCAACCAAAAAAAACTCCCGAAAGGCTGATTTTCGCCCCTCCCGTGATTTAAAAAGGCGATTTTTAAACCGGGTAAGCGCCAACACAAAAGCCGAAGAACCTCTGTTCACCTGCCTTGTTCTAATTTTGTCACTAAAATCACATCCGATAACTTTCCGCAGTTCTTCGATGAAATTATCAGGATCGTTTTTCAGGTCTTCCTGAAAAAATATATGCACCTTTTCCCGACCAAATAATTCTACGTAGTGATCACACATAGAGGAAAAGTCAAAACCAAGCCCGTCAATATGGTGGTCCTCTCTACATTCCCTGCGACGGAATTCTCCATCCTCAAATCCCAGAAATTCGTCCATGGAAAGGCGTTCACCGACTTCAACGATGTTCCTATAAATGGAAACCAGCCAGTCAATCTGATTTCTGAGAATGAAAATGATCTGCGCGTTTGGAAACACTTCCTTCAGAAAATTCGTTCTCTCATGAAAACTCTCGTAATCTTCTCCCGGATTGGCTGGATTACCGGAGAAACTGAACTCACTGAGAAGAATTGTTTTTTTATCTATGTTTTCCAATTTACGCTTAAAATTTTCCCGGAATGTTTTAACGTCAGTATTTCTGAACCCACCAGCGCTGAACACTCCAACTTCGCTTTTGAAATGGGTCTGAGAATGAAATACCTCAGACGAGTCCAGCCTGGGAAATACCGCACGCCTCATAAAAGCGGAAGCGGCTTTTGGAAGCCCCACATGCAGAACGATCTTCTTATCGAAATACGTGTCCACTGAACTGTTCTTGTTCAAAGAGGCACTCCTCTACCAGGCATCTTGTCGAGGCGTTGGGTCAAATTACCTTTTCCGGAGGCTGCGAGGCGGAATCAAGCGCCTTTTTTCGATAATAGTTGCGCACATAAGCCGGTGAGATATGGCAGTTCGCTACCTTAAACCCGGAATAGGACGGCCACAGGCCTTCCAAAGCAGGATCAATTTCACTGCTTCCAGGGTTTTCCATTTCCTCCACGTAACAACGCACCGCCTCCAAAATTTCATCCTCCGAGTTGGTTTCTATGGTGAATGCACCCGGCACATCGCTTGAAAAAGCATATTTTGCGGTCATGTCCGAAAAGGAGAGATGAATCCCATCGTGGTCATAGGCGTGTTTGAAATATATCCAGAGATTGTTAAAGGCGCTGATAAACTCAAAAGTATTGAGGCCAAGCGCGCAACGGTCAGTAACCAGCCCGGCAACCATCATGCCGCCGCCTGTATCTCCAACAAAGATATCGGTATGCAGGGCTGCGTAGATTCTATGGAGCCATGGATTAATCCCCAATGTTTCGCCATCCACAACCATCCCGTCTAATTCCTCAGCCACCTGCCGGGGCAGGGCATGATCTCCGGTGAGAAGAACCTGATAGCCGCGTGATGCCAGAAAGCGGATTGCAGGCAAATAGTTCTCTAAGGGGCTCCCATCAAAAAAATGGTCTGAACCGTCGGGACTGTCGACCATGTTCTTCTTGATGTACAGCCCACACAAACGCACATCGGCGCGGCCCGCGCGCACCCGAACCAGCGCCCGCTCCACCTCATCACATAGATATTGGGGAAGTGATGGCTGTCTCAGGGGAACCTCGCGTTGGAGATGGAAATACATGCAATAGCGCAGATAATTCGGCCACCGTTCTGCCCAGGGGTCTGGCGGATGCCGGGCTAGCATGGCCTCAAGATCCTTGCTGTAAAGCTCGTGAGGTTCCCAATCTGTGTAAATCTTAGAGTAGGTCAACACAATTGGATTTCGGCCCAGCCACCGCGCCAGATGAGCCAAAATCCACTGCGCCGCGGGGTCATACACACGACGACGGGGAATGATGGCACGCCGGCCTCGAAAATTAAAATCGATGACGAAACGCGGCAGATTGATGTATTCCACATCCTCAATGTCATGCCAGATGGCGGACAGGTACGGGTTGTGTGCCGGCTCCCGAAAGGTCACAAAAACGAGATGTTGTCCGGGAAAGCGGTGTCGCGCATAGTCCGGGGCACAAACCGTGCCGGCAAAATTGAGCTTCTGAGGCAAGATCAGAACCTCAGCCCGCCGTAGACTGGCGAAATGAACCAACAGGAAATGCAGGGTAAAAAACAACAGGCCGAAGAGCAGCAAGCCCCATCCAGCAAAAAGAATCACCTGAGTCTTTAGAAATCGCAAAAAAATCGGCATGTATAGTTCCTTCTTGGGAGGGAATTTTTCTGAAATAGAAAATAGGGGGAATCGCTATCAGCGTTTGCCGCTAACCTAAACGCTTTCTTCATTCATCCCCATAGGGATGAGAAAATATGTGCAAAGGATTCTCTACAGGAAAGGCTTACTTATGGAGAATGGATATCCGCGAAATCGAATGTGTTTTTTCCTAAAATCCACCCACCGAACCACGCCGGATAAAAGCCGGTGAGATACGGGCGCCAAAGGATGCGAAGAGGGACGCCTGCGGAATTAAGGGATCAAACTCATCACCAACACCAGAAAACTCATTCCCGGATAAATATTCGAGAAAACATTTAGTGGCTTCCAGAATATCCTCACTGCTATTGGTCAGGGCAGTCCAATCATCACGTTGTTTCTTCTCTGTATCGTAAAAACCATATGGAATTTCCTCAATCACCCGGCGGTAGGGAACATAAGCACCTGAACGATCAACAACGTGTTTCGGATAAACCCATGTGGAAGGCGTGGCATATCCTATGGAGTGAAAATTCAGGGTCAAAGACGGACCTCCCATGATCATCGGCAACAGCATGCCAGCGCCCGCATCACCAATGCATATATCCGCTTCCGTCGGAGCAAACAGGCGGAAAAGATCAAGATCAACACCGAGCCTCCCGGCATCAACCACCAACCCATTGAACGACGCCATTTGATCTTCATTGAGATCCTGATCGGCGATCAGCAGAATCATATAACCATGATCGATAAGCAGCTTAATCGCCGGCAGATAGTTTTCTACCGGGGAGCCGGAGCGTTCGGTACCATCTACACTTCTGTTATACAGCATACACAGGCGCAACTTGCGGCTACCACTGATACCCTTGAGGCGCGCGTAAATCGCTTCCCGCTCCCGTCCTGACAGGGTGGGCTTCGGTATCTGCTGATTGGATTTCATCATCGCCGTCCACAGAACCGCTATATATACGCCCACCAATTTGGTGGCCCCATAATCTTCAGGAATAAACCCCGCCAAATTTGGAGGAATCGGTTGGGAATCACGAACTTCCCCCATGGTCATGAGGCTGCTTTTAGGAACCAAGGTTGAAAAGAAAACAGACGTAACCCAATGCAGTACAGGAGTGAGAATTCCAATACCAGGAAAGCTGAAAAATTTTCCGAAGGCGGAAAAAGAAATGGCCGGCTTTCGCAAAAGAATCACGTCAAGATCCGGCCATATGGAACCAATTTTAAAATTTTGCGTGCTGCCCGGCTCCCAAACAAGGGCATAGATTACTCTGCGACCAGAGAAAATTCGGCGGGCAATATCCTGTGTAGCCAAGCCATTTCCATAGTGGACCATGTGAGGATCTATGATCGCCACATCAGAACACCGCAAACGATTAAGATGGCGAATAAGCTGGCTCAACCACCACAGGATGCTGATCGGCAAGAAAAGCATCGAGCCTCCCCGAAGCAGGAACTGAACCGCAAATTTCCTCATGCTTGCGGCAGCCTGTCCAGTTCCCTGTGAATATCCGCCGGTGAATGTAACGTCATAATCATAGCCTGATCGCCCAACAACGCTTCCACCCGCGCCGTCACCTTGGCGTCGTTTTCATTGTTGACGGCCAACAGACACACAGTGGGGCGGGAGTCCTTGGCAAGAACCTCGGATGATCTGATTTCCAGGGAACAGCCGGGCATGAATTTTCCTTGGCGTTCTTTCTGGTCGTCCACGGCAAAATCAATATGGGGGCCGAGAGAAAGCCCGTTGACGAGAGTGCAGGCACGGCATCCCACACCATAAATAACAATGCGAAAACCGGCCTCACGCGCCCGATCGATTCCGTTGCGCAGAGCCTTGCCGTATTCGTCTGTCTTGCCGCGGTACGACCAGGCATCTTTCGTCAATGCTGCCGCAGAGCGGGCAAATTCATCGCCGTTCCCGGCCTTGCCCGTGCGTTTTGCAAGAACCGCCACGGTGCCGCCGCTGAAATTATAGCGCCGCTCTTCCTCCGGCTCATAGCCATAATGCGCCAGCATTGAGGTAATTACTTCCGGTGTGAAATAGCTCACATGCTCCTCCCAGAGCATGGACACATCTCCCATTTTCAGTGCCGTGCCGAAGTCCGGAAGGTCGATGAAAAGATATCCATCGTCATCCAACAGCACATCCACGCAATCGAAGAAGCCGCCTATGTCCTGTAGATGTTCAAGAACCTGGCGTGCCACCACCGCCTTGAACTTCCCCCGCCGAGCCACGATTTCACGGCTGAGATCCAGCGTCAGCATACCCTCATAAACGTCGAGACCATGTTCACGAGCATGTGCCATGGCATAGGGATTGGGCTCCACCCCAGCAACATCCGTTATCCCCGCCTCCGTCAACGCGGCCAGGAACATGCCGTCATTACACCCCACCTCGAACACGGCGCCGCCATCTATAGCCGCCTTGATGACGTCGATCTCGTCGGTTATATGGGGTTGCGGCTTCCATTCGCTGAAACAGTAATTGTACTCACCATAGAGAATTTTCGGATCAATGGGATCGGTGATCTGGGGGAGACCGCAGCCGGGGCAAAAAGACACGCCAAAGGGATAAAGTGGCGTTTCTTCATCCACCCTCACAGCCAGCCGGTGGGCAATGGGCATGGGGCCGAGATCGATCATCTGCTGCAGATTTCCGCTTCCACATAGGCGGCAGGTTTTCGTCACTTCTTTATTGTTCTCCTGCGTCACGGCAACATCTCCGCCAGCGCCGCCACGAATTTCCGCGCCGCCTCTTCATCCTCCCCGTCCGGCCCCCAGGGGGCGAACACGCTGTCACCAGACACAAAGGGGCCGGGCCGGCTTTCGTGATAGACCGCCACATCGGTGAGTGGAAAATTGGTGTGATACATGCCGGTNCCNACGCCATAGACCGTGNNGTNAGANGTNTCCATGCGACAGNCNTCCNCNACNTTTCCCTCNTCGTCNAANANNNCNANNCCCATCTCNCCNTCGATCATGTGATAGCTCTCNCCCTTTTCCAGNTGCTTNTGNGGNCGGAAATACTGCCCAGCGTACTGNACCACGATCATGTCGTGNANNAGCGCGTCNGGGCNCTCGTGAAGACANAGCCGGATTCCCTNNCCNGTTCCNGCACCCCTGGCCACCAGATCGGCNATCAGNTCNNGCGTNACCGCCACNGGCNTGCGCAGNCAGAANTANGCNNGGGATNTNCCGCTGTCGTCGAGACGAACTGCTTGCCCATCGTCGAGACGAATTAAGGATGACCTGTTTTCAACCATAATAATTCCTCAGGCCGCCGTCTGCTCCGCGGCATTCACCAGATGTCGGCAGGCCGATCTCAGGTTCCGCGGCGTTAGAGCCGTTTCCGCAACCAGCTTGTCCACAGCCATGGAGATATCGCGGGGGCGCCGTTCCTCGGTGGAAAAATCATCAATGCTGCACGAAACCACGTCCACATCCACGGGACCGGAGTGGCGCATTTCCTCAAGCAATGTCTCGAACATCTCCAGCCGGCTTAAGGGTTGCGGCCCGGCCACGTGATAGGTGCCGAGACATTTGCCCTCCACCAGCCGCAGCACGGCCTCGGCCACATCATCCACATGCACCGGCGAGGCGATATAATCATGGGCGCATTTCACGGTCTCCGCACCGCCGGTCACTGTCTTGTACCATCCGGCGACGACTCCGCTGCCCGCCGGGTCCGAACCATAAACGTTGGCGATGCGCAGAATAAGGGCGCTGGGAACGCGGCTCCCGAGATATTCCTCAATCTCGGCCTTCTGTTTTCCATAGAGTAAAATTGGGCTTACCGGATCACTTTCCACGTAACCACCCTTTTCCCCGTCGAAGACCACCTCGGTGGAGGCGAAGACAGGACAAACGCTGCCTTCGGCCAGTTGATCGATAATGGCTTTTATTGCCGTCACGTTGAGCGCCCGTGACGCCTCGGGGTTCTTCGCACAGTCATCGGGATGTGCATTGGCAAGGAGGATCACGGCGTGGGAAAAAATTTCCAGCCCCGGAATCACTTCCGCAAGGCTCTCCACCCGTGCATCGAATTTCAAGCCTCCGGAAAATGGCGTCTCGTGATAGGTGGCCACAACCTGGTCTTCACCCGTCTGGCCCGCGAGACGAGCGCGAAGATGCCGGCCAATGAATCCTGATCCGCCGAGCACGAGAATTTTTTTATCACTCAAAATAAATGAACCCGTGGTCGCCCGAATAACCGGCCTGGCCGAACACCCATTGCCATTCCTCAGGCGCGAAAAAGCACTCGCAGGTCAGTTGCCAATAGAGAAGATTCATTTTCTCCCGTTCATTACGATAGGACTCCACCACCACGTATTTACCGCCACACCCCACTCTCTCGATTTCCCGAAGAGACTCCATTAGGTCGAACANATAGAGATTGTGCAGGGTGGTGATGGAAACCACGAAATCAAAGCTGTTATCCTCGAAAGGCAGCTCTCTGGCATGGCCCTGTTTCAGGTCCGGCTTGACCTCTTTCTTGGCGTTCTCGATGGCATAGTCGGAAATATCGAGACCTGTCACCTCCACTCCCGGAACCGCCTGGGTGAATTCATAAAGCAGGAAACCCTTGCCGCACCCCACATCGAGGATTCTGTGGCCGGGCTTAATTCCGTAATGGGCCACCATTTTTTCCGCCACCGAACGCCAGCGTCCGTCGTAACGCATGCCGCCATAGCCGGTGGCCCTGTCGCCATCCCAGTAACCGCGGTCCCAGCGCTTGGCAATCTCGGCACATTCGGCCTTGTCCTGTTCATTCACGCGGCCAAGGTAATCACGCTTGGTACCGGAATGAAGGTTTTCTATGAAATCTATTTGCGTCACAGTCTTATTCAGACAACAAAGCGCGGCAATTTCTCTTGCCGTCTCTTTTTCCACCCCAGTGAAAAATATCTTTTGGAATCAAGTTGGAAAATCAGGCGTAATGTACATCACGATAGAGCGAAGCAACGTATGCCCGCTGCATGAAATGCCCAAGACCGGTAATCGTGCGACCGTATTGCTGGAAATAAGCTGAAATGTCCTGAAACTGTTTATCCGAATAATTGAAACTTATGTCCAGCCCGCCGGGAACACCAAAATCAAAAGGGTCTTCCTTGAATCGCACGCCGCTGAGCTTTACGAAATCATAATGGAAGGTTCGCTTTACCGATTGTTCAAGTGACAATAGATCGCTTTTCTTCAGCTTGATGTATTGAGCCAATTCACCCAGATAGTCGTCTGTCTGTTCATGTACCGCACCCACCTCATCAAGAAGTTTCCTCGCGGTGGCAAAAGCGATAGCGCTCACATCATCCATATGCTCAACAAATGCAAGCGATCGAAACTGCATGATCTGGTTTGCCCCATATTCTCCAGATAAATATTTCTCAATAGCCTCTGGCGTTTTCAGGAATGTCTCCAGCTCTTCTTTACTCGACCAGAAATTCTTATCCTCATCCTCTTTGTAATCACGAAAAATATGGGCCAGGGCATCATTGGAATAGACGTTCTCATCAAGCTTCTTGAAAAAGGCCGAACGGGCAATCCCCTCCCGGTCCAGAAGCATGAGTAGCTCCTCGAAAATGCCTCCGTTGTTAAATATTTCCACCATCAGGTTAAAGCGGCGACATTGGACATAGTCCTCGTAGGACAGGGTACTGTTGCCAACGCAGACCTCATGAAATTCAAAGGTAGTGAAGTCTTCGTCGAAAATCCGGTAGTTTCCAAAACAGCGCGGCAGCACCCGATAGCGGATATCGTATTCGAATTTGTTTCTGTATTCCTTGCTGGCGCCCTCGGACCCCGCCAGAAGAATGAACTGGTACATGCGCATTTCATTGAGACCGAGATCGAGCATGTCGAACACCGACCTCTTATGCTTCTCCCTAGTGTCCCCGGGCAGGCATAAAATCACTTCCGAATAGCTGCCGGTTTTTCCCTCCGTGGTTTCACGGGCCATGTCCGCAAGCTGGCCGAGGCTGATATTGCTCCTTTTGATGTTTTCCAGAACCTCCGGATCGGTGTGCTGGACGGAGGCGCTGACCAGGAATCCATCCTCTAAAATTCTGGAAATCTCTATCAAGCGATCCTTGTTGTTCTTGGCCGGCGAGGATTGCACCACCTTGGGCCAACCATGTTTTTTCTGAAGGCCGGCGAGCAGATGCGCCGTATCCAGATCTTCCTTGTAAATACCGAAATTAAGATCCGCGAAACAGAGATCGGGAAGAATGCTGCGTTCCTGGATATACGTGATTTCCGCATCAATCCGCTCTTGTGTAAAACGGCTCATCTTCGACATGTATTTGATGCCGTCATGACAGAAGACGCATGAATAGGGACAACCGCGATGGCTCTGCATAAGCGGCGTCAGAGTGTCATCAAAAAATTTGTCCATCATCCCGTTGAGAAATGGCGAGGGAATGGTATTGACGTCTTTTATCCTCGGCAGGCTCGGCCCACGGATGAATTTTTTTCCCAGAACATAATGGGTGTTGGGCGCCTGCGTCTCCTGGGTTTTGAATTCCTCCACATCAAAATCAAGCCCCGCCAGAATCTTGTAAAGTTCGGTGAAGGCCGCCTCACCCTCACCATCCACATAAAGGTCAATGGCCGAATGTGTACGCAAGAACATTTCCTGCTCGCCACCGTCTTCCTCCACAGGATAATTGGGCCCACCAAAAATTATAACCACGCCGGGATGTCGCTCTTTGAGACGGCGCGCAAATTCATAATTCAGGTTCAGGTTCCAGGAATAATTGGCAAAACATGCTATCCTTGGAATAGTCTCACCCAGATAATCGGCAAAATCCGTCGGATATTTGAACAATTGTACGTTGATCTCATCCCCAAGATATTCCTGGGCATAGGCGGCGACAAAACCACTCCCAAGCGGGAAGAAGTTGGCATCCACTGTTTTCCCAGTGTGACTGAGATCGGCAAAACTGATTTCGATTGTCATCGGCAGTAACCTACAGGCTTCCCGTCGCCCTTATATTTCTACGATAGGACAGAATATCAACGGCTGAGCCGGAATTTTACAAAGCAGGCCATAGTTAAACAAACTGTCCGTGTTCGGGATCAATGGCGAGATAATCCATCATCCCCAGGTTTTTCACATGGTCGGCGCAATGGTGCGGGCAATGCTTGGAGGGATTGATGGCGTAGACCCGCTCGCGGTTTTCATCGGAAAACCAAAACGCCTTAAACGACATATCCTTGATGGAGCCCAAGGTGCCGCCCTTGGTGAAGGCCTTGTCGTGGCAGGTGTAAACCACGCAGTCGCCGCCGATCACCGGGTTAAACTGGATGTTGGGACAAATGGCATAGGGCCGGTCGAAGCGCTCCTCCATCTCGTGATAATGATTGAGAATGGTGAAGGTATCCGCAGCCATGGCCTCGGCCTTGGCTATTTCCTCGTCAATGCGGGGGTTCAGTTTCTGGTGATAGGCGTTGAACTCGGCGCCGTCATTGCTCACCACCGTGCCCACCAGCTTCACATGGTTGACACCCACATCCCCCAACAGCGCCACAAGCTCCGACACATGCTCATAGTTGTCATGGCCCATGATGAGGCTCACCCCCAACACGCAATGAGATTTGCGCGCCACGAAATCACGCATATTGGTAATCAGCTTGTCGAAGGCATCCTCGCCGATACGCCGTGCCTCGGCATAGCTGGGGCCGTCCCATCCCTCCATGGAAATGCGCACCCAGGTGGCATGGTCGGCAAAGGCGTCGGCCACCTTGCCCTTGAGGTTGGAGCCATTGGTCAGCGCCCCCACCTTGACCCCGCCCGCGGCCAGGCGTTCGATGACGTCGGGCAAAGGCTTATAGATCAGCGGCTCGCCACCGCCGGAAAAAGTCACTGCCCGCACCCCCATCTCGACGATATCGTCGACGATCTCAAACATCTTGTCGGTGGGGATAAGGTCTTTCACATCCATATCCTCACCCAACTGCAGATTGCTGACCCGATAGGCGCAGTACCAGCAATCATGATTACAGTGGTTCATGGGCTTGATGCGGATGTTCACTGGCGCTTCGAGGTGGCGCTCACGAATCGCCTCCAGACGCTCTGGAAAACGAAACGGTTTCAACATGCTGTAGAGCTTAGTCACGTAATTTTTTCCTTCCACGAACTCACAAACAAATATGGGGACAGAGACCCGGAAATCATCCGAAAAAACTGTTCACGGTGGCGGCCACGCGGCGCACATCGTCCTGGCCCAAGGTCTGATGAACGGGCAGGGAAAGAATGCGTTCCGCCTGCCGTTCGGTCACCGGGAAATCCCCCGCCTTATGGCCGAAATCACTTGCCGCCGGCTGCAAATGCAGCGGTAGCGGATAATGGATGGCCGAGCCGATCTGTTGCTCCTCCAGATGTGCCTTCAACTCGTCGCGGCAGTCCACCTGGATGACGAAGGTATGATAGGTGTTGAATTCCACATCCCGTTCCGGGGCCATGAACACATGTTCCGGATCGAGATATTCCCTATAAAGGGCGGCATAGCTGCGCCGCCGCTCGATGACCCCGGGCAGAACTTCCAGCTTATAACGCAGGATCGCCGCCTGCAGGGTGTCCATGCGGCTTACATAACCGAAAGATTCCGACAGCCCCTTTCCCACCAAACCGTGATTGCGCATCTTCGCCACTTTCTCCGCCACTTCGCCGTCATCGGTGGTGAGAAACCCCGAATCTCCGACAGCGTTGAAATTCTTCAGTGGATGGGCTGAGAAACAACCCACATCCCCGAACGACCCGGCCAGCCGGCCCTCATAGCGCGAGCCGAAAGACTGGGAGGCGTCCTCCACCACCAGCAGGCCATGCCGTTCCGTCACATCCAAGAGCGGCGCCATATCTGCGATGCGGCCCGTCAGGTGGACCGGCATGATGGCCTTGGTGCGCGGCGTGACGGCGGCCTCTACCTTTTCGGGATCGATGTTCTGGTCGTCGCACACATCGGCGAACATCGGCACCGCGCCGATGGTGGCCACGGCGGCGGCCGAGGCGATAAAAGAATTGGGTGGCAGAATCACCTCGTCGCCCTCGCCGATCCCCAGAGCCGCCATGCCCAGGGCCAGTGCATCGGTGCCAGAGTTCAGGGCCACCACATGGGCGACGCCACAAAATTCGGCGATCTCTTGTTCAAGGATTTCAATATCCGGCCCGCCCACCAGCTTGCCCTCAGCCAGCACCGCCTCGACGCGCGCCATGATCTCGTCGCGCTGTTCGGTGAACTGTGCGGCCATATCCACATAGCGGATGGGGGCGGTATCATTCACAACAGCACTCCACGTACCGTGGCCGAAATTCCGGCTGGATCGAGGCCGCAACCCTCAAGCAGGAAATCCTGGGAGCCGTAATCGCTGAGAAAACGGTCGGGCAGGCCGAGACGTTTGAGCCGTGGTGGCGGCGCGTTCCATTCATGGTCGGCGAAGAGTTCCGCCACCGCACCGCCCAGTCCACCGATCAGAGTATGCTCCTCCACTGTCACCACCAGCTTCACCTTACTCGCCAGTCGCAGCAGCGTTTCGGCATCCAGCGGCTTCACCGTATGCATATGCAGCACGCCGCATTTAATGTCCTCACCAGCCAATATATCGGCGCTCGCCAGAGCGCGCTGGGCCATGACTCCGGTGGTAACGAACAGCACATCTCCGGGCTCACGCAGGGTGATGGCGCGTCCGATCTCGAAACCGTCGGAGTCCCGCGACACCACGTCATCATAGCCCTTGGCGAGGCGGATATAGATAGGGCCGGGCCGGTCGAGAGTCTGAGGTATGAAACGACGCATTTCCTCGGCGTCCACCGGCGCCACCACGGTCATGCCGGGCAGACTGCGCATGGCGGCAATATCCTCCACCGCCATATGAGTGGGGCCCAGCGGCGCATAGACCAGACCGCCGCCATTACCGATCAGACGCACCGGCAGATCATGGAGGCATAAATCCACCGCCACCTGTTCGAAAGCGCGGCGCGTGATAAAGGTGGAGATGGTGTGTACGTAGGGGATGAACCCTTCCATGGCGAGACCCGCCGCCATGCCGATGAGGTGGGCCTCGGACACGCCCTCCATAAAGAAGCGCTCGGGAATTTCCGCCTTCATAGCGTCCAGAGTTCCGGCCCCCAGATCAGACCCCACATAAACCACGCGGGGGTCGCTCCGGGCCAGTTCGTGAACCATTTCCATACAAGCGCTGCGCATCAGTTGTCTCCCAGCGCCTTGCGCAGTTCGGCCACCTGTTCCGGGCTGAGCCGCGCCTTGTGGTGCCATGTGGGGTTATGCTCGGCTTCAGCAATGCCGCGCCCTTTCACCGTATGACAGATCAATAAATTTGGTTTTCCCGGCTCGTAGGGCAAGGCCGCGAATCCTTCACGCAGCGACTCCACGTCATGGCCGTCGGCCTCGCTTACGGCGAAACCGAAACTGCGCCATTTGTCGACCAGCGGTTCCATGTCAAGCACCTCGGCGGTGGGGCCGTAGGATTGCAGCTTGTTGCGGTCGATGATGGCCACCAGATTGTCGAGTCCGTGCTTGTCGGCGGAAAGGGCCGCTTCCCAGACCGAACCCTCGTTGATCTCGCCGTCACCCATAATGACGAAGACGCGGCTGTCGCGCCCTTGCAAGCGCGCCGCCAGGGCCATGCCGACGCCGATGGGCAGGCCGTGACCAAGCGCTCCGGTAGAGGCCTCGACGCCAGGAATCTTATGGGCCTCTGGGTGTCCGCCCAACATGGCGTCGGGATGACATTGTCGGTGCAGTTCTTCCACCGGGAAAAACCCTTTATCGGCAAGGATAGCGTAGAGCGCCAGACAGCCATGCCCCTTGCTGAGGATACAGCGGTCCCGTTCCGTCCAGTCCGGTTCGGCGGCGCGATAGCGCAACACGTCGTCGTACAACACCCGCACGATCTCGATCAGAGACAAAGCGGCGCCGGGATGGCCCCGCCCGCCGCCGTCCAGGGCGTCGATCACCATTTCGCGCAGCTTGCGCGAACGGGCGTCCAGCTGCGTTTCCGTGTGGTTTGTTTTTTGTATCTTCGCAGGAGTCATTAAATTCCGTCTTTTCCTTCCATCATCTAGCCATCGCCCGGCACAGCACGTATTCCGCCTTGTCCAGTTGCCGGGCCTGTGCTGTTTCGCGGTCGCGCCCGCCATCGGCATAAACGCGGCGGAACCAGCGCTCGGGTAAAAATTCGTTAAGCAGAATCAAACACCACCGTAACCCGAAGAGTGGCCACAGAGCGGAGAGCCGCACCTCATAGGTTTCGTCTTCCCGATTGATCTCCGCCAAACCGGTGCGGAATTTCACCTCTTCCCCGGCGCTCAGCACCATGCCGGGATGCATCAGGATATCCGCCGTCATTTTCACCGGATCGTCCCAGCCGAAATATTCGAAATCGAGAAACACCAGGGAGCCGTCCTCGCGCCGCCGGGCGTTGTGAAATCCAAAATCCGACGGCGATAACGTGCGCTTCCCTTCGGGAATAGCAGCGCCGAAATCCATGCCCGCCACCTTATAATTCTCTCTTGCCTGTTGTGTGCCTGCCTCCAGCGCCGCATCGAATTTTCCTGACAAAAATGCCTGCAGGGAGCCGTCGTCTTTAGCCACCTCTCCCAGACGACTCCTGCGCCCGGCAATCCCCGCCACCAGATCGGCGCCACTGAAACAGGGATCGGAACCAGGCGGCAGCTCCCTCGCGCCCGGCGTCAGACGCAGATCATGAAGTTTTTCCAACAACTCCAGCGCCTGATCCACGTCGCTGAGCTTGCGAGCTTCGGGGTCGGTTGCCGCCACCGCCTCGCCTTCGATCCATTCATAAAGCGCCACGCCGGCCTCACGGTCGGCGGCCAGCGGTTGCGGAAGCGCGGAACCCGCCCCCTGTTGGGCAAGAAAATCGAGCCCTCCGAATTCCACCCCCAGGCGGTCGCGCGGGTCTTCCTTCTGGGAAGGATAACATTTGGCGGCCACCTTACGGCCGTCAGAGAGTTTCACCCCATAGACCCGGTTGTTGCCGCCGCCCGTCATCTGCTCAAGGGCCACCACCTCCGCTCCGGCCAGCGCCGCCACGGTGGCGTCGAGTCCGGCTTCCCGGAGGTCAGACAGAGTTTCGACCAAAGACACCCTCCGTGATATCCCGCCAGTTCCGGCACGAAGTGAGTCCCGGCGCATCTGTCGTGGCACCGATCAGATAACGTTTCACGCCCTTGGGAAACTCGGGAGCCAGCAACACTTCCTCAAGGTCGTCAATAAAATGAGTGCACTTCAGGGCGACAATGCGCGCCAGCTTATCCGCCCGGCTGGCTTCGAAGAAAACCTGCGCGGGGTCGAGTCCGAACCCCTCACCTTCAAAAAAACCCTGTAACTTCATCCAGTCCAGCGAGGCCGTGTGCAGGTCCACTCCGCCGGGATCGGCGGCGGCATATCTGGTCTTGTGGCTGACAATGGAAACCGTAACGCCGCGCTCCCTGCAACGCTCAAAAAAATCAGCCGCGCCCTCGAAGAGTTTTGCCTCGGCCATACGCGCGCCATAGACCTCCGCCTGCAGGCTGCGCCAGTTGTTTTCGCCGTCGGGGCCGGCGCGCAGGGCATCACGCAAAGCCTGCTTGCCCTGATCCACCGGCACATGACCCCAGCCGCGGTCACGTACCGCCTCCGCGAACAGATGGTCATAGCCGGCAAGGGTATTATCGAAATCGACGCCGATACGCACGAAAACACTAAAAATTGTCCAAACGTGGCGGCTCTAGTTGCCCACGTTGAATTTCGGCGAAGCGCCCCCCGATGGGCCATCTTCAGCCACGCCCCCTTCCGGAGACACATCGATTTTTCCGTTCTCGCCACCATCCGGATGCCGCACACTGCGGTAGAGCCGGTTCATATTGGCACGGATCAGGATGCGTCCCTTGCCGATCACGTCGGAGCCGTACTGGGTGATATATCCCGAAATCAGATCTCGCTGCCAATCGTTGTGAAAAACCTCCAAGGTAATCCCCTCGGGCCGGGCAAGCGTCAGTGGATCTTGGGCGAATTTACAATCTACGAGAGCGGCGAAATCAAAATGGAAAATCTTCCTTTGTAGATGTTCGGTATTAAGCAGATCACGCTTGCGCAGCAGGCTGAATTCCAGAAGTTCTTCGAGATAGGATTCGACCATCGCATCGTGACCGATTGCATCCTCTAACAGAGAACGAGCCACCGAATAAGCGATCTCGTGCAGAACCTCTAGATGTTCGAAAACGGCCAGGGCGCGATATTTATAGAGCTCGTTAGTGCCGTATTCACCATCAACATAGCGCTCGATGACGCCAGGTTCGACCACAAAATCTTCCACTTCCTTGCTGTCGTCCCACATATTTCTGGCTTCTTCATCAACGTACTGGGCGTAGAGTTTCGCTATCGCGCCACCGCCTTCGATAATTCTATCGTGAACTGCGGTAATAAAATCTGAACGCTTTACCCCGGTGTGGTTGAGAAAGCGAATGAGGTCGATGAACAGAGAATCGTTGTTGAAGGTCTCCACTGTCAGATGGAAAGCGCGGCAAGCCTGATAATCCTCGAAAGGCATGGTACTGTTGGCCACCAAAATTTCTTCCACCTCGGCCACGGGAAATGATTCGCCACGAAAAACATAGGTACCGAAACAGCGCGGCAAAACCCGGAATCGAGTCTGGAATTTATATTCCTCGCGTTCTTCCCGGCTGGCTGCCTCGGTGCCGGGAAGCATGATGAATTGGTACATACGAATGTAGCTCATCCCAGCATCAAGCAGGTCAAAGATGGATTGGAAATGTTTCTTCTTAGTATCACCCTGAAGACAGAGGATGATTTCCGCCTCGCTCTGCCCCCCTTTCGCCACAGCTAGACTCGCCATTTCCTCCATCTGCTCCATGGATACGTTTTTGCGCTTGATCAGGGTAAGCACATCCACGTCAGTGCTCTGCACAGCAGAGGTGGGCGGCATGGTGTCGCCCAAAATCTCCACAATTTCCATGGTTCGCATCTTGTGATTTTTCGCCGTGGCGCTGATCAGCGTCTTGGGCCAGTCGTATTTCTTTTGTAACTCGCGAACCTCCCTGGCGGTGTCCAGATCTTCCTTGAACATGCCAAAATTAGAGTCCACCAGAATCAGGTCGTTGACCTTCGCACGCTCAGCGATGTAGTTCAGTTCTTTGCGGATACGTTCCTGCTCGAAACGGCGGGTCTTGGTGAAATAGGTCCGGCCCTCATAACAGAAGGTACAGCGGTAAGGGCAGCCCCGCGTGGTGTAGAGCATGGGAATCAGCACCTTGTCGTAGAACTTGTCCGAGACACCGCTCAAATGCGGAGATGGCATGGCGCCAAGATCGCTTATCTTGGGCCCCAACTCGGCGACGACCAGATCCCCGTCCACCAGATAGCGGATATTGGGCACGGTGCGGTGTTCCTGTTTGAATTTTTCCCAATCGAAGTCCATTTTCTTCATGGTCCGGAAAAACTCGATGAAGGCAACTTCACCTTCAAATTCGAAATAACAGTCGATGGCCGGATACTTCTCGAAAAATGCCTTCTGCTCCTCGTCACCCAAGGGGAAATTCGGGCCACCGAAGACCATGAGGGTCTGCGGCGAGACCTCCTTGAGACGGCGGGCAAATTCATGGCCCAGCCGGATATTCCAGGAGAAGGCCGAGAAACAGGCGATCTGCGGCGTGCTGTTGTCGAGATAGGCGCTGAAATCCTCAGGATACTTGAATATTTCAAAATCGATCTCGTCGCCCAGTTCTTTCTGGGCATTTGCCGCCACCATGGTAATGCCGAGCGGAAACGTGTTGGCCGCCACGAGCTGACCCGTATGGGTGAGATCGGCAAAGCTGATTTTAACAGGCTTGG
Source organism: bacterium (assembly GCA_002686445.1). Lineage (GTDB taxonomy): Bacteria > Patescibacteriota > Andersenbacteria > UBA10190 > UBA10190. The sequence continues at coordinate 13,835 of NZCO01000011.1, read as the reverse complement.
ACACGTTCTTTTCGTCGCTCCTCTTTTTACGATTCATTGCCGTGGGCATTACCGATCTCCCTGGGACTTTCTGTGCAAACATATCGCCATGATACGAAACCGTTTTCTATTTTCCCCGCCCAGAAGGCCTTCGCCTCATGAGCAGATTCCGGGGAACACCCTTAAACTACCTGTTCGGACACCCATTTGGAGGTGAACTCGCGGGCATTCTGCACGTCTTTCACATTGCGGTACATGGCGCTGAGTTGGGCACGGCTGAGAATCCGGCTCAACCCAAGCAGAGAGGAATCATACTGGCGAATCCAACCGTCGATCATATCGCGCTGGCGGTTGGTGTGGAAAATTTCCAGCTTAATTCCCTCCGGGCATCTGACATCAAACGGACTGATGGTGAAATTTTTGCTGGTCAGTTCCAGAAAATCAAAATGAAAGGTCTCGCAATGTTTCTTGTCTGATTCCCAGAAATTACTCTTGCGCATAAGGCTGAAGTTACGCAATTCGGTGAGATAGAGATCCACCTCTTCGTCCTTGGCCTCGTCACCCAACAGCGCGCGCGCGGTAGCAAAGGCGATATCGTGCACAGCCTCCAGATGCTGGCAGATTATGGTGGCGCGATATTTCTGGATCTCGTTAGCGCCGAGTTCGCCGGAGAAATAACGCTCGATGACTCCCGGCTGCGCAATGAATTCCGTCGCCTCTTCACGGCTGTTCCAGTGGTTGCCCTCTTCCTCCTTACGATAGTCCGCATAGACTTCCGCGAGCACCGTATCTTTACACGTGGCTCTGTCGTGCGCCGTTCTGATGAAATCGGCATGGGAAACACCAAAAGTGTCGAGAAACTGGAGAAGATCATAGAAGATGGCATCGTTGAGAAAAATTTCCACCGTCAGATGCAGATCACGGCACTCCCGATAATCTTCGTAGGTCATGGTGCTGTTCGAAATGCAGAATTCATCGACCTCGGCGATTGGAACCATGTCGCCCAGAATCTCATATTTGCCGATACAAAACATCAGTACGCGAAATCGCGTGTCCATCTGGTATTTGTCGCGTGATTCCAGGCTCGCCGCCTCAGTACCTTCGAGAAGGATGAACTGATGGTTGCGTAACAGGGTCACGCCGGTATCGATCATTTCGAAGACAGATTTAAAATGCCCCCGCTTGGTATCTTCTGGCAGGCCCATGATCACTTCCGACATGCCGGTAGCATCGTCATCGCCCCGGGTCTTGGCCACTTCAGCCAAGTCCTCCACCGACAGATTTTTACGCTTGATCGCCTTAAGCACGGCTGGATCAGTGCTTTGCACCGAGGCGCCAGGCGCCAGAGCGCCACGCAAAATCTTGGAAATCTCAATGATCCGTTCTTTGTTGTTCTTAGCCGATGCCTGAACCAGATATTTCGGGAAATTGTGCTTGTCCTGAAGTTTGGCGAGATAATGCGACGTTTCCACATCCTCTTTGAAAATACCGAAGTTCAAGTCGGTAATGATGAACTCGTTAACCGTGGTGCGCTCGGCGATGTAATCCAGTTCTGCGTAAATACGCTCCTGCGAGAAGCGACGCGTCTTGCTGGCGTAGCTCCAACCGTCGTTGCAGAAGGTACAGGAATAGGGACAGCCCCTGACGGTCTCAAGCATGGGGGTAAGAACACCGTCGAAAAACTTGTCCGACATGCCGTCGAGATAGACGGAGGGAATGGTATTCATATCACTGATCCGCGGCATCATTTCTCCAGCGATTATCTCGCCGTCCACAAGATAGCGTGTGCTGGGGACCACCTTCCGCGACTGCTTAAGCGCCGAGGCATCAAAGTCATGTTCTTTCAAGGTGTTGAAGAGCTCCACAAAGGGAAGCTCGCCGTCACCTTCGATGAAAAAATCGATCATATGGTTGCGAGCAAGAATGGCCTGCTGTTCGTCCCGTGCCGACGGAAAATTGACGCCGCCAAAGATGACCACCGTTTCCGGCGATGCCTCCTTGATCTTGCTCGCAAAGGCAAGACACAGATTGAAGCTCCACGCATAGCTGGAGAAAGCGGCGATTTTGGGGAATCCGGACTGGAGATGTTTATTGAACTCGTCGGGATACTTGAAAATCTCGAAATCAATTTCATCCCCCAGCTCCTGCTTGGCGTAAGCCGCCACCATAGAAATTCCCAAAGGAAACGTGTTCGCGGAAACTATACTTCCGGTGTGTGTAAGATCGGCGAAGTTTATACTGACAGCCATGGAGTGTCTTTCTCTTGGTCTTTTATTTTCGATAACAAGATTTTTGGGGGGAACAATCCCTGAATACACCGATAATCACAGACATTAACATGCATCCTGTTGATTCCCGGCCTAAAAGGGAGCGTTGTATTTCAATATCTCCACGGAAGGAACAAAAATCAAACATAAATACTTTATGGTTATAGACGGCCACAAACACGTCTCAACTCTGTTCGTATTCCGCCAAAACGGCGATTGTCTTATCCACGTATTCCAAAGGTAAATCCGGCCCGCAGGGAAGATTAAAGCCGATACGGTTGAAACGTTCGGAATTGGGGAAGCGCTCGCCACTGTCGAAATGGGGCGCCGTATGCACACAGGGGATAAATTTGCGCGTCTGAATACCTCTTGCGGCTAGGAAATCCATAAGCCGATCCCGCTCCTCACTGATGGCTTCAACCCACAAAGCTACTTCGCCGTTATCCACATCCACGGGGAGTATCTCGAGAAATGGAAGCTTCGCCACGGCGTCGCGGTACCTTTTATACACGGTGTTCACATGAGCGGCTTTCTCCGGCCCGCGCCGGACCTGCCACAATCCGATGGAAGCCTGGATGTCGTTGAACTTGAAGTTATGACCCGGCATCAGATAGGTGTGGGAGACCACGTCGGCAACGCCGTGGTTGCGGATGGCGGTAAGCTTGTCGTACAGCGCCTTGTCACGGGTGACGATGGCCCCTCCCTGACCGGTGGAGACCAGCTTGACCATACCGAAGGAAAAACATCCGCAATCTCCCAGCGTGCCCAGATACCCGTCCGGCCCGCGTGAGAACATGCCCTGGCAGGCGTCCTCGATCACGGCAAGGCGATGCTCTTTCGCCAGCGCCCGGATGGCCGTCATGTCACAGGCGCGGCCATTGAGATGCACCGGCATGATGGCCTTGGTGCGCGAGGTAATCTTTTCCGCCACCTGGTTCACATCCATGCTCGTGTTCTCGGAAAGACAATCTACAAGCACTACCTTGGCGCCAAGGATAGTAGCCGCATGGGCCGTAGCGACGAATGTGCGGGTGGGAACGATGACCTCGTCACCGGAGCCGATGCTGGCAGCCATCAATCCCATCAACATGGCCATGGAGCCGCTGGTGGTGCACAGGACGTAAGGGACATCAAGCTGTTGCGCAATCTCAGCTTCCATCTCGGCAGTGACAACGCCTAGGCTGAATGATTTCTTGGCCAGGGTTTCGGATACGGTGGCAATTTCATCTTCACCGATATTCGTCATCCAGAAGGGAACCTCGCCTCCTGAACTGATGAAGACTGAATCGGAATTTCCGGAGCTGTTTTCGCGCTGGCGAATCTTTCTATCTGTTTGTTTCACGGACAAGACTTTTCCCATAATGTTCAGCGTTAACTGACGAGACCTTTCCAGAGATCTTCAGCAAGGCGAATGTCCTCCACGGCGTCCCTGCCGCTGGCGATGGAATCGCGATTCTCCCTTAGATCGTCGACGAAGGCCCGGGCCTGCCGCCGGAATGACCAGTCCTGTCCAGCCTCGAAGGTTTCTTCTTTATCCCCTTCCGCATCACGCTGGAGCGTCACCTGCGCCGAAACGTTTTTCAGCAACGGCGCCGGCAGTCTGATCGTCAGGCGGCCGCGCTGGAAAAAAATCTCAACGCCCTCACACCAGTCGCCATGCTTGAAAGTCTCGAACTCAAAGACGGCGGGGAAATCACTATAATCGAACAGGGCGACGCTACCTGCTTCCTTGCGGTAATCAAGACGAACCGCTTCGGGAGTTCCGTCAAAAAGGTATCGCATCAGATTAATGTCATGGGTACAGACATTCATGAAGGCGTCATAGTCATCGCACAATTCCTGCGGCAACCAGTCCGGCGCCACAGGCCAGGCATCAAGGTCTTCGGGCCGCGCCTCACCCAAACCCACAGCCTTGGCACAATCATAGAAATTATGCCCCTGGAAACAATATAGGCGGGCAAGAGTCAATGACCCCAGCTCACCGCTTTCCAGAAGTTCGTCGAGCAACCCCTTGGCCAGCTGCACGCCTTCGTCGTAGCGTTTCATATAACCGACGGCGTAACGGGCACCCGCTTTCTCCGCAGCAGCGGCCAGCTTCTCGGCCTGTTGAAGTGTTGCCGCCATGGGCTTTTCCGTCAGCAGGTGTTTCCCCACCTGCAAACAATCGAGAGCCACCGGGCCCACATGGTGACGGCGCGTCACCGCAACCAGCGCATCCACTTCGGCATTGTCCAGCAGATCCCTGTGGGTCGGGAAGGCTTGAGGAATGCCGTAATGAGCCTGAACCGCATCACGCAAGCCGGGGCGGACTTCGGCGATGGCGGCCACTTCACAGCCTTCCATTTCCATGTAATTGGCGAGATGGGCGATCTGACCGATATACCCCACCCCCACCATGCCAATCTTGATGGGCTGATCGCTAACCATTGGACACATTTTTACCTGAAGTCCCGGAAACAGAAAACGGTGAAACCGCCACTACTGTCCTGCATTGCAATAATCAGGCAACCCAGGCATTCGAATAACCCTTGGGTAGAAGCCTGGGGAGGTTTTTGTTCTTGAAATCGTTGCTGCGCAGGTCATCGACAGCCAACCCAAAGGCAGCAAACCGACCGCGCCAGTATTCGGAAGTGTTAAGACGCTTGTCGAGACGTTCAACAACCGCCATCGGAACGTATCCCTCCTTCTGCTGGCTGAGGAACCCAAGGAAATAAAGAGCGAAGGCATTCTCGGGCGCCACTACGTCGCTGAGATTGGTCAGGGTCGCAATCTGCTGGTCGATCTTGGCTGGACGGTCTTCGTGGAACAGGCGGTGAAAGTTGAGGTGATAGTTCATATAGAACCAAATGTCGGTGATCTGGTCGCCGTCGGGAACTTGGTCGAGGTCGATGGCGGCGAAGGCCTCCTCGAAATCCGCCGTAGCCAGGCGTAGGCCATGTTCGATTTCCGCCTGCTTGCCAAAGGCGCCGGCGGCGAACCGCACCTCGGAACTGCCTACATCGTCAATCAGGCCCTGAGCCACCATGGAATCATATATGGGCGTATTAGGCAGCGGCTGCAGGGGCGAGATGCGGCACCAGTCGAGGTCCATTTCCCGCGCCACCTCAATGGTATCCATCACCATGCGCATGGTCTCGCCGGGAAATCCCACCATCAATTGAATGCTGGAGTAAATTTGTTCGTGCTTGCGCAGGGCCTCGGCGGCGCGGATAAAATTGGCCACCTTGCCGGGTTTGCGCACCTGTTTGAGAATCTCCGGATTGCCCGATTCCATACCGATATTCATTCCGATACAGCCACTTTCGGCGCTGGCCGCGATCACCTCTTCACTACAGGAAATGGCGATGACGCCATTGGTGGCATCCCAGGTAAGCTTCAACCCCCGCCGCACCATCTCGTTGAACAGGGCCACGGCGCGGGATTCGTTTTTCAGCAGATCGTCGTCAAGCCACATGACGTGACGCACGCCATATTCGTTTTCCAGCAATTCCAGTTCATCCACCACCGAGACCACGTCACGCAGACGCACCCCGGCGCCGTTAAAGCTGCGTACCGAGCAAAAGGTGCACTGTGCCCGGCAGCCGCGATTGGAAAGGATGGTGGCAAAACGGGCATCCTTGGGTTTCAGATAATAGAAAGAGCCGATGGTCCCGAACTGGGCGTTTTCCTCCGGCGCGGCCAGATCCCAGGAAGGCAGCAGGTTGCAGTCATCCTCCGTGGGACGTTTTTCTCCTGAGAACCGGAACCGCTTTCCGCACTCGTCGATAATAAGCTGGGCCAGTGTATCGGTGGCGGCCTCGCCGTTGACGACCTGCACGAAGCCGTTAAGGGCGAGCTCTCCTTCATGGAGAAACGCCATACGGGCACAGGAAATATCGTCGAGCACACGCTCCACGTCGTTACTCACATGAACCCCGCCGACGGCCAGGGGAACTCCGTGCGAGGCGACCCTTTCACACACCCGCTTGAACGACAGGTGAGTCATGGTGAACATACAGGTGGCACAGATCAGATCGGGCGCAAAGTTCTCCACCGCCGTATCGAGAGGGCCGCTCCAGGCCGCGTCGTAATCGAACTCATCCGTTTTTTCCGTGGCGTGGCATTGTTTGAGAACCTCGTGGTTGAGGTTGCAGATTTCCACCTCCACGCCGATTTCGCGCAGGTTGCGCGCCAGAATAATCAGTCCGTACGGGGGATAATTGGTATAACGACCCCGTTTGGCGGTGTCGTACTGGAACAGCCCGGCGTGGGAATCCGGCGGATTGACCAACAGGACCCTGGAAATACGCCGTTCGGGGAACAGGCGAGTGAGGGCATCCTCGGCTTCCTTGCTGTCAGGCACGGCGTCCGTCATTTCCATGCCGGCTTTTTGATCCGTCCCGGAAAGAGAAGATATGTCAGGGCTGCTGTTCATTGGTTCGTTTCATGGACTCCTTAATATAGGGAGTCCGGAACGCGATTGCGCAACACGCACAGGGCTTCAGCTGTCCGGTTGCCATCCCATGGCAAAATCCACCACTGCATGGCACAGGGCCAGATGGGTGATCTCAACGAAACCGTATTCCTGGGAAGGAACATAGAAATTGATATTGCCACTGCCACGCAGCCGGTTGTCCTCGCCAAAACCACTCAGCGTCACCACCCTGCAACCTGATTCACGCGCCTGATCCACGCCGTTGAGAATGTTCTCTGAATTTCCCGAGCTGCTGATGGCCACCAGAAGATCCCCGGGGCGGGCGTGCAGTTCGATCTGTTTGGAAAATACATTTTCATAACCCAGGTCGTTGCCAAGACAGGTCAGCGCCGATCCGTCATTGAAGGCCTGGGAGCGGATGTTGCCGTTTTTCGAATAATCAATAGCCATATGGCTGGCGATTCCGGCGCTGCCGCCATTGCCAATAAAAACCAGTTTGTTGCCGGCATCGTGAGTTTCCCGGGCAAGGGTGACGAAACGTCCGATGGACTCGTCGAGAGACATCTCCACCCCGTCGCCGTCATGACAGCACACTTTGCCTGGAAGCGCGCCGAGGGTGGCAAAATAGGCGTCTGTCTGTTTGGACATAGAGACTTTCTCTTTTCCTATTTCAAAAGTGCCGTGGCCGTCTTCACCAGACTGGCCTTTTCGATGGAGCGGCGGTGGCCGACGATTCCGATTTTCAATCCCCCGGCAATATTACCGATAAAACCCACGTCCTTCATGGCCGCGCCCAAAGCAACAATAGGCGCGGTAACGGCAAAGAAGGCATCGCCCGCTCCTACCGTATCGATAGGCGATCCTGTAATGGCCGGCACATCGCACACCCCGGTGCCATTCTCAAAGGTAATGCAGCCATCACTGCCCAGGGTCACGGTAATTCTGTCACAATCGATCCGCTTGGAAAGGTCTTCCGAGATAATGTCGGCGACCTCTTTGAATTTATCTCCCACCGCCAGCCGCGCCTCATGGATATCAATGCAGATATAGTCGGCCCGCGGATAGCGCGTAATCAGGTTATAGCCCAGATTGGCGCTGTTGCTCTGGGCGTTGACGGCAAGGAACTTCGCTTTCTCGGCCAACAGCTTGATGGTGGAGGGCTGTAACATGCCGTGCCCGAAGTCCGTGATCATCACAAGATCATAGTCTGCCGCTTTCTCTGCGATGATGTCGTTGAGATGGGCTTCCACATCCTCGTGCAGGGGTGAATCGTCCATGAAATAAACTTCGAACAGCTTCTTCACATAGGTGGGTTCCACGAAACGCTGTTTCCGGGTGGTCGGCGCCGAGGGCCGCTCGAGAATGGTCAGATTGACGTTGTCCTTGACGCTGCTCTCCACAAGTTCGCGGTGAGAATCCGCCGTGCCCAGAACCGTCACCACATCCACGAAACCGCAGATGCTTGCCAGGGTGTTCGCTACCGCGATTACGCCCCCGGCGAAAACCTCGCCTTCCTCGNAAAGGGTGGCGATGATGTTTTCCTTGGGCGACTTACCCATGGGATAAACGTACACATAGTCGTCAATGATGGTGTCGCCCACCACGAGAACTTTGTAATCCTTAACCTTTTCAATCAGACCGAGTACATGTTCCGCGCCCCCCTTACGACGAAGCTCGTTGAGGTGCTCGCGCAGTGTCGGGTCGAAAATCCTCAGATTNTTATTGATCAGATTCGAGGAACTGAAGGTGATCTCGTCTGTGAAGATAATCTTGCCGCCGTATTTTTCCACGGCTTCCTGTTCAGTGACGATACGTCCCGTCACATCGTCCTCGGGGTTGGCGTATTCGGACCCCTTTACATAAATATCTGGTTGTACGGCTTCGAGTATCTGCTCGGCACCGGGATGCGGGTTAACAACCACCCAGTCGACGATTTCCTGGGACGCTACCATCTCGGCTCGCATTTCCTCGGAAAACACAGGGCGGCCCGGAGCTTTCCCGGCATGGGTATCGGCGGTAACCGCCACCACGAGAATATCACCCTCGTCTTTCGCCGCCTGAAGATGCCGCAGGTGGCCATAGTGGAACAGGTCGAAGACGCCTCCCGCCATGGCGACGGTTTTACCGTCTTTTCTCGAGGCCTCACGCAGAGTGCCCAGCTCCTCGATGGCTTTAATCTTGGTGTTGGCTGTGGTCATGGTTGTCGGTACAAATGTTGTTCAGTGGTTGTTTTTCTACGAAGCGAGATGCTTGAACCAGGTCTCGGTGGCCTGGGAGATGGACTCGGGATCCCATAACGGAGCCTCGCGCCAATAATCAATCTCGGCTAGGACCTTTTCCACACCCTGCTCGAAACTGACCGCCGGCCCCCACCCCAGTTCGGACGTGATCTTGGCAATATCGGCCCAGGTACAGTCGGGCTCTCCCGGCCGTTTGGGGATGTAGACCACATCGCCCTCCAGCAATTCCACCAGCCGGTTTACCGATTGCGGGTTCCCGGCGCCCAGATTCCATATCTCCCCCATACGATCCGTTTCGGCCGCTGCGAAGAAGGCTTCCGCCACATCGGTCACATAGAGAAAATCGCGGCGCTGGCTGCCATCGCCTACCACGGTAAAGGGTTTGCCTTCCAGTTTTTGTTTTAGAAAGACCCCGAATACCGCGCCATAGGCTCCCGAAGTACGTGACCGCGTGCCATAGGCGTTGAAAATACGGATCGAATTTACCGCCAGGCCGTAAACCTTGTGCCAGTGGAAACAGGCCTGTTCGCCCATATTCTTCGATAGCGCGTAAGGATACTGCGGACGGATGGGATGGTCCTCGGCAGTGGGCGTATCGGCCAGCCCGTAACAGGAACTGGACGCCGCATAGACCATTTTTTCCACCCCTGCCGCGCGCGCCGCTTCCAAAACCCGCACCGTGCCCTGGGTGTTGACCTCCATATATTCCGTGGGGTGTTCGATGGAGGGAACGATGTCGCCGATACCGGCGAAATGGATCACGTAACGAGCCCCCCCGAACAGGGCGTCGTTCTCCGCCAGCCCGCGGATGTCGCGCCACTCGCAAGCCAGGTCCGCGTTGTCTTTTTGGTGCTCAAGATTACGTTCGCGTCCGCCCACAAGGCTGTCGATGACGCGCACCGCAAACCCACGCTCCAGCAACAAATCCACCATATGGCTGCCGATGAAACCGGCGCCGCCGGTGACCACGGCGATGGGTTTGGACGCCATTACGCCGCCTCCCCGTCCTGCAATTGTTTGACGTTATAGTACCAGGGATTGTCAAAACTGTCGGGCAACTTGCCATCACGGAAGGCTGTGCACAAATCGCGGATGGCGTCCTCTACCGTAAAGATGGGCTCAAACCCCAGCGCATCCTTGATCTTGTCCGATGTGACCCGGTATGACCGGTTGTCATCGCTGGGCGTGCGTACGATTTCGATATCGCCCAGCTCGGGATATTCCTCTTCCACCACCTTCTTCACCTGCTCTGCGATTTCCATGACCGAGAGGTTGCGGTATCCCACGTTAAAGGTCTCGCCGGCGATCTTCTCGGCAGGCAGAGCCAGCATGGTCTGATAGAGCCGCACCATGTCCTTGATGTGGAGGTTGGGGCGGTACTGATCGCCGCCGAAGACCGTGATCTTACCCTTGTTCACCGCATGGTTGGTGAGGATGTTCACCGTCAGGTCGAGGCGGGTGCGCGGGGAATAACCGCAAACGGTGGAAGGGCGGATGGTGACACAGGTGAAGTCCGGNCCCTGANGCTTGAACANCAACGGCTCGCACATNCCCTTGAAACGGTTGTAATGGGTGAGCGGCACCAGGGGATGNTCCTCGCGCACTTCCGGGGCNTCGGAANCGCCNTAGACGGAACTGGTGGAGGCATAGATAAAGCGTTTGACGCCAGCTTCCTTGGCAGCCACCACCATGGGCTCGAAACAGTCATAATTGATAGAGGTGGACAGGCTCTCATCCAGCTCGAAACTGGGGTCATTGGAAATGCAGGCAAGATGAATTACCGCATCCATGCCCTCGCAGGCTTTGCCCAGCTTTGCGGTGTCGCGGATATCGCCCTCGATCACCGTCAGATTGGGATGATCCAGCGGTAGGGTGTCCTTGCCAAAATACATGATGTCATAGACGGTCACATTATGGCCGTCCTCAAGAAGCTGTGGCGTCAAAAGGTTGCCCACATATCCGGCGCCGCCGGTCACAAATACGTTCTTAAACAAGTGTTTCTTATTCTTTCATTTACGCTTGAGCCTTCGTTGCTACGTCTTCACCCGGAATGTTACGCCGAACCCAGGCCGGGGAAAGACGCGCTCCGGTGGCATGAAACTGGGTGTCCATGGGAATCAGCGCCGCAATATCAGCATAAGGGTCGGTCTTGTTCCGCTCCTTCACATCCTCAATAAAACAGGCCACAGCATCGGTTATTTCATCTTGTGTGTTGTTTATAAGCGTTCCGAAGGAGGCTCCACTATCATAAACAAAATCAGTAATCAAACGCCGTCCGGACAGCATGTGATTCTCTTTGTCACGAGCAGCCTTAAAATAGACCCAGGAATTTTTCCGGCCATTGGAATATGGGAACCAGTCGAGATACAGGCTGGGAATTTCGTTGATTATCGCCAACACTTCTCCGGCACCGTTATTGCCGATGAAAATGTCTGCTTCCGTGACGGCGAAAAGCCGGTAGATGTCGTTATCGGCGCCCAGACTTTTGGCATCCACAAGAGCCCCGTCGAAATCTTCTCTGGTGGCGGCGTCTATCTCGAAATCCCCTGTTAGAAGAACCTGATATCCTGCTTCATTCAACAGCCGAACGGCCAGCAGATGATTCTCCAGAGAGGAGCTATTGCGTAATCTGGCGCGATAGACTTCGCGTTTCTCGATCCGCAAATACATACAGCATAATTTGGCTGTCCCGCCCTTATTGTTTTTGCGCCATAGGCGTTCCAATCCGGATGCTATGTCGCTTCTCATCGTCTCGGGCAGACGAGCAGGCGGCGCAGGCACCTGCTCCTGCAAGATCTGCCATTGAGTGGTCACATCCACACTAAGCGCTCTTTCGCCGTTTTGCATGGAAGGCGACGATGTGGCCTGATCCAGGAACTGTGTTTCCCTGTACAGATCCAGAAGAATCAGAAACTGCGCCCGGCCCCCACTTACCTGGCCCACTAATTTCTGCGTGAGCCATTCAACCATCCTGTCGTGCCAAAGCAGTAACGGAACGGCAATGACTCGATGTCGATAGGAAAGGGTGATGAGAAAACGCGGAATGAAGACAACATCAACATCCGTCCACAACAAACTGACCTTGGTGTTGTATTCATGCCGCCAGGAAGCGACGAAAAAAAGACAGCGACGCCCCTGATACAAACGACGCACCAGATCGGGCCCGATAACCGTTGGCCCGAAACTTGTCGGCGAAGTCATCAGAACCACCACTTCGGAACGGGCAATTTGCGGAAATCTGAGCATCAGCTGCAGGGTCCAGGCCAGAGCCGAAAAGGGAAGGATAACGATGCCGGTGATTCTGGAAAAAATCTTCCCCAGGATACGGACCGGAAACAAAAACACGCGACGCATCTGTTCCCTGTTCATCGCGAAGAGCCGTCTGCGCTCCGGCGCAGCTTGAACATATCCGGACTCCCGCAAAGCCGCTCCGCCAGATCGCTGCCACCATCACGCCAGGAATCATGCACGGTGGAAAAATTACGCCCCCCGGCCACCTCCCGGCCTTGTTTCATGCACCAGTTAATATGGGCGAAGACGTCGTCGAAACTGGTGCCGGGGCTGTCGAGAAAATCGAGGGTCTTCTGATAGTTCTCTCCAGCCATCTCTCCGGCGCGGAGAGTTTCCTGAACCATCTTAGTGGGGAGAAAACCCGGACCAATAATAAAGACATTGAGATCGCCGGCCTCTTCATCCAGCTGTTCACACATCTTGATGAGCATGATCTTGGAAGCGATGTAGGCGGAATAATTGGCCGTCACGTTATTCGACCCCATGCCTGCGAAAAACATGGCGTGAGCCTTCCCCTCTTGCCTGCACAACGGATAGAGGCCGTGCAACGCCCGCAGTTGAGCCACGGAATTGACGGTTACCGACTTTTCCCAATTGTTGAAATCGAGATCGAAAAAGGGGCCGATAGGCTCCATGGTGCCGATGCTGGACAGGAACAGGTCCCAGGGCATATCCAGTGCCGCGAATTCGGCAACCGCGGCGGCAATGCTGTCGGGATCCTCGGCATCACAGGGAATCGCCGTTACATCCTCTTCTTCGGCCAAGAGACCCAGGCTCTGCTTCTGACGGTAAGTGCCTGCCACTTTCCAGCCTTGCCCGGTGAAGCGCAACGCCATCTCGCGTCCGATATCGGAGCTGAGACCGAAAATGAAAACGGCCGGGGTTTGATCTGTTCTGCTCATGCTTTCAAAAACTTCAGGCCACCCGGCAGTCACGCGCTAGGATCTCCGCCGTCTCTCTCATGGTGGCCAGAGAAGAGGGCGCAGGAACTTCGAACATCTCTTCCTCGCGGGACATATCCAACGTCGTGTAACGCGGCGCGTTGGCGGTGGGATAGTGCGGCAGTTCCCCTTCGGCTGTTTTAACGAGAGAGGCGTCTACATCCATGGCGCGCACCATTTCTCCGGCCAATGCCGTATAGGGCTGGTCTTCATCCCCCGAGGCATGGAACACACCTTCCGCCTCGCGGCTGACGATTTCATGACTCATGCGCGCCGCGAAAGCCGCCGTGATGGGGGCAATGAAAGCATCCTCATAGGCTGTGATCTCTCGTCCCGCGGCGAGATCGGTACACCATGTATTAAGTAACGGCATGTCGAGTCCCATGATCTTGGTCAGGCGCAGCACGGCAGTCTTTCCATCTAGTTCCAGAATACGCGCCTCAGCCTCGGCCTTCTGCCGCCCGTAGGCGCTCACCGGACTGGGAGCTTCATCGTGACGGCGATAGGGCCGGGTAAAGTCGAAAACGCCGGTGGTGGAAAGAAACAGGACCATCGTTCCCCGGCGAGCCAGTTTCTCCGCCAAAGCCACCGGAGCATGAAGATTGACCACGGCCGTACCGTCAGGATCAGTCTCGCATTCGTTGATGCGGGTCATAGCGGTACAGATCACCGCCGCATCCGTCTCGGGAAGTTCGGGCCAATC
>NZCO01000010.1 GCA_002686445.1 bacterium | reverse complement strand
CCGTAGGTAAAATCGGGAAACACTTCCCCTTGCCCGGTTTCTGGATCAATACCCTCACTGGTGGGAGCCCTGAAGATCGCCAGGTTATGGCGATGGACTCCCTCGGCCGCACACAGTTTAACGCAATCTTTGAGGGCGATAGACCGCTGCGGATCGTCGATGATGAATACTTGCGAATCACACATATCGAGCTGTTCGATCTTTACCCCAAAATACCCAGCCACGCAGCTCAGCAGGTTCTTGCGCACCTGAGAGGCAGCCATCTTGGTGGCGTTACCAGACATGTAGAGCGCGCGACTTGCTGTCGAGGTGCCGGCCAGGGGAGTGACTGCTCCATCACCGAAGTACACCACCACCTGATCCATCGGTACGCCGAGAATCTCGCCAGTTATCTGGGCCAGCGCCGAAGACTGGCCGGCACCAATATCGGTAACGGCGCTTCGCACGATTACAGTACCATCCATCTCGACACCCACCCAGGCCTCGCTCGAATCTTTCATCCAGCGGATACGGCCGTAGCTCTGCTGATAGCAGGCAACACCGTGGCCGATTCGGGTAGTTTGGGTATCTGTTGGCCGCTCACCCAGGGTCGCCAAGGCCTGGGTTGCACACTGATCTGACCAGACGGTGCTGCGGATGATCTGCCCAGTTACATTGGCATCGCCTGTATGAATGAAATTACGCCGCCGGACCTCCATGGAATCCATGCCCAGCAATTTGGCGATTTCTTCCATTTGTCCCTCGCAGGCAAGATTCGCCTGCATGGTGCCAAACCCCCTGAAGGCGCAAGCCGGCAGGTTGTTGGTGGCGGCCGATACTGAATCGATATGCAGATTATCGACCCGGTAGGGACCGGTCGCGCCAACGGTTGCATAAAGCAGAATATAGGGGCTGAGCTTGGCATAGGCACCAGCATCCGAGGTGAGTTTGATCTGCAACGCGGTGATTTTGCCATCGCCACTGACGCCGGTGCGATGGGTCATCGTAAACGGATGGCGTGGCCCGTGTGAGAGGAACGATCTCTCGCGTGGCTGTACCAGTTGGACTGGCCGGCGTGAGGCCAGCGCTAGTAACGCGAGCCAGACCTCGATGGTCATTACCTCTTTGCCGCCGAAACCACCACCGACGAATTCGGCCCGCAGTCGGACCCGGTTGTGCGGCAGGCCAATGGCATCGGCAACCGCACGGTAGTGTTCTACCACCTGGGTACTGGAGCGGATGTTCAGAACTTCGTGCTCATCGACCCAAGCCAGAGCTGCCTCTGGCTCAAGGAAAGCCTGTTCCTGATATTGCGTAGTAAACGTGTTTTCCACGATGAAGTCGGCTTCGGCGAAGCCTTTTTCGATGTCTCCTTTGCGGACCTTGTAGCTGGCGACCACGTTATCGTCACCAAAAATGATCGGCGCCCCAGGTGCAAGCGCATCGAAAGGATCGTAGATGCCATCGAGATCTTCGTATTCAATATCGATGAGCCGCAGGGCCTGTTCGGCAATGGCCGCATTTTCCGCTGCCACCAGCGCGATGGGTTCACCACAGAAGCGAACCCGGTCCTTGGCCAGGATCGGCTGCTTGGTGTTTTTGGTCAAGCCACCGGTCTGGCCCGGCATGTCGGTCATAACGCCCTGGCTGGGGGGTAGGTCAGCGGCTGTCAGCACACAATGCACACCGGCGAGCGCCTCGGCGCGGCTGGTGTCCACATGGCGCAGCAGGGCGCTGGCCCGATCACTATGCAGGACTGCGGCGCACAACATACCAGGCATAGTCAGGTCACCCGCGTAGACAGCAGTGCCATACACCTTGGTTGGGGAGTCTGTGCGTACCAGTGGCTTGCCGACCTGGCGCAGTTGTAGGTTCGCGGTACTGGCAGCGGGGCTCTCGATCCTGTTCATGAGGTGGTTTCCTGTTGGCGCAGCGTTTCGGCAGCAGCCTGAATGGCAGAAAATATTCGGGTATAACCGGTGCAACGGCACAGGTTGCCACTCAACCCCCGTTTGATATCCTTAAGGCTCGGCTCGGGAATGTCATCCAACAGAGCCTTGGCTGCCATGATCATACCCGGCGTGCAATACCCGCACTGTGCACTGCCGTGCTCGATAAAAGCTGTCTGTAGAGGGTGGGCGTTGTCCGGCCCGCCCAGGCCCTGGACTGTTGTCACCGATCGACCTGCAGCATTCCAGGCCAAAGTCAGGCAACTGTCCACGACTTTGCCGTCAAGCAGCACCGCGCAAGCGCCGCAATCACCCTTCTCGCAGCCACATTTGACTTCCTTATGACCGAGCTCCCGCAGTACCTCAAGCAACGTCCGCCAGGCAGGCACCGTGATTTCACATGCCTGGCCGTTCACTTGAATATCCACCCGTTTCTCTGTGATCATCTGGGTCTCCTTGTCAGTCATGTTGGCTCCCGGCCGTTTGCCAGGCCTCGGTCAGTAGGCGCCGCACCAGCATATGGACTGCATGGCGGCGATAGTCGGCCGACGCCCGAATATCATCAATAGGGCGGCTCGCCTGGGCTGCGGCTTGTGCCGCTGTACCGATGGTTGTCGCTGTCAGCGGCCCACCGACAAGAGCCTCTTCGGCCTCTTGTGCACGGAACACGGTGGGAGCCACCGATCCCAGGGCGATCCGGGCCTTAGTGCAGTTGCCTTTCTCTATTGTTATGGTGACCGCTACCCCGACAACGGTAATAGCATCTCCCCGGCGCCGACCCAGTTTGTAGAAGAGATTAGCGGTGGCCGTTGTCGGTGGCGCCCATGCAACTGAAATCAGCAGTTCGTCTGGGCGACGGGCTGTTTTCTTGTAGTCAAGCAGGAAATCATTCAGGCTGAGAGTTCGTTCGCCGGCCGCACTGGCGAGTGTCAGTTCGGCATCGAGGGACAACAGTGGCGGCACCACGTCGGCCGAAGGTGAGCCGTAGCAGATATTGCCGGCAACGGTGGCCGCATTGCGGACCATGGAGCCGGCAAAGACCTTGGCCATTGAAACCAGCGACGGTGCCGCGGTTGGCATCAGCGGATCATGCAGGATATCACTGAGTGTAGTGCGTGCGCCCATCAGCACCCGGCTGTCGCTATGCTCAATACCGTGCAACTGGTCGAGCGCCGCGAGGCTGATAAAACGCCCACCAGCTTCGCCACGGGCACGAAGATCGGGTAACAGATTGGTTCCACCGGCCAGCGGCACGCTCTCGCTGGTGGCGAGCATTTTCAGTGCCTGGTCCAGTGAGTGTGGTTCCAGCAATTCAAAAGGCGGCAGCATTGTGTTCTCCTGTGGTGCTTCTTGTTATCCGGTTAGGGCTTAGGCTGCCCAGCCACCGTCTATGACGATCTCCTGGCCGGTGATGTTTTGTGATTCATCACTGGCTAGAAAGATCGCGGCATCGGCGATGTCCTGCGGTGTGGTTACCCGTTTCAGGGCCATCTCCTCGACGTATTCCTGGTAGACCTGCTCATAGGTCCAGCCCCGCGTTTTGGCTTTTTCCCGGCACAATTTGTCCATGCGCGGCGTCTCGACAATACCCGGCATGATGACGTTGACATTGATGTTGTATTCACCAACATCGAGCGCGGCCGTTCGGGTCAGGCCGCGCACAGCCCACTTGGATGAACTGTATCCAGCACGATACCGGTAGCCGCGCATGCCAGACGCACCGCCGATGGTGACGATCTTACCGTAACGCTGCTCTATCATGGTCGGCAGGACGTGCTTGATCGGCAAAAATACACCACTGACATTTTTTTGCAGCAGATCGCTGAATGCCTGGCCCTCGATCTTCCAGACCGGTGTCTCAATTGGGCCGGTCGCACCCGCTGCGCTGACCAGAATATCGATTCGCCCATCGAAAAATTCCCGCGCGCGCTCGATTAAGCGAACAACCTGCGCCTCTTCGGTCACGTCGGTGGGCACTATCTCGGCCCGGCGCCCCATGGCCCGCACCTTTTCTGCCATTTCCTCGAGCGGCTTGAGGGTTCGCGCAGCCAGTACCAGGTCTGCGCCTTGGCGGGCCAGGTTTTCGGTAATGGTGCCACCCATACCCTGGGCCGCCCCGGTGATGATTGCGGTCTTGTTTGCTAATCTCATGGTAAATCTCCTGGTTCAGATCTGTTTTGCGGTCACTGGGCCGTAGCCTCCACCGCCACTGCTTTCCATAATTACCCGATCGCCCTGCGCTAGACGAACACTGGTTTTGCCTGCCAGTTGCAAGGTCTCGCCACAGGCGCGCTCCAAGGTGATGCGAAAAGTCGCACCGGGTGCGCCACCGCACAGTCCGAATGGGGGGATTCGGCAACGTTCGACCATGGTTGTTAATTCCATTTCCGGTGCCAGCACACGGTAAACACGAACCTGCCCGTCACCGCCGCAGTGATGGCCGGCACCACCTGACCCGCGACGTAAAGCTTGGCGTTCGATTAGGATCGGATAATTGGCCTCGATCATTTCTGCCGGGGTGTTCATCACATTAGACATGTGTGGCCGCACTGCCGGCATACCATCGCGGTCAACCCGCGCCCCTTCGCCACCACCGTGAACTTCGTAGAGGGTTGTCCAGCGGCCGTTGCGCGGATCACGCCCGCTGAACAGCAGCAATCCTGAGGTGGTCGAACAGCCGGCTGTTAAGCGTCTGGCGATGACCGGCTCCATGGCCCGGAAAATAGCGTCGACGATGCGCTGCGACGTTTCGTGATTACCACCGACCACCGGCCGTTCCAGTGGTGGGTTCAGCAGTGATCCCGGCCGGGTAATGATTGTCAGCGGCCGGGCGCAACCGGCATTGGGCTGAATATCGGGCCCGGCGATGGCTTTGACTGCGTAGAACACGCTGGCGGCGGCAGTAAACGGGGTTGCATTGAGTGGCCCGCGGGCGGCGTCATCGCTGTCGGAGAAGTCGAATGTAGCTTCGCCGTCACCGATCTCGATGCGCACCCGTACTGCAATGGGCACCTCATCACCGGCACCATCATCGTCGAGCCAGTCCTCGCCCTGGTAGCTGCCGGGGGGTAGTGAACGCAGCGCCGTACGCATCTCAGCTTCGGACTGGTCATGTAAGTCCCTAATCGCAGCCTGTACGGTGGCAACGCCGTAACGCTCAAACACCTCGGCCAGACGCTCATCGGCAGAGCGCGTGGACGCCATCTGGGCCAGAATGTCGCCCTCGCGCTCCCGGGCGCCACGGACGTTGGCCAGGATCAGATTGAGTTTTTCGTGCTCAGTACCCGCGGCGGTAAATACCCGCAATGGTGGAATACGCAGCCCTTCCTGCCAGGCATCCCGGGCTTCAGGGACGTAACTGCCGGGTCGTGCGCCGCCGATATCAGCCCAGTGGGCAAGGCTGACCGCGAATGCCTGCAAAGCCCCTTCGGCGAATATCGGCCGCACTGCCTTGACATCAGGGAGGTGGTTACCACCGACCTCAGGCAGATTCAAAAACCAGACATCACCCGGTGATAACTGGGCAGCTGGGACCCGTTTCAAGAACTCCTGTACCGTGGACCCCATCACCCCCAGATGGGCCGGAATATCACGGCCCTGGGCGATGAGGTCGCCATTGGCATCGGTTAATGCCGATGACAGATCGCCGGCTTCACGTAGCAGGGGTGAGCGTGCTGAGCGCATGACTACGAGTGACATCTCCTCGGCGATCGCAGTCAAAGCGTTACGAATGACCTCGACTGTGAAGGGGTTGATTGGAGAATTCATGCGGCCCCACCGGTGTCGATGTGGATATGCCCGCTGCGGTCCGACCAGGCGGTAGCACCGGGTGGCACGACCGTAGTCGACCATTGGTCCTCGATGATTGCCGGGCCCTCAATTTTCTGTTTTGCTGCAAGAGTTTCCCGCGGGTAGCGCGGTGTAGTTACCGACCGATCCCGATCAAACCAGCACTGGGTCTCTGGGGCTACCATCGTTGCCGGTGCCGCCGTGGTAAGTGGCACGTTGATATCATTACCTGTCGCTGCCGATACGGTCAGGCGCAGTGTCTCCAGTTCCCACGGCTCATCAGTCATAAAGCCGTACAGTCGTTGGTGGTGAGCCTTGAATTCGGCATCGAGGGCGTTATGATCGGCTGGTGGTGTAAACGACACTTCGACCGTGCCACTTTGGCCTGCATAGCGGATTAGAGCGACATGCCGGGCCTGCAAAGAATCCAGCGCATGGCCGGCGGCAGTGAGCGGCCGCGCCAAGCGCTCGTACATTTGTTGGCGTATGTCTTCGAATTCATCTGCCTGCCAGGCGGTGCTCGAGATACGCACGGCATGCTGCTCCGTATAGCTGAGTTCGGCTGTCAGGCACCCGAGCGCCGAAAAAACGCTGGAGAATTTAGGTACCACAACTCGGGTAATGCCGAATTCGCGGGCCAGGGCCACGGCGTGCATGGGCCCTGCCCCGCCGAAGGCAATCAGCGTACAGGTGCGTGCATCGAGACCGCGCTCAACGGCAACCCGACGCAAAGCCCGGGCCATGTTGGCGTTGGCAACCTGATAGATACCAAGTGCCGCCTCTTGGACGGAAAGGTCAAAAGCCTGCGCGATTGTCCTGATCGCAGTCAGGGCAAGTTGAGAATCGAGCCGAACACTATCACCCAGCAGTTGCTCGCTATCGAGATAGCCCAGCACGAGGTTGGCATCAGCGACCGTAGGCTGATGGCCGCCGAAGCCATAACAGGCCGGCCCTGGGTTGGCCCCGGCACTGTCCGGGCCAACCCGAATCGCCTGACCCTGAACGCGGGCGATTGAGCCACCTCCAGCACCAATCGATTCGACCGCGACCATTAACTGGCGTACCGGCCTTGCGGCCAGGCGCTGATTGCCATCGACCTGTACCTTGCCGTCAATGACCGCGCAGGTGTCGGTTGTGGTGCCGCCCATGTCGAAGCCGATAGCCTGGGTCAGCCCCAGTTCCCTGGCGATCCGTGCGGCCGCGGCGACACCCGCTGCAGGCCCCGATAGAGCAAGGGCCAGTGGCCGGTCTTGCATCGCTGCGATTGATGCCATTCCGCCGGCAGAGTGACAAAGGTGCAGATTGGTTCCATTTCCCGCAGCTTGCTGCAGGTCCTCCAGATAACCGGCAGTCAGTGGCATCAGGGCGGCATTTAGCACGGTCGTGTTGGTGCGTTCGAACTCACGCGGTTCCGGGCTCATTTTGTGTGAGAGCGCTACGTAAGGAACGACGGACTGCAGGCGCTGACCCAGGCGTGCCTCATGCTCATCGTTGGTAAAGCACTGCTGTAGTGTGATCGCTACTGCGGGAACATCTAGCGTTTCAACGGCACCTGCTATTCGCTCAACCTCGGTTTCGGTCAGCGGGGTCAGGATCTCACCCTGGGCATCGATACGCTCGGCCACCTCAAGCCGGTATTTCTCGGGCACCAGTGGCGGTAATTTGGGGGGTACCTCAAGCCGGTATAGTTCGCGCCGGTTCTGGCGGCCGATTTCCAAGGTGTCGCAAAAACCCTCGGTCGCAACCAGGGCGACTGGTGCCAGGTTATTCTCGACGATGGCATTGGTCGCCATTGTCGTGCCGTGCATAAGGTCTGAAACGTCGGCCCAATCTATGCCTACGGCCCGGTACGCCGAGCTGATGCTGGCCACCGGGTCACTGGAGCGGCTTTGGACCTTGGCAGTACGCACCACACCGTCGTTGATATTCAAAGCAATGACATCAGTGAAGGTTCCACCGATATCGATACCGACTTTCCAGTTGCTCGTCATGGTTACCTGTCCATTGGGCCCGGAATCGCTCCTTCATCATGGCCGGCTGAGTTTTAGTCAATTTTCACAGGAAATCTGTATAGATAAATTTCATTTTATCTCTGCAAGGCATAGTTTTTGGTTATACTTAAATTGCAGACTTGTGATCGCCGGGAGACAGGGAACAACCGCAGCGGCTGGGATTCAGCTGGGAGAGGATTGGCGATGTTGAGATATTCGTTGCGGCAGCTTGAATATTTCTCAGCGACCGCTGAGAAAGAATCCATCGCTAAAGCCGCAAAATCACTGAATATTTCCCAACCCTCCGTATCGAAAGCGATCACAAACCTTGAGGCACAATTCGCGACTCAGCTTTTTATTCGTCATCATGCCCGTGGGGTATCACTGACTCCGGCGGGAGAACGACTGCTGGTCGATGCGCGTGGCTTGTTGCGTTATGCGGGAGAACTGCAACAGCACGCCCTGTCCTCAAGAGAGGGCGCTCTGGGTGAGTTGGAGTTGGCATGTTTTGTGACGGTCGCACCGATATTTATGCCGGCACTGCTTGCCGACTTTTCTGGGCGTTTTCCGGGTATCGAGATCAGGCTTCACGAAGGCAACCAGGATGACTTACTTACCGGGCTGTCGTCGGGTCGATTTGAGCTTGCCCTAATGTACAACCTGATGCTGCCAGTCGACATTGATATCGAGTTACTGGCCTCGTTCGACCCTTATGTCCTGTTGCCTGCACAACATCGTCTAGCGAAGCGTAAGAAGATTTCACTGGAGGCACTGAAGGATGAACCCCTGATCCTGCTGGATGTACCACCGAGCCGTGATTATTTTATCAGCTTGTTCAGGGCGGCCGGTCTGGAGCCGCAGGTTGCGTTCAGCTCACCATCACTGGAGATGGTGCGTGGCCTGGTTGGCAGGAATCAGGGCTACTCTTTGCTGGTCACCCATCCGTATGACGATCATACCTACGATGGGCAGACCATTGTGACCCGGCCTCTGGCGGACAAGACCGTCACTGGTGATCTGGGTCTGGCCCGACTTGCCCAGTTGCGCCCATCCTCGGCAATGACTGTATTCGCCCAATTCTGCAAGGATTGGTTCGTGCAGCAACATATTGACCGGGGGCCCTGTCAAGCCCCGACACCAAAGGACCTCCCGGCAATGCCAGATCAATAAGATACCCACTGGATTAAAGGTGGGGTTACCTGTCACTTTGACATAGCTAAAAACTTTGTAAAAACGACCTAAATTGAATTTTATCTAAGTAGCGTTTTATAGAGAATCGTACTCACAGGGCGTTGCCGGCATCGTCGGCAGTCATTGTACCGGCGACACGCAGGGTGCAGTGAGTTGGCGTACGGCATGCCCATCTGGAAACCGACAGGGAGGAATCCTGATGGAAGGCTTTGCAGGAAAATTGGTCGGCTCTTTGCATCCGATCTCCACGGAAGAGTGTTCTCGGATCCACGCGGCGGCCGTGCGTGTCCTTGCCGAAGGCGGCATGCGATGTGACGATCCGCGTGCTGCGCGGATGTTTGAAGCAGCTGGCTGCACGCTTGAGGACAGTGGCGCCCTGGTCAAGATTCCCGAGCCGGTGATTATGGACGCCCTGGCAAAATGCCCGGAATCTTTTACCCTGCACGGGCGCAATGACCCATCTCTTGATTGTGCTATCGGCACTGGCGAGGTGCACTTTTGCACGGTGTCCGGCCGCTACATCGAAGATTTCCGAACCGGCGAACGGCGTCAGGCCACACGCCAGGATGCCATTGACGGCGCGTTGCTGGCAGAGGGACTGGAGAACGTCCNCGGNCTTTNCAAGCCGGTGATGTGGCTTTATGACCAACCCAAAATCTGTAATTCCCAGATTCTGGTGGCCGAGTGGATGAAAAATTCAAACAAGACCGCGACCTGGGTCTATAACACGGGTGCTGAACACGAGATTCCAGATCTGGTGAAGATCTGGCAGATTGCGGCCGGTGGTGAAGCGGCACTTCGCGCAAGACCTCACCTGCTTGGCCATGTCGTGGTCAACCCGCCGCGGGTGATCGATATCAACTACACCAGCTGGCTGATCGGTTTTTGTGATGCCGGCATTCCTCTGTCAATCGAGAGCGCGCTCATGGGCGGCGCTACCGGTCCGGCGACACTCGCCGGTATGCTGGTGCAGGCAACGGCTGAGACTCTTGCCCTGGTTGTGCAGGCACAGAGTTACAAGCCAGGCCATCCGTTGGCTTTTTGTTCATTCAATCCATCGATGGACATGCGAACCGGCTTGTGGTCGTGCGGCAATCCCGAGTATGGGACCGTCGGTGCCGGCATATCGGCCATGGCCCGACATTACGGTGTTCCCTGCGCCGGGTTCGGCATGAGTGATTCCTGTGAAATGGATCAGCAGACCGCCTATGAAAAGGCTCTCAAGATGTATACCTATGCGCTCAGCGGTATCAGCTATATCTGGGATATCGGCGGTACCGCCGGCTTCAATTTTGTGTCCTGGCCAGAGATGGTGCTGGAAAATGAAATCGCCGGCTATATTGGTCAGTACCTCAAAGGCATCGTAGTCGATGATGAACGCCTGGCCGTAGACGAGATTCTGAAAGTGGGGCCGCTCCCGGGCAGCTACATGGCCGAGCGCCATACCCGCCGCTGGTACCGCGAGGAGTTCTTCATTCCCGAGTTGAGTAATCGCGAGTTTTTTGAATCCTGGGAGCGCGGGCATACCGAATTGCAGGAAAAGGCAAAGCAGAAGGCAGCGAAGATTCTGGAAAATCAGGAATCACCCGTGGCCTCCGAAATCCAGTCTGAGATCGACGATTTTCTTGATTTTGTGGTAGCGCGCGACACTGATTGATCGAGCCCACGGATAGATTCTGGCAGGCAGCAACGGAGAGTAATACTATGGCCATCAAAATTGACAGCGAGTATTTTGCCCGCATTGGCGATACGGTAATCGACGGTGACGACGAAGAGTGTGTGCGTCTGATCCGGGAGGGGCTCGATAATGGCATGGACCCCCTGCAAGGAGTCGAGCAAGGCCTGGTACCAGGTATCCGGCAGATAGGAGAGGATTTCGGTGACGGCGTTATCTTCCTGCCCGAATTGACCATGGCAGCCAAAGTCATGAAGGTCGGCATCGCCATCCTCGATGAAAAAATCAAGGCCAGTGGTGCGACCCGGGCATCCTGTGGCAAAGTAGTGATAGGCACCGTTAAAGGCGATATACACGACATCGGTAAATCACTGGTAGCGGCGCTGTTGCAGGCAAATGGCTACGACGTTGTTGATCTTGGTGTCGATGTCGAAAACGACACCTTTATCAGTGCAGCTCAGGAGAATAATGCCGACGTTCTTGGTATGTCGTCGCTGTTGACATTACCACTGTTGCAGATGGGCAAGGTGATTGAGCAGTTGGAACAGGTCGGATTACGTGACCAGTTCAAAGTCGTGGTCGGTGGCTGCCCGATCACGCAAGAATTCGCTGACGAAATCGGCGCTGATGCCGTTGGCTTCGATGCCCAGGATGCGGTCGTCAAGGTGGATCGGTTGCTTGGCATCAACAGGCCACCGATGGGAAAGAGCTGAGCACCGGCGGCGGCATATTCATATACCATAGCCAATTCATATACCATAGCCAATAAAGCGTGATGCCGACGGATAATGACAACAATACTGGCCAGTTATTCAAGGCCTATACTTCCACCAGCCCGCAGGAGGTTGCGGGCTGTTATGACAGCTGGGCCGAAGACTACGAAACACACATGAGCAACGTGGGTTATCTTCACCCGGCGATGGTAGCCGGCCTGGCACTGCGCCATGTGCCCCCCGGTAGCTGTCCGATCCTGGATGCCGGTGCCGGCACCGGGATCATGGCCCAGATTCTTGTTGCACTGGG
>NZCO01000009.1 GCA_002686445.1 bacterium | reverse complement strand
TAGGGCGCGATGATGCGGTACATGCCGGTTTCCACCAACGCCGTCAGGGCGTCCCTGGTCAACGGCCACAAGGGCAAGCCCTGGGCCTGGAACCACGGGAATTTCAGGTTTTTCTTAGTCAGCGCCTCGGCAAATTCCAAGAGTTCCCCTTCGTTATCCGCAAAAAGATCATCGAAAAAGTGAATCTCCTCCACGCCCTGGTCCAGGGCCTGCTCGACCTCCATGATGAGCCGCTCCATCGGCATGCGCCGGTATTTCTGTTTTGGACCACGCAGATGGGCCACCGAACAGAAGGAGCAGTGCATGGTACAGCTGCGCGCCACCATGATGTCGCGATAGTTATTACTGCGCGCGGGATATCTGATCTTTCCGCGTTCCAGGTTTTGGGTATAGCCGAGGCGGTGTGTCTCATCGAGAATGTGGTAAGCAGGCATGGGCAACCCGGCCATGTCCACCGAGGGATAGTTGCCCGAGACATGGGTTTTTCCGTCGGGTTTCCTGTAAACAACCCCGGCTACATCCTCAATGGCGCCCTCCCCGTTAAGAGCGCACATAAGGTCCCCCACCGTGTAATCAATCTCACCCTTAAGCGCGTAGTCGCAGACATCCTCCGACACTGCCTTGGCGGGATGATTGGTGGCCGTATTCCCCGTCAGCACCGTGACCACCCGCGGCGAAAGTTCGCGGGCAAGGCTGAACACCTGGATTCCGTCCCAGTCCTGGGAAGTAATGAAGGTGAGGATCGACTGCGCCATAACCACGGCATCGGGCGTGAAATCCTCTAATTTTTTACGCAGATTCTCATAGCGGTTTTCGATATGCACACCGAGATCGAACAATTGAACCTCGAAGCCGCGCTCCAGAAGATTGGCGGCAACGATCACTGGTTCCACCGGAGACACCAGCCGCAACAGTTCGTAATTGGGGCGCGAGGGGTCCGGATCCTCGTCGCTGTTGACCAGCGGCGGAACAACAATCAGAACCTTCTTTATCGTATTTTTTGCGGTGTTCATTAATGGCTTCGATGTATTCGTTATGACTGCGAAATGGGCAGGGGTTTAACGATCATATTGGCGAGAAGCTCTTCGCGTGGCAGCAGCGGCATGGAATCCTCAAGAGGATAGCCGTAATAGGCCTGGGGGATAACTCGGTGCTCGCGCGGCACATGAACGACGCACAGCACCGGCCCCTCCATGGCGTAGGTCTTGACGAGTCCCTCTTCGATGGTGGCGTTGCCGCCGATCTCCACGGCCGGAATGTCGAAGGCTGCCGCCAGCTTCTGGAAATCCGGGAAACCCAGCCCGCCCTCTTCCGTGGTGGCGAAATAATTGCCTTCCAGCCATTGATCCTGGGTCTGTTGGACCATGGAATAGCCGCGGTTGTCGATAACGATGATGCGCACCGGAAGCTTGTGCTTCTGCACCGTGGCCAGTTCCTGCACATTCATCATCAAGCTGCCGTCGCCGGCGACACAGGTGACCGGCTTTCCATCCAGAGCGAAACAGCCGCCTATGGCCGCCGGCAACGCCCAACCCATGGCCGTGTTGTTGAAGTCATGAAACAGCCGCTGCCCCGGCCTGAACTCGAAGGCCTGCATGATCCAAGGAATGGTGCAACCGGTATCGATGAAGGTATGCTCCTCGTCGCCTACTGCCTTGGCCAGCGCCTTGAAGAACACGTAAGGATTGACCGGCGTCTCCTCGTGGTATTCCTGGCGGCAGGCGGGATATTGTTCCTTCCAGCCTTGCACCCGTTCCCACCACGCTTCCAGCCTCTGGCCCGCGAAATTGTCGCCCATGGCTTCCAGAAGGGCGGCGATGAAGGCCCCAGCGTCGGCGCACACCGGCACGTCGATGGTCCGTCCCAGATAGGGGAATTTGTCCAGTTCCGCCTGGTCGATATCCACGACGATGGTTTTCGCCTCCCGTGCCCAGCTGTCCAAGGCTCTGCGCATAGGCCGATGCCTCTGCAACGGCAGCGGCGACGGTCTCGGGCTCGTTGAGCGGCAGATACTGGTTCATGTTTTCATCATAAGATTTGAAGTAGGTCATGCGGACCCCTTCCGAAGCCTCGAACTTGACGGCAAAATCTACCGACTGACAGAGCTCATCCAGCATGTCCAGCATGCCCACAAAGGTAATGCGAAGCTTGGGATATTCCGTATTCGCTACCTTTTTTGCCGCATTCAGCTTGACAAGATTCTCACACACCGTCTCAAGCTTATCCTGGCTCATATTCTTGGTATAGCTCTCACGCGTGAAGCCGGTAACGGAAACCGTGAGATAGGTCAGGCGCCCGACTAGGGCGTCGATGATGTCGTCGTTGAGAAGGATGCCGTTTGTGGAGAAATACGTTTCAATATCGTATTCGCAGACCTTGTTGAAAATCGGAATGAAATCACGACAGGTCAACGGTTCGTATTTACTGAACAGCGAAATGTCTTTTGCGTTCTCAAGCAGAGGGGTAACCTTGAGAAACTGGTCATAGGAAAGCTGTTGCCACTTTTCAGGTTTATGGGAAACCAAGAAGCAGAATCTGCATCTCAGGTTGCACCTGTTGCTGAGATCAATATCGATATGTTTGGGAAATTCCTCGGCAATAATCTCGATATCGCCCTCTGGTTCCACAATTTCGTTAACTTCGCTCGTCATTAACTTTCCTCGCCATTTACCTTGAAATGTATTGTTTCTGTAACGTCACAAGATTTCTGTGATTTCAGAACGCCACAAATCTCCCAACAGATAATTTCCCCGGGGATTACATGCAAGGAAATACCATTCCTCATTGTCCGGTGGTGTCGAAAGAAATAGCAGTGACTGTTTTCATTTTGTTCGCTTCTATATCTAAAATTCCCAGAAGCGATCATTATCCGTCCTTATCCACGGCATCCTGAACATTCCGACGCACCCAGGCCGTGGAAAGACGCGCCCCGATGGCATAAAAATTTGTGTCCTTGGGAATTAGCGCCGCCACATCCGCGTACGGATCCGGCGCGCCCGGCGTCTTCACATCCTCAATGAAACAGGCCACGGCATCCGCGATTTCCTCCGGCGTATTATTGACGAGCGTACCGAAGGAAGCTTTCGTATCATGGATAAAATCTGTAATAAGCCGCTTCCCGGGAATCATCTCGCCATTCTCGTCACGGGCTAATTTGTGATAAAATCAGGCATTCCTGCGGCCTTGAGAATAGGGGAACCAGTCTATGTAGAGGCTGGGTATCCCATTGACGAGGGAGACACCATCGCCGCCTCCGTGATTACCTATGAACAGGTCTGCTTCCTTGCCGCGTTTCCGCCTTTCCTGATGTGCTGCGCCACGCGGTTAAAATCAATCCCGAACCTTCTCCAGCATGGCTTGCCCGCCGGACTCACCGTAAGTCTGGAAACGTAGGGGAATCCTGTTTCACGCCAATTCGGACGTCCTTCGTGACGTGACGCCCAACATTTCTTGTGCATAATGATCAAGCATCATTTCAGTATCCATGGGTGCGTAGCCAAAATATTTCTGCGCCTTTTCAATGGAAATGCTGAAGGCTGTTTTCTGGCTCTCTGATTCTACGATTTCTGAACACGACCCAATACCGCAAAGAAGGCGCTCCATCACCGCGGAAATGCTCATGGTGCTCTCAGATCCAAGCGTCAGGATCTCCGAACCCGACAGATCGGTCCCGATCAGAGTTACGATGAATCGGCACAGATCCTTCACATGTACCGCATTGTTGAAGGCTCCGTTGAGATCAAAAACTTTCACCGGCTCGTTACGCGTCATCGCCTCGACACAGCGGACCAGCCAGGTCCTGTGGGCGCCAATTCCAATAATTCCAGGCAGCCGCAATGAAACCGAAGGAAGTTTCCCACTGACATCCTGCAGGGCTTCTTCTGCGAGAAATTTTGATCTCCCATAGGCCTCGGGATTTCGAATGGCCGTTGTCTCGTCAACAACCGGAACCGTAACCTCACCATAAACAAGCATTGAAGAAAGAAAGATAAACTGCTGTGCGTCGGCTGAAACCACATCATCAATCAAATGTCGCGTGGCAAGAGTGTTGTTTAAAATATGTTCGTCTTCAGAGAGGGCGGGCACGGAAAGCTTGGATGCGGCATGAACCACAACATCCACGGGCTGTGCCAAATCGAGTCCCTGTGTCAGATCGCCTGTCACCAGAGTGAACAATCCAGGCCCGCCCCGTGGCAAGGAAACGGAGGGGGAGTGCTCGCGCATGACGCCCACCACATCGAACCCCTCCGCCACAAGAACCGGCAGAAGATTCCTTCCGACAAAACCGCCGGCACCAGTTACGAGTACGCGCATTTCATCGTATCAGGCAGCCGGGCCGCCACGCACCAAGAATTCCACCGTTTCTCTCATGGTGGCCAGGGACGAGGGTGCCGGAACCCCGAACATTTCTTCCTCGCGGGACATGTCCAGCGTCGTGTAACGCGGCGCGTTGGCGGTAGGATAGTGTGGCAGCCCCCCTTTGGCTGTTGTGACGAGAGAGATGTCCGCTCCCATGGCACACACCAGTTCTCCGGCCAGCGCGGTATAGGGCTGGTCCTCGTCCCCCGAAGCATGGAACATGCCTTCCACCTCGCGGCTGACAATCTCGTGAATCATGCGCGCTGCGAAGGCCGCCGTGATAGGCGCAATGAAGGCATCCTCATAGGCCGTGATTTCCCGTCCTGCGGCGAGCTCGGCGCACCATGTCCTCAAAAGCGGCATGTCGGGCCCCATGATCCTGGTAAGGCGCAATACAGCGGTCTTTCCATCCAATTTCAGAATACACGCCTCGGCCTCGGCCTTCTGCCGCCCATAGGCGCTGACGGGACTGGGGGCTTCATCGTGACGGCGAAAAGGGCGGGTGAAATCGAAGACGCCGGTGGTGGACAAGAACACGGCCATCGTTCCCTGGCGGGTCAGTTTCTCCGCCAGCGCCACCGGAGCATGAAGATTGACCACAGCCGTACCGTCGGGATCGTTTTCGCATTCATTAATACGGGTCGCGGCGGTGCAAATCACAGCCGCATCCACCAGAGGTAGTTCGGGCCAATCCTCTGCCGGAAGGCTGAGGTCAAAGAACAGGCGATCGTCACCGGCGTTGGTGGTGGCGGCACGGCGGGTCGTTCCGATCACCTTGCCGCCCTGCTCGGCCAGATATCTCGATGTAACGCTGCCCACTTGGCCATCAGCGCCGATTACAAGTATTGATCCGGATATGACGGCGTCACCCGTACATGCTGCCGGGGGTGATGGGCTTTGCATCCTCGTAAAGACCAGGCTGCTCAATAAGGTCCTTGAAGGAATAGGGACCCTTGAACTCGGGATAAAAGCAGAAGAATACCTGTTTCGAGTGGGCGATCATTGCCTCGAGCTGTTCCAGGGACATGCCCATCATCTGGCCTCACCGATATCTGAACTGAAGACACCACCCAAACGCTTCAATATATGCAAACGCAGAATGGCAAAATCATACGGCACAAAATGAAACGCATCCCGGATGATATCATCTGTCGTCATCAACTTCATTCCCGCCCCTTCGTGAAGAACGAGGTCGTCCATCACACCGGGATCAATGGACGCCTCGAAGAAATATCTTTGACGAAAGCCGCCGTCGGCATAAATGGCGTCGAAAGCCATTTGGGAAAAATAGGTGATATCGCCTGGCTCCAGCTTCAATTCCAGCTCTTCCAGAAGCTCGCGCCGCAGCCCTGCCGCCGGGTCTTCACCCGCCTCAAGACGGCCACCGAACAGGGTCCACATACCAGGAAGAGCGAGGCTTTCCTTGTCGTCCCTGAGTTGCATCAAATAACGATTGTCCGGTGTAACGAGGACAACCGCCACTGCGCGGATACCCACCCCTTCTTCGGGAATGAATAGTGGCGTTATTGTCGTCACGAGATCATGCGGCTCCGTAAAAGGCGTTCACCGTTTCCGCCACGTAAGAAATCTGGTCCTCACTTAAGTACTGGTTCCGGGGCTTTCCCGGCATGGGCGTCGGCGGTAACCGCCACCACAAGAACATCACCCTCGCTTTTTGCCGCCTGAAGATGCCGCAGGTGGCCATAGTGGAAGAGGTCAAAGACACCCCCCGCCATGACGATGGTTTTGCCGTCTTTTCCTGAAGCCTCGCGCAGGGTGCTCAGCTTCTCGATGGTTTTAATTTTGTTGTTGGTTGTGGTCATGGGTCATCGCTGTAAACGTTGCTCGCTTTCACTTAGGCCCTCATTGCCACGTCTTCACCCGGAATGTTACGCCGCACCCAGGCCGGTGAGAGACGCGTCCCGACCAGATGAAACTGGGTATCTTGGGGAATCAACGCCGCGATGTCGGCATAAGGATCTGGTGCATTCGTGTTTTTCACATCTTCGATAAAACAGGCTACGGCGTCTGTGATTTCCTCTTGCGTATTGTCGATCAGCGTCCCGAATGACGCCGCGGCATCACGGACAAAATCAGTAATCAGCCGGCGTCCGGGCAGGATTTGGCCCGCCTCGTCGCGGGCGGATTTAAAATAAACCCAGGAATTCCTGCGGCCGTGAGAATAGGGAAACCAGTTGAGATACAGGCTGGGAATGGCGTTAATCACCGCTGGAAGATCCCCGCCACCGTTCGTTCCGATAAAAATTTCAGCTTCCGTGGCAGCGAAAAGTTGGTAGATATTATTATCGATACCCAGGATTTTTGCCTCCACAAAATCCCCTTTGAAACTCTCTCTGGTGTTGGAGTCTATCTCGAAATCTCCCGTCAGAAAAACCTGATATCCCGCTTCATTCAACAGCCGAACGGCCGGCAGATGGTCCTCCAGGGGAGAGCTGTTACGTAAGCGGGTGGTATAAGATTCCCGCTTCTCAAAACGTAAATACAGGCAACATATCTTCGCCTTTTCCCCGTGGCCGGCATCTCGCCAGAGGCCTTCAAGTTTCGGCACGATATCATTCCTGATTGCCTCAGGCAGACGGATCGGCGGCGCTGGCGCCCGCATTTGCAAGAGCTGCAGCTGAGTCACCACATCAACGCCGCACGCCTCTCCGTCATTGCTGTGCGCCCTCAAGGGTTCCATCAAGGCCGTTCCCGGTGACAGCGCTTCCTGGTGCAGCTCCTTCAACTTCAGAAATTTTCCCCGGCCGCCACTCGCCAAACTCACCACTTGTTGCGTCAGCCAGGCCACCATCGTGTCGTGCCAACGCAGGAATGGAATGGCGATAACACGGTGCTGGTAGGGAATAGCGGTGATAAAGCGCGGGACGCAAACCACATCCACGTCTTTCCACAACAGGCCTACTTTGTAGTTGTGCTCGTATTTCCAGGAGGCGATGAAGAATATGCAGCGTTTCCCCGGATATAAATGACGCAACATATCGGGGCCGGAAAGAGAATGGGCAAACCCCGTCGGCGCAGTCATCAGGACCACCACATCCACGGCAGCCATTCGAGATATCCAGGGCATCAGCCGCAGGACCCATGCCAACGCCGAGAAAGGAAGAATGGTTACGCTCGCCATTCTGGAAAAAATCTTCCACAGCAGGCGCACCGGCATCAAAAAAATCCGCTTCATCAATTCCACCGTATTAAACAGGATTGTGTTTTTACAGACTCCTCTCGATACTTAACAACAATATTTTGCATGAAACCATCAGGGTGGAATTTACGGAGAACAGCCCCGTCTTCGGGAATGAATAGTGGCGTTATCGTCGTCACGAGATCATGCGGCTCCGTAAAAGGCGTTCACCGTTTCTGCCACGTAAGCAATCTGGTCCTCGCTTAAGTACTGGTGATGGGGCAGGGCCAGCACCCGGTCAGCCTGGCTTTCGGCCACCGGGAAATCATTCTTTTTATAGCCCAGCTTCTGCGCCGCCGGATGCAGGTGCAGACAGCGCCCGTAATAAATCAGCGACTGGATACCCTTCTCGCCCAGATGGGCCTGGAGTTTATCGCGGTCGTCGCACTGGGTGATGAACATGACGAAGGCGTTTTCCTCATGGTCCTTACAGGGCGGGATATACATTTGCTCGGCGGTAATCAGCTCGCGATAGAGATTGGCGTTGCGCCGCCGCTGCTCAATCACCAATTTCAGCCTGTCGAGACGAAAGCTCAAGACCTCGGCGTTGAGCACGTCGAGCCTGGAATTGACCCCGAACAGAACGCAGGTGTCGCGGTCTTCCAGTCCGTGATTGCGATAGAGCCTTATCTTTTTCGCCACCGCGTCATCATCGGTGAGAAGAACCCCGCCATCACCGATGGCGTTGAGATTCTTCAACGGATGGGTGGAGATAGCGTTGGCCTTGCCGAAGGTGCCGCCGTGACGGCCGTGGTAATAGGCGCCCATGGTCTGGGCCGAATCTTCCACCACCACCAGATTATGCCGCTCGGCGATATCGAGGATGGTGTTCATATCGGCGATGCGCCCGGTCCAATGCACCGGCATGATGGCCTTGGTATTGGGGGTGATGGCCGCCTCTATGGCCGCCGGGTCGATATTCTGGTCTTCCCGCACATCGGCGAAAACAGGGGTCGCCCCCACATGGACGATGGAACCGATGGTGGCGACGAAGGAAATGGGCGTGGTGATGACCTCGTCGCCGCGGCCGATGCCCAGCGCCATCAGCGCCATCATCAGCGCATCGGTGCCCGAATTGAGGCCCACGCAATGCTTGATACCCACGAAGCCGGCCACCTTTTCCTCAAAGGCGCCGAGCTCCGGCGTCATCACCAGATGACCGCTTTCCAGCACCCGCTCCACGCAGGAAAGCAGTTCCTCCTTTTCCTCCTGGTAACGCTGTTGGAGGTCGATAAAGGGGACTTTCAGATCACTCATTGATTTCTCTGGGTATCAATTTCTCCCGGCGTAAAAATCGCGCACGGTCTCGATCACGTAATCCATTTCTTCCCTGGACAGATGCTGGTCCACGGGAAAGGAAATCATGGTCTCCACATGGCGGTCGGTGATGGGGAAGTCGCCTTTCCTGTGGCCGAGGAATTTCAGCGCGTCCTGAAGGTAAAGCGCGATGGGATAATGAATCTTGGCGCTGACGCCGCGCGCGATACAGTGTTCCATCAGGGCGTCGCGGTCCTCGGCGAACAGGATATAGAGCAGATAGACGCCGCTGATCTTGTCGTTGCGCGGCGG
>NZCO01000008.1 GCA_002686445.1 bacterium | reverse complement strand
TGCATGATTTCTTGAAGTCGCTGAAGCTGTAATGAATGTAGAGATGAACCATGTAGAACTCGTACTGATGGAGCACTTTATGCATCAACCCAGGTTGATGCGAAAAAATAAAATTTAAAATGTATGAAGGTCTCTGGTTAACGATTCTGTTGCACATTAAGTACTGAAGGGAAATCGGAAAAAAGGCGGCGAGGTAGGACAGGACGGTGTTGCCGGATGTTCTCCTTTTTAATGCGTTGGCGATCTTCTTCGGATGGCCGAAGAACGAATTAACGATATGCAGTGTTCCATCTTCCTTCAGGAAGATTTCCATCTCCTTGATAATGTGATCGAGTCCCCCGGCATTCTCGATGTGGGGGATGACGCCATGGGCGATGAATAGGTCGATGGAGCGCTCTTCAAGGATACCCTTCAGTCCATCAAGATCTGTCTGGATGAACTTGAAGGCGGCATTCCCCGAGCAGAGCCGTTCTATTTCTTTGATCCCGTCTGTCGGTTCGACGACGATGTATTTCCCTACATTCGAAATCAGTCCGAGTTCAATAATGTTGGCGGTTAGCCTTCCCGTGCCGGCTCCTAGTTCCAGAACGGTCTTGTTCCGGTAGTTGTCTTCATCCCGGAACCCCTTCGAGCGCAGATACTCGGTATCGGAGTAAAAAGAATTCTTGTCATAGGATAAGAAGGAATTTTTTTGGAAAAAAGTATTGTAAAACCAATGCATCGTACTGCCTGTTATCTTCACTCTATTTTTAGAACATAGCGACCCGTATCCGGGTCATTTGGTATCTTCAGGGCTGGCTACCCGGAAGGCTAGTTCACGGTCTTGCGGGTCATTCCGGCGTAGTGGACTGCCGTCTCCGAGAAGTCATTGTTCTCGGCGCTGATGACTGATTTGTGCCGACAATGGGCACAGATGCGGCAGTCCTCATTCATGTCCTGAAGGTTATTAACCCTAGAGCGGAAAGCCTCCAGCGTCGTGCCGTTCCAGATCTCGGCAAGGGTCTCGCAATTGAGGTCTCCGACCGGCTGGCGGGCCACCGAGCAGGGGAAGACCTCGCCATTGGCTTGGACCGACAGGCGCTGCCAGGGAAGGGCGCAGGGACGGTGGCCGAGGGCGCAGGTCTCAGCGGCGTTGTCATCCAACCCGCCGCTCTGCAGAACGAACTTTACCCCCTTTTCCTCAGCATAGCGGCGTGCCGCTTCGGCGGCCTTGCTGAACCGTTCAGGATCGCTGAGCGGCATCCTGTCCACCATCTCTTTAGTGTAGGCCCCCAGCGATGTCACTTGGATCCCCTCGGCAGCCTTGAACTCATCGGCGAAGTCGACGGCTGAAACGAGTTCGCCCAAGGTGTTCTTCATTCCCACGGTAGAGATGCGCAGGACAGGATAGGAGGTGTCACGCTCCGCTTTGAGGGTGTTGAGATTGGCAAGGTTCTGTCGCACCTGGGAAAGGCCGTCCGATCCCATGTATTTGGCGTAGGTCTCCTGCGTAAAGCCAGTGACGGAAACTGTGATGTAGGTAAGACGCCCAACGATGGCGTCGAGTATGTTCTCGTCGATCAGCAGGCCGTTGGTCGAGAAGTAACTATCCATACCGTGCCCGACAACGAAATTGAAGATGGGGATGAAGTCGCGGCAGACTAGGGGTTCGTACTTGCTGAACAGGGTGATGGAGCTGAGATGTGGCAACACCGGGCCAAACCAATCCTTGAAGACCCCGAAATCCATTTGCGCACTGTCCTTAGGTTCGAAGTAGGAAAGATGGCAGAAAGTACAGCGCAAATTGCACTTGCTGCTCAGGTCAACATCAAGCTGCGACGGGCAGTCCCTGGGCCGGCTCATTCCAGCTCCCCCCCCGGCAGGTAGGGAAAAAACCGGGGTCGCCATGGGGTGGTCCGGAATCTTTTTTTGGCGCTTATCCATTATCCATAAGCCCCTTGCATCATCAGTCCGTGGGAAACTCAGCTCGATAAGCCGGAAAATATGCGTTGTCCGACGTCAATTGTTGATCATTGCGCAGCCAATGCGCAACTGACAGCGATTTGTAAGTGTCCGAATCAAACACGTGTGTCCCAATATAATATGGTCGATAGTCGTTTCCGAAACCATGCTTAAAAAACAGCAAGGACTCATGTCCGCCGCCCAGTTGAAGGAATTCAAAGCCATTGTCAATGGCCCAGTCTGCTGTCTTGTGAATCAAAAAGTGATTGGGGTAAAGTTTTAGGTTGCTCAGGTCGGACGCCGCTAGGAAGTAATCAAGAAACCGTTCCGACTGGAGAAATAGTGCGCCGCTTAGAATTTCCGAACCGCACCGCGCAACGACACTCAAAAGATTATTCGGAATTTCTTCCGCCAAACCATCAAGGAAAGAGCGACGAAAATTGAAATAACCTGTTTGCTTCTTGTCCTCCATGTTTATGTGATACATATTGAAAAACGCATCGAGAGGCCAATCGTGACTCGCGAAGTCGACAGTCACGCCGCTGTTCTCTGCCTTGCGGAGACAAGTCTTGTAGCTTCGTCGGTATCCTTGAAACAGGGCATTCTTGCCGACCCGAAGATCCAAGAAAATATTATTACTGCTAAGCTTCACGTGGTCCATGAGCCCAATACAGTGCTCGTGGTTAGCCAAAAGGGGATGGAAGCGTACGAACTCCGATATGGTCCTGGTAGAACACGCGTATTCTTCGAAGGCTTGGCGGAAATCGGCGATCAGATTTTTCGGAAAACGATTGGGTTCACAGCGGTAGATAAATCCGCCATAGCCGTAGGGCGTGATAATATCTGAACACGATGCAGCTTCTGGGACCAAGCGACGTAAATACGGGTAAAGGACTAAACTGTCACCATCCTCATAGACAAAGCACTCCGCCGCACCGTCTCCGTAACGCTCATAAATTCGCGCGTAGCACGGATAATGGACTAGGGTTTTGTGTGGGATGGAGTCGAGGTACCGATGCCACGCTGTCTCGTCGGAGGTCGATAGTACCCTGTAATGCATTAAATGCCTACTTTTGTTTGAGGCCAGTCAAGCACCCGCGCCACCGGCAAAACCGGCGAAGTCGACTCCCTTAGGAATCGGCACTCCAGGAAAAGCCGCGATCGCGCGGGACGACGCGGCGGAGCGTGTAGACGTCCGAATCACTCAGCTTGTCCCGATGATCGGCGAGAGTCCTCCACTCGTCCCAGACGGCGCTGATGATCCTGCCGGTAATTCCATCGCTTGCCGCCGCACCGAGAAACACGGCGAGTTCCGCCCCAAAGGCAAGCGGCGTCCCGCCTTCTTTCTTGCGCTTCCGCAGTTGCTGGTACAACACATCTCCCAGCTTCTCGGTACCGGCCGCGAGTTTCTCGTCATTCATACGGGTGGTGAGCCCGCCGGGCGCGATCGAGTTGACGTCGATCGAATCATCGCGGAGCTCCTCGGCTAGGGTCGCCGCGAAGGCGACGGCGGCGGCCTTGGATGCGGCGTAAGCGCTGAATCGTGGGTCAGGAGCAGTCGCCCCGCCGGCAGAAAGTTGCAGGATTTTACCGTATTTTTGGCGACGAAAATGCGGCACGACAGCACGGCACATGAGCACCGAACCGAACAGGTTGACCTCGGTTGTGTGCCGCCACTTCTGCCAGTCCGCATCCTCGGCGGGGCCTATCGGACCAACGATGGCAGCGTTGTTCACCAAGATCTCAAGGCCGGGAAACGTAGCGAGGGCCGTCGAGACGATTTTATCGATGTCTGCTTCCGTGGACACGTCTGCCGGCATGGCGGCCACAACCTGACGCGGCTTGGTGAGCCGGGCGAGCCGGTTGCGGGCGGCCGTCACCTCAGTTGCGGTGCGGGCGCAAATCATGACGTTAGCACCGTGGCGGACGTAAGCCTCAGCGATGGCGTAACCAAGACCGACACTGCCACCAGTAATGATCGCGCCACGACCGGCAAGGCTTAGCTCTGACATGACGAATCCTTGCCGGACATCCATCGTAGAGTCAATGACGGTTGTCCTATCTCAAGCGGAAGGTGATCTGGGCGGTGGTTGATTAGTTTCGAGCCAAGCCTCAAGCTTTTCGTCATCCATGTCGATGACCGATGAAACCAACAGAGTCTTCGCTGCCAATGATCCGTCTTTCTGGACGTCATACGTACCGATCGCGTCCAGCGTCGCGTCACAATGGTATATAATGCGATGCTTGAAATGCCAAAAATGATTGGCTCGGAAGTTTGATATTTGCTTAATCAGAATGTTGGGCGTAAAGGTTTGTTCCGGCTGATTATGCGGCGGTGTAATGTAGGTAATGTCCATCATCACTCCGTCATCTGTATCATCGATGATCTTGATGTTCTTCCAATCGGTCGAATCTGGGAACATGTGTGTGATGAGGTTGTCGTCGACCGTCGTATAGTCGAAAGGAATATCCTTCTGCAGTGCTTCATGCGCGATGATGATGGGGTGCAGATGGAAGCTCCGAATGAAAAATCCGTTCGGACGCGGGAACAACACCATTGACAGAAGGCTTGGCACGTATCGATTATCCTTAGTCAAGATGTAACGCTGAAACTCGTGATGAATATGGCGTGCAGCGAGTTCGACTAGTGTTCGTGGCAGCAGAGTAAGGCTTTGTGTTGTTTCGTCACGCAGTTGATCCAAGATCGGTAATAGTTTTTCCGCCTGGCCTCTGGTGGCAGTGAACATAACCGCCTTGTAGCCTTCATCTATATAACGGGCATAATTGTAGAACGATCCGTCGCTGTGCACACCGTCGGGCGCGATGCAAATNATGTCTGCACCAAGTGTTCGGGCGTGCTCGATGGAAACATGGTGGAAGCCGCCATAAATATAGTAGCGAAAACCCGGTGTGCGCTGATATTCCGGACTGGTCAGNATACGNTCGGGAAATGTAATGAACCGAATTTTTGCGTAGCGACGTAGTATTTGGAANGAGGGCGCCGCACGAATCACCTCGACGCACTCCGGAATCGTGTAAAGATCGAACAATATCTCCCGGATGCGATTCAAAGCCGGTATATTGTTGGGTGACAGAATCGACGGCAGGAAGTAGCGGGTAAACAGGTTGGTGTAGCGCTCGCCCCAGACCGAGATGCTGATGACGAGACGTCTTCGCGCGCCGCTTACAGGTGGCTCGTCTCGCATGGCTCGGTAGGCGTCGGTCATGACATTGATTTGACCGTAGAGAAGCGCATAAGGTTCGCAAACGTCTGGAAAAGCGGGCGCCACATCTGCAAAGAATTGCGCCGCCGAGGCCAACTCGCCGTCACCGACGAGCTTCATGCCCATGTCACATGCGGCCCATGCGACATTAGCTGCTTGTTGGTCCTCTCCTGTCGCGCGGAATGCTTCTGCCCTTACCGCATAGGCCTGCGGAATTAAGGGGTCTGCCTCTAGGATGCATTCGCATATGTAAGCCGCCATACTAGGATTTTCCGTCATGATCTGCTCCGCTACCTGTATTGCTTCCTGGTAGCGTTGCATCTGCAGCAATAATAACGTGGCCGAATCAAGCTTGACCGCGCTAGAGGCCCGCATAAGAAACTTGCTTTTGGACCAGCTGATGCCGAACGGCACTACTTTCGCGAGGAGCCAGGGCGTCAATCGCTGCCGAATGGCGATGGGAAACAGCTTCCGGTAAAACGCACGCAGAGCCCTAAACGTTATATTCATTTGCATAGTAAATACGGCCCCAGCACAAGAGCATCCAAGCCCGACGAAAAAAACGTGCGAAGAGCATCGGCGGGCGACTCAACAATTGGCTCGTTGTTGATATTAAAGGACGTATTGAGCACAATCGGCACACCCGTCGCTTTACCAAAGGCGGCGATCAAACTATGAAATATCGGGTTGAGCTTCTTGTCGACCGTCTGCACGCGCCCGGACCCATCGGCATGCACCACGGCCGGGATACGCTCCCTCATCTCAGGGCGGATATATAGAACCTTCTCCATGTAAGGAGCGTGAAGCAGACGCGGCATTTCGAACCATTTCGACGCTTCCTCGGCGAGCACGGCTGGCGCAAAAGGCCGAAAGCTCTCACGAAATTTAACCGCCTGGTTGATGCGGTCCCTAATTGCGGCATCCCGCGGATCGGCCAAGATCGAACGCGCACCAAGCGCCCGTTGGCCGAATTCCATCCGAGCCTGGTGCCAACCGACGATACACCCATCGATCAAGAGCGCGCTGACCGTTGTTGGAATATCTGCCGGCCGTTCGGCGTGAAGTTTAGCTATCGTGATTTGTTTCTCGATCTCGGCATCGTCGTAATCCTGGCCCAGATACGGATTCGCCGCCGCGGCGGAATCGATCGCGGCACCCTCTCGCGCCGCGACCCACAGCGCCGCGCCGATGCTGTTGCCGCTATCGTCTGGTGCAAACGGGATATAGACGTTTTTAAATGGCCCCTCGGCAGCAATACGGCCGTTGAACACGGAATTCATGGTCACACCACCAGAGAGGCAGAGATTTGGAACATTGACCTGTTCGCGTAGCCAGCTAACCGCGTTGAACAGATAGTCCTCGGTCACGCTCTGAAGCGCCGCCGCGAGATCGAAATGGCGTTGTTCAATGGGCTCCCCGTGCAGACGCGGTGGTCCGAGAAGCGCGGTGAGACGCGGCGTGAACATCTCCGCTACATCGAAGTTGAAATGCTGGAAATAGCGTAGGTCGAGTTCTAAC
Source organism: bacterium (assembly GCA_002686445.1). GTDB lineage: Bacteria > Patescibacteriota > Andersenbacteria > UBA10190 > UBA10190. The sequence continues at coordinate 74 of NZCO01000008.1, read as the reverse complement.
CCTGCCTCGTCGTCACAGAGAAGCAAGGTATCCAGCCGGTCTCTAAAGACAGCCGCGTCACCATAGGCCGCGGC
>NZCO01000007.1 GCA_002686445.1 bacterium | reverse complement strand
ATAATGTCGGCCGGCTTAATGTGGTTGGGTACTGCATCAAGCAATCCGTTGATGATGCTCTTGCGACTAATGTGCAATGCGAGTGCCTTTTTAGGGGTAACAAAAACAGCCGGCATGCAGTCAGCTGTAGCGATACCGATGGTTTGTTCGCCCGCGCGCGTCACCAGTCCATCTGCGTCACTGCTATCCCCCACTTCATTAATCTTGCCCCCATGCACTTGCTTGACGCGCCAGACGTCAGCCGGCACTTGCTTGTCTAAGACAGTAGCGATCTCCCAATTTCCTATATGCGTTTCTGACACGTCGTTGCCTAGAGCCCGTAAATACTAACTGCTCTGTTACTGAACACAGGTTCGTCGGGTAGGTTCGCCCAGTCGTCCACCTCGGTGCTTTGCAGTAGGACGTAACGGGCTTCACCTGCCACGCTTACTTGTGCATCTGTGTCACCGGCGAAGGCGTCGTTGAGTTGCTGGGTCAGCGCGTCGTTGGGGTCCAACCAATAGTTTGTTCTCAGCAGCGCCCGTCCCGTAAACAGTGGTATCAGCCAGGGGCTGTCGGGGTGCGCAATAACAACATCCGTGGGTGCTGTGTTGGTAGTAATCCAGGTAAGGGCCTCGACGTGAGGCGTCGTCACGATTGTCACCTCGCCCGTTAAGAGGTTGTCATAGGCGCTGGCACCACTCGCTAAGCCAGGCAAGGCCACGAGGAAGAGCACAGCCAGGACAAAGGCCCATGAACCGGCCTTAGTGCCTGTTGGTGTTGAAGTATGGAGTAGCTGCCGCTTGACCCACATGACGACGCGGACGATGGGGTATACCGCGAGCGGGAAGGCAATCAGAATGGCGTGGTAGAAAAATCGAGAGCTGTTGGCGACCACGATGTCACGACCCGAGAATATATAGGTGACTACAGTCAGGAGCGACAGTCCGCCAACGGCAGCATTTAGATATGGTCGCCGTCCCTCTGTCATTAATAAGGCCGCCACGAGGATCAACAATGGTAGCGCGAGGCGGAGCATATCCCCGGCGGCCGTGTACGAGAGGCCGGGTAGTAAACCGATGGCCCCTTGGCCAGGTGTGGCGATTAGGAAGACTAGTACTGCCGCCACGGCCAGGATTAGGTGCACGGCGCGCAGGCGTGGTGGCCGCTTGATGTTAATCACTTGAATACCGTTTTGAGCTAGCAGCAAGACCAGGGCGGCGGTTCCCGTTACGGCGTTGCTCAAGAGCAGCACCAATGTCAGAATCGTCGCCACGCCGAGCGGCACATAGTGGGCTCGTCCGCTCGCTTTTGTATTACTCACTAGCAGTACCGCCAAGACAATATACAGACCGGTTAAGAAAAAATGACTTTGCGGGTAGATGTATCTATCCCAAGAAAGAGTCAGGACATATAGCGGGAGCAAGAGCTGGAGCGTCAGGGGTAACACTTTGCCGCTGATTCCCAACCACTTCTTTCCTTTAGTGTAGGCGGGCACCAGCAAGTCCCACAGCAACCACAACGTGGGAATGGAGACGAGAATACCGATAATGGTTAGCCAGGGCAGCATCGCCAGTACTGAGCTGCCCCCGCTCGACCGAATAGCGTCACCTATACCGGCGTGGAGCAGTGTCGGATATTCTAGCGGACCATTTCCGGCGAACACATTTTCGCTCACCAGCTGCTCGGATAGGAGTGAGCGCTGGGTGAGGGAAGCGAAGGTCGTTGTATCACCGTGATAAAAGCCGTGCATCACAAATTGGTCGCCCTGCCACCCATTGAATAGGAGGACCGGTACTGCGCCGAGCAATACGAGTGCCGTCGCCACCAGTGGGACTAGCTCCTCATTCAAGTTCAGCGGTGTGTGCCAACCGGGGGCTTTAAAGGAACGCCACTGGACGCCCCAGACGACTAGCAGGATCACGGACGCGACCAACATGATCGTCGGCTGTGCCGTACCGGTGCCCAGTGTTCGCGCCAGTAGGGACAATAGCAGCCACCATCCACCAGCCATCGTTAGTCCGGTAGCCAAAAAAGTTACCAAGCGGCGGTGCGTAAGCAAAATACCTGAAGTCATCAGGCCAGCAATGATAGTTACGAGGAGTGCGAGTATCACTCTACTAGAATGACAGCAGCACGGCGCTTTACGCAAATGGCACCTGATAGACACTATTCAGACGCGCTACAATGCATTAGCGTATATAAATATTCCTATGACTACCGTTTCTCTAGTAATTCCCGCCTATAACGAGGCAGGCCGCTTGCCCACCTTTTTGCAATCGATTGCTACCTATTATGCCAAGAGTCCTGCCAGCATCACCGAAGTGTTGGTAGTTGATGATGGTAGTACTGATAAGACAGTAGCGGCGGCAGAGCAAGTTGGCGCCGGGTTACCAATCATGCGAGTCATTAAGCATGCGCGGAATAAGGGGAAAGGAGCGGCGGTGCGTACCGGGGTGATGGCTGCGACATCCGACATAGTGGTGTTCATGGATGCTGATGGAGCCACTGCAATCGACGAGCTGCCCAAGATGTTAACAGCATTAGACGGAGCCGACATTGGCGTTGGCAATCGTTGGATGCCGGGGGCAGACACGGAACGCAATTCTGCCCTGCGACGCTTGTCCGGATTTGTGTATCGCACCTACATGGGTTACTTCGGTCTGGGTGACGTTGATACCATGTGCGGATTCAAAGGGTATCGGCGCTCAGTGGCACAGGACCTGTTTGCCGAACTACAAGAGGAGCGCTGGTTATTTGATACTGAAATTGCCTACAAGGCAGTTCGCCGACAATACCGAACAGTTAACTTCCCCATCAAGTGGCGGAGTATGGACGGCAGTAAGCTCGATACGGTAACGTTGCTGAAGACCGCCCTCAAAATCTGGCCGCTAATCCGGTCGCTTAAGAAGTAACTAACTATATATGCCGCATGAGTTTCAAGTTTCAGCCAAAGGAATTGCCGTTGATGGCGATCGGGTGTTAGTGCTACTGGGACGATTACATACGGGCGAGACCTTTTGGGATTTACCCGGCGGCAGATTGGAAAAGGGAGAGTCGCTTGAAGAAGGCCTGAAGCGAGAAGTTGAGGAGGAGCTCCTGGGTAATACGGTAGTGAAAATTGGTGAGTTGATTGACGCGCGCGTCGACTGGCACAAAGAAGCCCGGCGTGAAGTAGTGGTGCTGTGCTATCCCGTTACACTTGATTCCCTTGAAGTGAAGTTAAGTGACGAGCATGAGGAATATAAGTGGATAACCCAAGCGGAACTGCTAGCGCTCGAGAAGGATACGGGCTCCCCATTCTTCCCTGATCAGATACGAGCAGTGGAGAGAGCGTTCGTGCAGCTTAAGGAGAATGGCAAAGCCACCTAAGGGCTTGGGAGAAGACCGTCGCGACGCGATGCGCGCGGTTTATGATAAACACACGGACGAATTCGAAGAGCATTTCGCGCAGCATTTTTCCGAGCACTCTCAGGGGCTGCTCGATGGATTTGTTAAATTGTTGCCGGGTGGAGTCAGCGTACTAGACCTCGGCAGTGGCCCCGGTCACTACGCGGCGTATATGCGTGGGCAGGGCTGCGAAGTGTTATGCGTTGATCTCTCGCCAGAGATGGTCACCAAGTGTGAGGAGCAAGGACTTGAGGCTGTGGTCGGCGATATTGAAAACCTAGACTTGGGCGACCGCCGCTTTGCTGGCATTTGGATGCATGCGTCCCTACTACATGTCCCCCGCCAGTATATTCCCGGGGTGGTGGCGTCGCTGTGCGACTATTTAGAGCCTGGCGGAGTGTTGGGGCTGACCGTTTGGGAAGGAGAGGGCGAAGGGCCACGCGAACAAGACGCCGAGAAGTATGGGGACCAGCGCTGGTACACCTATTTCACCGATGATGATATTCGCCAGCTGTTCGGTACCCATTTTGTGGTCGGGGCCCTGCAAAGAAGTCGCATTGGTGCTGATAAAGTGATGTTGAGCTACTACATGACATCCCGGGTGCACCCATAAAAAAAGCGTCTTGCATCACCACATCTAGATAGGGTATATGTCATACTTCATTAAGAAGCTATGAAGTTCGTATTTGCCACTCCGTTGAGCAGTCGCGGCTCTACTATAATTGGTCGCATTAGGCCGCTAGCGGCTGAATTTGCGTCAGCGGGCCATGACACGCATGTGTTGCTTGTGGGCGATGTAAGCGATGAAGCTACGTCAGGGATGCACGAGCACAGTATTGGTCCCGAACCGTTTGTGCGATCACCGGCTGGCAAAATTAGGCTCAAGGGACTCGGCCTTATCATGAATATGCTTATGGCCGCTTGGCGCACGCGTGGGGAACTACGCCGCTTGGCACCTGACGTCGTCGTGATAGTAAAACCGCTCCCCAGTAATGTGCTCGGCGTATACATATGGAAACTCCTTGGCGGTCAGGCGTATATCGTTCTTGATACCGATGATTTTGAGCTCACGGCCAATCAACTCAGCTCGATGGTCCAACGAGCCGCTATCCACTGGTCTGAACGTACCGCCGCCCGCCTCAGCGACACTATTGTCGCAGCCTCACCTTTTCTCGTTGACCACTTTAGGCAGCTGACTCGTGATCGCCGACCAGTGACACTAGTACCAACCGGATTAACGGTCAGCAACACGACGGTCGCCACCGGAGACTCTGCCGGTGAGCTGCTATATATCGGGAGCGTTTCCATTGGGTCTGGTCATCGTGTCGACTTGTTACCCGACATGCTCGCCGCCGTGCGGCAGAAGCATCCGACTTGCAAGATGACCATTGCCGGCGACGGCGACGATGTGGATGCGCTTAAGGAATCCTTCGCGACACTCGGTCTCACTGACGCCGTTGCGTGGACAGGGCGCTTTACGCCTGACACCGTAAACGAACTGCTCACGGACAAGACCATTATCCTCGACCCGATCGACAGCAGCATAGAAGTGCGCGCGAAAAGTAGTTACCGCGTGGCTTTAGCGACGGTGCTTGGACTACCGGTGGTTACCAGCGATGTTGGTATTCGACCACAGCTACTTCCGCAAGACCTGCACGAACGTTTTTTTGCTACACCTGAATTGGCTGACGACTATGCCGCAAAAATTGCTGATCTGCTGAGCAACCCCCTGACTGCCGCCGCCAGTGATTCGCTGCGAGCACACGCACGTCAATTCACCTGGGAAGAACTGGCGCAGACATATCTAGATACAATTACGATATGATGTCGCCGCTGTCGACCATCATGACGGTGGTCATTCCCCTAACGTTGTTCTTCCTGCCGGGAGCGGCGATCGTCTGGCGTCACGCCAAGCAACCACTCGTTGTAGCCGCGGCACTCGGCGGGCTGTGGAGTACCGGTCTCCTGTTATTGGGGACACTGCTGGCGAGCTGGCTTGGCATACCCGTCGTAGTCATTTGGCTACTAGCCTTTGCCGCAACCATTATCGTCTTGCGGCCGTTGGTAAGTCGGGGCTTGTCTCGCCATGCCAAACATCAGCAGTGGCTGGTTATGGCAGCTGTGGCGCTGCTCTTATTTGCGGTCTTTAGCATTCCTTTCCTACTATTTCATGATGGCCTGCCGACTGGCGACAGTCAGAAGAGTATTTTGTGGGGACTCTCCATTATTGAGAACAACACCGCTCCAGACTATGGCCTATCTCCCGCCCTCTTAAATCGCGACCCCGTAGACTTCTTCACGCCGGCACTGCATTCCTACACCGCCTTAGCAATGAGGCTGGCGCCAGACCCACTAACTGCTGTCGGCCTATTGGCAGTCGCCATGGCGGTGGGTGTGGTAGTCGTGGCTGCGGCCATAGCCCGCACTATCTTTCCCGTCCTGCCGCGCTTACCACTGGTGATGCTCACAGCCCTGCTTTTACTGACGCAGCTTCGGTTCTTGCGCTACATTCGTGAACCGGGCTACCACTGGCAAAACCTGGTCGGCGAGTTCCTCCTGTTCGGAGCGCTGTTGGTCTGCCTCCTGTTGTTAGACGCGTGGCAGCGTGACGGGCATGTGGGTCGGGTGCATGGTGGCTTGTTACTCGTGCTATTGGCGGCTCTGCTGTTCAGTCACCAGTTTTCTGCATTTCTGGCCGCGTTTGTGTTGCTACCTGTCGTCTTGTTGGCAGTGCGTGAGCTGTGGCGCAAGCAGGCGCGCATCTCTCGCCGGGTGGCCATAAGTATGTTCGCAGTGGTTATCGTCGGAGTCGTGGGTGGCAGCATGCTCGGCCTGCACCGCAAGGTTGCACATTTCTTTACCCTCGATCCTCACTTGTTGCCGCTGACGCCTGACCTTATCGCCTATCCGCGTCTGATGGGAATTGCCTGGCTAGCCTTAGGACTTGGTGGTCTGTTGTATCTGCTGAGGCGCTTGCGGGTTGACCTCAAAGACCGCTACGCGCGCGCGGCGTTTACGTTGTCGACCGTCATATTACTGGCCCTATCACAGGGCCCGCGCCTGGGCATCGATATTCCACCAGTCCGTGCGCTGTTCTACAGTGCCGTGCCGTTGTCGATCATGGGAGCCGCGTTTCTGCTTACGCTGGATCGCTTGATACGTAGCGGGGCCAGCGTTGGCAGACAGCGCTGGTTACGCACGCTGCTTATTGTGCTAGTCGTCGTGGGTACGTCGGCGACGTCCGCTCGAGCGTGGCAACTGTCGCACACCGTTCGGACTAACTCGACACTGACCCAGGAGCAAATGACGCTAATCGACGATCTCTCCAAGGCTCCATCCGGAGCGGTTCTAGTAGATGATTACAATCGGCGCTCGAGCTCCTGGCTCGTATTAAGTGGGCACCCCATGTATACACGGATCGCTAGTGACTTGGCTCGCCAAATGGAGGAGGCTCGGCAATCTGCACTGCGGTACAATCTGTATCTCAATCAGCTTGATTACGAAAAGATATTTTCCCTCGGTGGCCTGGATCTGGCGCTCGACCTCATGGCCAAGCACGGGATCACCTACGTCACTGGTATAGACGGCAGTAGCGGCGCGCAGTTTGCCAATAACCCAGGGCTCGCAGTCGCCTATGAGCGAGGCGACATCGCCCTCCTTGCTCACCGCCAGGCCGAGGACACGTGCAGCAACCGCTTGTCCCCGCAACAGAAGACCTGGTTGTTACGAACCTCTACTATCGCTAACGACATCGGCGATACTGAAGACACATTCCTCCACTTGCCGGTAAGTCTCCAAGGCGCTTTGGTGAGCGCGCCACATGCGGTCGCTGGTTGCTCGGTTCGATCTCTGTCCGCTGCACAGACGCCTCTTAAGTTCAACATCGGCGATTACCTGACAGCTCTGTGGGATAGAGAAGGCACCGACAAGCCTGACACTGCCGTAGAACTCCTGGTTGATATTGTCGGCAGCCCCACCGGGTTATTTGTGCGCGATGCTCTAGGGACACTGCATCCCCTAGTCAGTCGCGAACTCTTGCGTTTAGAGCCCCGTCAAGTACCGATTGATGACCGTGGCTTTATCACACTGACGCTGGTCAATCCAAATGGTACTGTGGTGGACATCAACCTAATCGCCTTAGGTCTCGCTCGTATTCCATGACCGCTACCAAACCACAATCACGCTTAACTGGAGCGGTCGCCGTTATGGGCGCTCAGGGTTCCGTCCTTATCTTGGGGTATCTGACACACCTCTGGATCGGACGTCTGCTTGGGCCCGGACCCTACGGTGTCTATGGTGTTGTCTTGTCTCTGCAAAGTATCTTCGGGTTGTTTCTGACGCTCGGTGTACCAGTGGCTATCGCACGGTATGTTGCCCGCGATGAGGAACACGGCCACAGTATCCTGCGGCAAGGCGCTCGGTTGCAGTTACTGATCGCGCTGGTCGTGGCACTTATAATGGGCTTAGGTAGTCCCATCTTGGCCGGCCTATTGGGTGACCCGATGCTAGCTAGCCTGATAGCCTTTTCCGCGATAGTAATCTTTTCGCAGGCTGCCTATCCCATCTATCAACAATTCTTCAGCGGCATGCACATGTTCAATCGACAGGCCGCTGTCACGACATTGTATGCGGTGATTAAGGCGGCCGGCGCCCTGTCTCTGATATATGTCTTTGGTGTCTTCGGAGCGTTTGCTGGGTTCCTAATTGGTGGCATCGCCGCCGCCATTATTGGCTGGTGGTGGAGCCGCGGCCTAGGGGGTCGCAAGGAAAAGCGCCTGCCGCGCACTGCGTTTCTTAAGTTCGCGGGCGTGTATGTCTTGATCTTGGTTGGTCTGCAAATCTTAATCAGCTTGGACCTGTTTATGGTTAAGGCGCTGCTGGGGGACAATGTGCAGGCGGGCTACTACAACGCTGGTGTTACCCTGTCGCGAATTCCCTACATGCTGCTGCAAGCACTTGGCTTTATTCTCTTGCCCAGTGTGGCGCGTTTGACCAAGCCAGGAGCTTCGGCGGACGAGGCTGTCACGTTTATCGCGCAGACTATCCGCTACTTGATCCTACTGATCGTGCCGAGCGTCGCGTTGGCCGCCGCAACCAGCAAGCCGTTAATCCACTTATTCTTCTCAACGCAGTACACTGCCGCTGCGCCAGTACTGTCCGTCTTGATGATCGGCCTGGGCAGCCTGTCGTTTTATCTACTCCTAGCCAACATCGCCGCCGGTGCCAACCGTGCGCTGGTGAGCCTCGGTATCACTGTCGGTCTGGTTATTGTCAGCGCGGGACTGGGTTGGTACTTAATCCCGACCTACGGACTGATTGGTGCCGCTTGGCAAACCACCATCACCGGATTGATCGGTTTGGCTATCCTGGCTACGTATACCTTCCGCACGTTTCGTATTCCTGTTCCCTGGCGGAGCGCCGTTAATGCGATTGTGGCTAGCGCGATTGCGGTCGGTCTTACCTACTTCTGGATCGCCACACCGCTGACGCTCATACCGCAATACCTAGTGGTAGGCGTGATCTACCTGACGGCACTATGGTTCTTGCGCGAAATTCGTGACGTGGATCGGACCCGGCTGGCCAGCATGCATCCTCGCCTTAATTGGCTTAAACCCTAGCGATGGAGTCGCCACATTATATATTGCGGGTTGCTATAGGTGGTGTGTTGGTTGCCGCCCTCTTGTTTGGAGTGTCGCTACTTAATGAGGGGCCGCGAGACTTGTCGGCTATCGAATCCATTTATGGGATCGATTACCCTGTCGAGGACGGGCGAGCTCAAATATATGAGTCGTTGGCGCACACAGATCTGCAATTAGTGGAGCCCGTGTTGGGTAAAACGGCAGACGTGACGATATCGTTTATTCCCCATGACGTGCAAAGACTCTCACTGGGTATCCGGCGCAGTTCCTTTTGGCTGAGCTATGACGTGATTCCGGTGTATGATCGAGTTGCCGGTGACCTGACCGATACGGTCACGACACGCCAGCTGAGCATCCCCCTGAGCGACAAGTTACAGGACGCCGATCGCTCGTTGGATATCATGCTGTTCGCCAGCACTACGAGGCCTGTCGACCCTGCTACGCTGATCGACCAGCCAACGTTCTGGGAACTGACGCGGCTCGATATTTCCGTTAGTAATGTAGCTCCCAATCCACTCGAGACACTGGGCTACCTAGCCAGTATTGTTACGCGCGAACGGCCACTCTAGCTATGGCTCGCTTTACCCTCCACGCTCGCTTACTTATTACCGGCACCGGCCTGTCGCTGCTTGTGGCTGCCAGCTTAATGATTGTGCTGCGTTGGTTCCACCCCGCCGTGTTCTCCTATGCGACCGCCACTGTAACGTTCTTTGTCGGGGCCGGCCTGGCTATACTGCCATTATTGCAACGCACTCATGACTGAATCCCGTAGCATCCTTTCTTCCGCCAGCATTATTAGTATTAGTGCACTGGGCGGCGCCATCGCGGGCTTTGGGTTGCAGCTGCTGGTTGCTTTCCACTTTGGGGCTTCGGCGGAGACGGACGCCTACTTCATGGCGCAATCAACGTCTGACCTACTCACTAAGCTGCTACTCGGCGGATCCATAGCTTCAGTGTTCATTCCGCTGTTTGTTGAGCGCTTAGCGCAAGGCAAACGCGAGGTGGCCTGGCAGCTGGGCTTAAACGTCATCCACATTGCTGGTGCAGTGTTTGTGGTGGCCCTGCTACTGCTCTGGTTCCTGGCCGAGCCGTTCATCGGCTTCATAGCTCCGGGGTTTGATGAGGGCACAACGGCACTGACTGTCTCACTGCTACGGGTGCTGCTGCCGTCATTCTTACTACTCTTTTTGGTTGATTTAGTTACGTCCATGCTGCATGCGCTCAAGCACTTCTTAGCGCCGGCACTATTAAGGATCGTGGCTCCACTGGTTGCGGCACTTTCCATCATCGTGCTGGTCAGCCAGCTCGGCATCTATTCATTAGCCGTGGGAGTGGTTATCGGCGCGGCGATTCAGCTGCTCTTAGTCGGCGCCACCCTGCTTCGTCTCGGCTTCTCGTATCGATTCGTGTTCGCCCCTGGCAATGCTGATTTTCGTCAGCTCCTGTATCTCGTTTATCCCTTTATTTTTTCCGTCCTAATGACCCAGGCCGCTGGCATCGTGTATCGCATCCTCGTGTCCGACCTTTCGGCGGGAAGCCTGTCGGCACTTAAGTTCTCGGAAAAGATCTACCAGTTATTGGTCATCATGTTCCTGAACGCCGTTACCACCGTTATTTATCCGCTGCTGGCGGAAAAGGCGGGCAAGCGAGACTACCGGGGCATGCAAGAAACGGTTGCCGGCGCTATTCGCCTAATCATGGTGGTAACCATCCCGCTATTAATCGGTGTGGCGCTCCTGCGCCAGCCGCTGATTCGACTCATATTTGAACGTGGCTCGTTTACCCCGGCGGACACCGCTGCAACTGCCATCGCATTGCTCTTCATGGTTGTTGGTCTGACTGTTAATGGCATTAGCTCCGTGCTTGGGCACGCGGTCTTGGCATTGAAGAAGACCCGCGCCGCAGTGGCTGTGAGTATTGCGTCGCAAGCCGTCGCTATCGGTTTGTTTGTGATACTGGTTCCCATCATGGGGCACGCGGGATTGGCGCTAGGTGGATCACTAGTGCCCATCGCTATTTCACTACTCTACTTCCTCTTCCTGTTACGTTTCATTCCAAACCTGCGTCGTATTCTGTGGCATGTCACCTATGCCAAGGTGCTGGTGTTGGCCATAGCGCTTGGTTATACTGTGGAGTTTTCGCGTAGCTATCTTGAACAAATCACTTCTACCGCTAGTTCTGGTTTACTGGTGCAGCTACTAGTACCTACGGTGCTAGGTATCATTGTCTTCTTTGGTGGCGCTTACCTGTGGCGCATACCTGAAGTCAACGACGTCCTCTCAATTGTCCAAGCCCGCTTCACCAAGAAACGCCGCGCATAAACAAACTGACAACGGGTGTCAGTTAGCTATGCGGTAATTCGGAGGGGCTATCATCGCTAGGTGGCAGCCGTTTTTGTGCTAACGCGCAGGAATAGATTTCCTGTTCGTAGACAGCGTGACAGGCGATAAATCCCCAGACTGTGCCCAAAAACATCGTCATTACATGGGATGGATCGATTGAGAAGGTATGCCAGAGGGATACGGCAAAGAGCAGGCCGGCAAAGCTATATTTGTTCATAACAGCGTTTCCGTTGCGTGTAAGGTACTAGGTTAATGTGATCGTAGTAGCGCGGGAGGCCTCTACGCAATGCAGGAAAGCCCATTACTGATGCGGAATTACGCGGTACTATTACTTAATGAAGTTCGCTGTTCTCGAATATTCTTCCAAATCGGGAGATGTTTGGCGTCATACCAAGGAAACGCCTAACTACCTGGCTGACCCGCAGACGGAAATCGATCCCACTAGTTTCGGTTGTTATGTGTCTGCCTTGGGTGGTGAGCACGTGCCCTTAACCGGCCTGATCTTAGGTCCGACGAATAGGGTCAGCAAGTCGAAGCAGTTTTATCGTAAGGCGGTAAAGCGGTTAACGGGGTCGTGGCCATCGTTCGATATCGAATATCTAGCAAAATTCGACGTGCTGATGATTGTGCATCAGTTGAGCAACACCCAGGAAATCATTTCGGTGATGCAAAAATTGCGGACGCAACCGGACCCCCCATTTGTCATCGGCGTTCCAACGCAGCCGTACGGCCAGCTTCAAATCGCTATCGAGAAGACTCCCGAGGTAGAGACGGGCTTGCGTGACTTCATATTGGCTTGCGATGTTTTTATTAGCGTGGTGCGCGAGACCGTCGGCTGGTACGAAGATTTAGCACAAACACCCGTCGTGTATTTACCACAGCCATATCCCGCTGCGTTCGCTGGTAAACAGTTTTTGCCACTGGAGAAGAAACATACAGAGATACTAGTAGCCGGTGTTACGCAACGAGATAACATCAAACAAGGACAGATCGTAGCTCGTGAGCTACAAAAGAAGTTCCCGGGCTACTTGATTCGCCTGCCCAAAGTCGACGCTTATGAGTATGACTACAGTGAACTACAGGGTGCTCGCTATGACGTGCTCCCTTTTGAGCTGTGGCGCGATCACCTTAAGACACTGGCGGAGACGGCGTTGGTAGTTAACACGGACTACACGCTAACGCGTGGGCGGGTGCAAACAGACTGTGCGGCAGTGGGTACACCCAGTTTGGGGGGTAATTCTGACGGGACGAGGGATCTCTTCCCACAGCTGCGCTCAGACTCCGGCACCAGCACAGACGCCATCATTGCTAAGGGGATTAGGCTCCTGTCTAACCATGAGTACTACCAAGGGGTCGTTCAGACAGCCCAAGATCGTCTCAAAATGTACGATTATGCTGAATCAGCGGCTCGCTTACAGCTGCTGGTGAAGAAACAGCGGCAGACGGATTGACAGTATTTCGCGCGGGCACTACTCTGCTTGGGTGTTCGTTTTAGGTATTAGGTAATCAAGTCCTGGGCTGTTAGCTCAACGGCAGAGCGCATGACTCTTAATCATGAGGTTTAGGTTCGATTCCTAGGCGGCCCCCTTGGGATGGATTCCCACAGAAGCAACAGCGTTGGCAATACGTAATAAAACTGAGCTACGCACTTCTTCGTTGGTACGTGAGTAAGGAACTCACGTACCGTTTGCGACGGCGGTCCAGCGGAGTGGACACTGGCTTGCCATGCCGGAGATCACGGGTTCGAATCCCGTCCGTCGCTTGTCGCCTCTTAAGGCGAAACTAGGTATCTTGTTGCCCTCGCAACGCACCCAGGGTGTGGCGGTCTGCACGACCGACTATGAATCGGGAGGCTTAGGTTCGATTCGCAGTGGGTGTATTTCGAGGATGGTTACCTAATACCACAATGCTGAAACATGAGATTTCGGAGCTTCACTGCCTCCTTGGAACGGGTCTCATGTTTCAGCGCTTTTTTTTTGCGCCAATACCTCATACCCTAAGGGCAATGACCAGTAATGCACCACGATTTTTAGTTAGACATATCGGCAACATGGGTGACCACGTCTTTTTTATTCCGCCCGTATTGGAATCCCTGAAGCGCCACTACCCCGGCTGCAACATTACCTTGGTGACTGCCTGGGGGTATAAGCAAACGCAGCGCCGGTTGGTGCTCGGGCCCAAGTACGAGCGTTGGGGTGAGCGTAATCAAGGTGGCTTCTGTATTAGCCTGATGATGACTGACCCAAACGTCGACCAGCTCGTGCACTGGCATGACACTAAGACGTCGCTAACTGGCGATATTTGTGTTGAAGAAGGCAAACACTTCCCTACTTGGAGCGCCGAGCATTACGCCAGCGTAAAGGAGTTGGGCGAATACGATAAGGTCTTCGAGCTAGATTTTGGTATCGGCCACGATGATGATCCGATACAAAAAATGTATGAAGCCGTTGGCTTGCCTGATGAGGATTTTTCAAACTACCGGCTATACTTAACAGACGAAGATCGAGAAGTAGCAGCGGCGGTAATGCGCGATGTCCCACGACCAAGAATCGTTTTGCTTGAAGGTCTGGCTGGCACGACCACGCGCGGCTGGGACCCCGCCAAGATAGCAGCGCTTGAGCAATACATTACAGAAGTATATGGCGCAGCTCCCCGATGGTTCGGTGGGGCTCACATACCAGAGTATGAAGGTCGGCCATTAACATTGCGTGAAAATATCGCAACCTTGGAGCTGTGTGACATTGGCATTGGCGTACTGTCGGGCCCATTGCACTTTGCCGCTGCCGTAGGCTTACCAACTATCACACTCTATGCCGACATGTCCCTACACCGGACAGCCCCAGCATATTTCTTAAACGAATATATTGATGATCCTGTGAAGCGTCACCGTACAATCATCGGCCCGCCTGCGACGCCGCAAACGATGCTTAAAAGCCCAGAGCCGCCGACTGTGCTGACTGCTGCAGAGACACGAGAGCAAGGCTACGAAAACTGGACCGCACCTGGCGACCAGTCCAAGAAGGGTGGTCTCGCTGTGCTGACGGTTGATGAAATCATGTCGGTCGTAGCTGACATGATGCCGACAACTTAATTTACACTGCTCGTATCACTAATACTGTAAACCTCATATGAAGACAGCCCGAAAGCCGGCAGAACCGTTCACCAGCCATAGCCCATGGGTAGTGGTGCCTACCTATAACGAGATAGAAAACATCGCACAACTGATTACACAGCTGTATGGATTAGGCATAGACAACCTGACCGTGCTTATAGTCGACGATAATTCTCCCGATGGGACTGCCGACGCTGTCCGCGGCCTGGAGTCACAGTTCCCTTCCGTGCAGCTGGTGGTTAGAGACAACAAGGCGGGCTTAGGCAAAGCGTACGTGCACGGGTTTACCTACGCCTTGGAGCACGGTGCTGATGCGATAGTGCAAATGGATGCTGATTTCTCACACAGCCCTAAGGATGTCTCGCGCCTACTAGGCGAGCTTCAAGAAAACGATCTTGTCGTTGGCTCTCGGTACAGCCAAGGCATCAGCGTAGTGAACTGGCCATTGAAGCGGTTGTTAATCAGCATTGGCGGTAACCTGTACGCCAGAATCATCACCGGCTTACCCCTTTCTGACTCGACCGGCGGCTTTAAGGCTTGGCGCGCCGACACGCTGCGAGGTATACACATAGAAACGAGCGATGCTGATGGATACGGTTTTCAAATAGTGAATAACTATCGGGCCTGGAAGCAAGGCTATCAGGTGAAGGAAATACCAATCGTATTTACGGAGCGTCGCGAAGGGCAATCAAAGATGACGACTAAAATAATTAAAGAGGCAATTGTGCTCGTTTGGCGACTACGCCTAATGGGTAAATAAAAAAACTCTGCACACGTTGTGCAGAGTGTATGATTTTGTTGGAACTAAGGAGCGGCTGAGTCGCCGTCACTAGTGGGGCCCTCGGAGGGCGCACCGGTTGCATCGGCGTTCAATTCTCGGCGAAGTCGGTCGAAGGGCAATTCATCGTCGCCACCAGACTCGCTCATATCGAGCCTCATCAAATCGGCGGGCGAGAGATCGCCGAAGGGTGATGGTCCTGGTCCTATTTCAATAACCAACATACCCCCATCGAGTTCGTCAACCCCGTCCACCGGAAATTCGTCGACACCGAAGCCCCGGGGACCTGCGCCGCCGAACATCGCGGATGGAAAGCCCATGCCACCGCCGCCACCTAGCATCTGTCGCAGCATGAGCCTTCTCATAATCGTGCCGACGTCCATCGCACCCCTGCTCGCACCAAGTCTACAGGCCAGACAGCTTGGGTCGCCGCATCCCTCTTGCTCTGGTTTGGGAACAGAGACAACCACACCGCCTGCTCGGAGCTCGATCGACACAGCGTCGTTGTCGGGACTGTACTCGCTTCGCACGGCATCCCAGAACAAGTCACCGACAATTGCGTGACGACGCTTCAGCTGGTCAAGCTGCTGTCGGGTTACCGGAACGACGCTAGCACGTCCCACTGGTTCGCCGTCGCGACCTGGTAACTGGTCGACCAAGTCATTGTGAGCCTTGCGTAGACTATTTCCCGCCTCATGTAGAGCGCACATATCGGGCGTAAGCGTTCCTAACATGACTTCGCCACTTTCTGCATTCATCGCCCTAAAGGGCTCCTCTCATGTGACAGTGGTCACATCGCCAACTCGCTGCAGTAGCTCTTCGAGCCAATCTATCCCCGTCTTCATGTCCTGTCCTCCTAAAACAGTTTCTTGCCATCATAGTTGTTACTGAAACGAACAAACTGAACTGGCAGAATTATGGAGTCTTGGCTGGCATTTGTCAATAGCTCGATTATGCCGCATTATGCCCTATATGGCCTTTCGCGTACTTATTTCAACACCATCCGGGTATAACGCCCGGGAGATATTGCTGCCGCTACGCGAACAGCTTGAAGCTGCGACCGATATTGATGCAGTCCAGGTCGTGACGCCAGCCGCTCCCTGGCACAAGGAACTGTTTCCGTCCTTTGGCGACAAGTTCTCCTGGCATACTAATCCGCAAGATGAATCTGGCCACCGAGCGTTACTTGAGCAGCTAAAGCCCGACGTTGTCGTTACGCCCACCGTAGGCTTGGACGTGCTCGATACGCGCATCTTACGTGCTGCCAAGCAGCTCGATATCCCGACTCTTACGTTCGTCGCCAGCTGGGATAACGTCTTTAAGATGGAGCGATTGTTTAGCAAGGGACACAGTGGCAGCAGCAAGGCGGGAGGCGGTGACTATGAGCTGCCAGACCACTATGCGGTTTGGAATACCATGAACAAGGAACACTTGCTGGCAGTAGTTCCTGGAGTTACCGATGAGATGATTACCATAACGGGCCCGCCTCGTTTTGATTACTTCGCCCACCACGATCGCATCCCGTCTCGCAACGACTTAGGGAAGTATCTTGAACTAGACGGCAAGGAGTCCTGCCTCATTCACTGTGCCACCACCGAACTCTATCCATTTACCTACGTCATTGAGGCCCTGGCCCAGGCGCGCGATGGCAACAAATTGTCTGGCCCCGTTGAACTCTATGCATCCGTACATCCGGGTGGGGATATTGCGAAGCATCGAGTCTATGAATCTTTCGGTGCACGCGTGCGCTACTCCTTTGGGCGGCGGGACACAGCTCTGCACCCTGACTTTAAATACGTCCCGACAGACGAAGAGACGTATATGCTCATTGCTCTGTTTACGCACACCAGCGTGTTGGTAAACCAATCGTCTACAGTGGCGATCGAGTCTATGGCAGCTGATGTGCCAGTCATCAACGTCAAATATGGAAAGCCGTGGGATTGGCTAGGATGGCGTCGCTCAATGGTCTATCGGGATTTCCAGCAGCACTATCTGTATATAACCGACGAGGGTGGCACCAGTATCGTTAAAAGCACACGTGAGCTGGTGACGGCAGTGAATGCGTACTTGGACGACCCAGCCCTGCACAAGGCAGAGCGTATGCGAACGCTACAGAAGATGATCACGCATACGGACGGCAGTTGCGGCACGAGACTACTTGACGTGATACGCGCGATCGTTTAAACATCGGCTATGCCCGGAATACTGACGCTGACATTTGATGATGGGTATCGCCACGTCTACAAGAAAATCGTGCCCCTGTTGGACAGTATGGGCATGGTGGGAGTGTTCGCGATTCCACTTGATACAGAGAGGGTTGCAGCGAGCGAGAACATGCCGGTGACGCCATCGCAAGACTGGTTATCGATCGTGCAGCAAGGGCATGAGCTCGCCGCGCACAGCATTTCACACGCCAACCTGCGGTCACTATCTCCGGACCAGTTGGCCGACGAGCTCGCTCGCCCTGCGCAAGAGCTGGCCGCCACAACGCTGGCATACCCTGGAGGCGGGTACAATGATTCGGTCGTGACCGCGGCTATGGCCATATATCAAGCTGGCCGCACCACAGACTTTGGGATGGAGACGGTGCCCCCAAGGGACGCGATGCGGCTTAAGACGGTAAACTACACCAACCGTAATTGGTCTCTGTTTAAGGCAAACCTACGAGTATTGTGGGCACAGCTTAGAGGTCGTTGGCTGATCGAGACGTACCATGTCATCGACGACACGTCTGAGGGAACGTACGCCGTACCCTATACCGATTTTGTTAAACACCTCGGATTCATTAAGCGCGTGGGCATTTCAGTTCGTACTATCAAGTCTGTCATATCATAAGTCTTATGCAGCTCTCAGCAATCGTCATTACCAGAAACGAGGAGGATAACATTGAACGCTGCCTAACCAGCGTCGCCTTTGCTGATGAGCGAATAGTGGTTGATGCCGAGAGTACCGACAAGACAGCACAGCTGGCACGTGATGCCGGCGCGACCGTGTTTGTTCGGCCCTGGCCGGGCTATGGCCCCCAGAAGAACTTCGGGCGAGCGCAAGCTAAGGGTGAGTGGCTACTCTTCATTGATGCGGATGAGGAAGTGACCGATGAGCTACAGCAGCTGATTGTTGAAGCCATGACGAATCCAGATAAGGACTTCTATTGGCTACGCATCGTAACGGTGTTTCTGCGGCGCCCCCTGTGGCACCTGTACGGCCATAACCCTCGGCTGATGCGGCGGGCCTCAGGGCAATGGAACGACGCCAAAGTCCACGAGCAAGTTGAAACCAACATGGGAGAGCGGATTGCTTTGGGCGATACGCACTCAGCAGTTCTAAAGGCGCCCCTGATGCACCACTCTCATCCGACCATACGCTCGTATTTAGACAAAATGCACCGTTATACGACCCTGGATGCAGAGGAAATAGCGCGCACCGGCCACCATCGTTCTGGCCGTCATATTCGCCCCGGGTACCTGATGCCGCTCTGGTTGGCGGTTCGGCAATTTCTGAAGTTGTTTATTTACCGCCGTGGCCTGCTTGACGGGCCCGCGGGATGGCTCTGGTGTGTCCTTTCTGGCTACTACGAGTTTGAGATGGGACGTAAGTACCTC
The DNA here is from genome assembly GCA_002686445.1 of bacterium. GTDB lineage: Bacteria > Patescibacteriota > Andersenbacteria > UBA10190 > UBA10190. The sequence goes on along the minus strand of NZCO01000007.1, from coordinate 64,829 downwards.
GCAAAAATTGACTATTGACAATTAAGCCTAAGGTCGCATACTGTGCAGGCTGTACCTTAACTATTTCGTTCCCCTCGAAGGGAGTCAAAAAATGAGCGATGCCACACTGGAACCGAAGAGGGTTCGCAAGGCAAAAAGAAGAGCTCTAAGACCTCTTCTTACGCCACTGCTACTTGGAATAATTGGCATACCCGTAGGAATCGCACTGGGGCTTTACTTGCAACCCGATTACGTTCTCTACTGCACGGTCGGAACTACGGTCACTGGCTTCCTCGTAGGTATTACACCCATGGTGATGCCATTGCTCAAGTCGATGGTATGGAACCTGGCCATGATATTGATTCCGATTGTAGGCTTCGGCGCCATTTTTGGCGCGGTCCACTTCCTGTACGAGCACAATCATGGGGATTTACTCGCTTGGTGGAGCTGGCCAATGTCCGCAGGCGTAGGCGGCGCACTTGGATTCATGGCTTGGTGGATTGGCTATAGCGCACGGTAGCACAACGGCTCAACCAAAAAAATGAGCCGTTTTTTTATTTCGTTTGCCGATATGAGTCTGCTCCAGGTACTGGAGCGACGAAGATCGAGCAAACGGATAACCCTGCGAAGCCCGCAGGGCGAAGTTGGGTGAGAGTGTCAGCGCACCGGCTCGGGCAGCAGACCGAGGTGTCATTATCATTTCGATACGTTAGGATCAAAACATGCGAATCGTACATACGTGTTTACGCTATCCGCCCGCCACTGGCGGGGTTGAGCGTTATGTTCAGGAGATAGCTCAGCGCACCCGTCGTGTCTCGCCTGATGCCACGGACCAGTCTCTTCGAGATGTTAGGGTGCTGACTAGCACCATGCGCACGCATCGACCAATCTCAGAACTCGCTCGGGAAGCCCTACAGGACGATCCACCATACGTTCAGCGGCTGCGCGCCAAGGACACGCCACTTATTTCATATCCACGCCTGCAGGGCCTAAGCCATTACCTCGGGCACCATCAGCCCGACGTCGTTCACGGGCACAGCTTTTGGTACCAACCGGCGGACGCTGCGGCGCGCTACGCTCGATCGCACGACATCCCGTTCATTTTCCATCCTATTTACTATGAGAATGCGCTGCGCCGTAAATGGCAGTGGCAACTGTATAAACATACTATCGGCCGGGCCACCTTCGCGGCCGCGGATGTCGTGGCTGTGATTTCTCCCTTTGAGCAGGAGCTTATTGAGCGCTCTGGTCTGCCGGTTAAGCGATTTGAGCTCATTTCACCCGGGGTCGACGAAGCCGTGCTGACAACAGCTCAACCCAATCCATTTGCGGAAATCAGCCGGCGTGGACCAGTAATGCTGTCCGTTAGTCGTTTGAGTCTGGGAAAGGGCCTTAAGGCGGTGTTCAGAGCTTTACCTGAAGTGCTTAAGGCCGTGCCCGATGCGCAGTTCGTATTAGTTGGTGAGGACTTTGGCATACAGTCCGATTTAGAGGCAGCCGCGGAGACACTAGGCGTCACTGCTCATGTCCACTTTGCCGGAAGACTAAGCGACATGGCCTTAGTCGGAGCTTATCAGCACGCCGCGCTCCTTGTGCATCCTACACAATACGAAGCATTTGGGATCGTGCTAGCTGAAAGCCTGGCGGCCGGCACACCCGTGGTGGCTCGCAACGTGTCAGCCGTACCTTATGTGGCACCGGACCAAGAAGTAGGCTTGTTGTTCGAAGAAAATAAGGAGCTAGCAGACAAATTAATCACGCTGCTTCAGGACCGCTCCTTGCGCGAGCGCTTCGGTCAGGCCGGGCAGCGACGTGTGCGCGAGAACTTTAGCTGGGAAGGGAGCATCGACAAGATCACATCGCTCTACGATGAGCTGCTAGGTTAAGTGATACTCCTGATATACTGCTAAGGAGCACATCTCGTATGGATTCAGACCAATCGCAAAAAATACTATTTCTGTCGTTGTCGGGCATTGGTAACTACCTAATGCAGGCGCCGACGATTGCGGCGCTCAAGGAGGAGTGGCCCAGCGCGAAGATTACAGTGTGGGTGGCACCGCGCGGCACGAAGGCGCTCGCCTTAGCTGATCCGAACGTCGATAAGGTTATTGAAGCCCCGATCCGACGGTCAGTGCTGCTGACGGGACTACACACTTGGAACCTGATCTCGCGGCGTTTTGATCTCGCCATCATGCTATCTCCCGGGCAGTTGTGGAAAGGCGCCGCCCAGATGTTCTTGGCCGGCATACATGAACGCATTGGCCATCACTATGCATACCTAGGCAATCCCAAAAGTTCTTTTTTGCTAACAAGGGCGATTCCCGAAGTAGAGGGCATGCATGACATCGAGCAGAACCTACGGCTGCTGAGCGAGCTGGGTATCGATGATTCGCCGTACCACAATAGCCCGTATTCGATTCCCCCACTGGAGCCAGCAGACAAGGCTGCGGCTGAAAAACTGATTGCGGGCATGCGCATTGACGCCTCCCGTCGCTTGGTAGGGCTCCACGCTGGCTCAGCACCCGATTTTGCCTGGAAGCGCTGGCCGCGCGAGCGGTTTATTGAGCTGGGCCGTACCCTAACGACTAAACACAACGCCCATGTAGCGGTTTTCGGTGGACCAGATGAAGGTGATTTAAAAAATAGGTTGGTTGCAGGCATCGGCAGACATGCATCAGCTGTGTCTGGGTCGTTGTTGGCGACCGCTGGCGTTATGCAACAGTGTGCTGCGGTAGTGGCGAATGACTCAGGATTAATGCATTTAGCGGCAGCCACCGGCACGCCGACAATTGGTTTATTCGGGCCAACTGATGAGCAGTTAACTGGCCCGAGAGGTCAGGAGGCTGTCAGCTTGCGAGCGGAGGGTAGTAGCGCTGTCTATACGACCGAGCTGCAGCAAGATCTGGGTCAAACTACACATGAGTCGCTGCTTGGTCTCACGACCGTGCAAGTAGAGCAGGCAGCGCTTACGTACTTATAAAACGATCCATTCGCCACCCCGTGGCCCTGCCTGCCAGCAGGCATATTGCCACGGGGTATTTGCGAGGCGAATGGAACCAGGGTCGTTTTGTTGGCAGAGAGGCGGCCGCCGCCGCAACATTTACGAAAGCCTCCCACTCCCGCGACTCCGCCACCCGCCTGCTGGCGGAGGCGGACCGGGGATATCATCGGCTCCCAATAACGGCTCGGCGGTAAAAATCCTCGTAGCGTGAGGCGATCATGTCCATAGAAATGTTGTCAGTCACCCAGGTGCGCGCTTGACGTTGCAGCGCCCGGCGACGAAGTTCGCCGGATGCGAGGGCGTGGCCCATAGTGTGGGCTAGGTCGGCACTATCGCCTGCCCGAAACGTATACCCGGTCTGGCCGTTTGTCACCACTTCAGCAGGCCCGCCCGTATCAGCTACGACGACGATGCGTGCTCGAGCCATTGCCTCGACCACAGTGCGTCCGAAGGGCTCCACCCACACGTGTGGAGCAACCACAATCGCGGCCTCGTCATACAGGTCAACTAATCGTTCATACGCTACGTGATTAGTGAACCTGATTTTATACTGCAGCCCCCACCGCGCTACCAGCGCCTCATACTCTTGCCTTTGGTCGCCATCCCCCACGATTCGCAATTGCATGTCGGGGTGCGTTGTCAGTAGCTTGCGAAATGCCTCAAGTAGCAGGCCCACTCCCTTGTAGTGCTGAACGCGACCCGTATACAAAATGGTCTGCCCGAATCCCGAGTTCGTTTTTTTACTCAAATAGTTTGGCGCAACTGGATTATATATAACGTCTGTAGTCTGCGCGCTCAGATCTTGAATCGCAGCTATTTCCTGTTGCTGCGCATTAGAAATAAATATCTGTGAGGCAAATGACAGAAATGCCTTGCGGCGATAGCCGATGTTGTACCAGTACTGCCAGATACGAAAAGGGCGTCGCAGCAGGGAAGCTTCCACCACGGCCTGGTTTCGGACAATACATGACAGACGGGCACAGTCAGTGCACGACTGTCCATCCGCCATCAAGTTGTTGGGGGAGCCACATATTTGCGCATAGTCGCGGGCTGTAACAGTCGCGCTCGCTCGCGGTACGATGCCGGCCCGAACGAGCTCGTGGAGTACCAGGGCGGATCGGAAGTCGTGGGCATGAACCACATCGAACTTCGCCAGGCCGGGTATGAACTCAGCTAAGCTGGTGGCGATACGCCGCGCATGCTGGCGTTCAAAGAGCGGCTTGGCCGTCAGCGGCAGGGACACTTCCTTGATATGCACACCATCGAGCTCGCGAGTTCGCGCACCACGCTCGCTACCGGCGGCACCCGTGATCACCGTGACACTATGTCCGCGCTGTACGAGTCCGCGAGCTACTAAGTGAGTTGAAATTTCACCGCCACCCTTACTATGTGGCGGATATAACGAACTTAAGAACAAAAGTTTCATAGCACTTGATCGTATGCTGCGCGTACCATATTAGCTGACGTTTCCCAGCTAAACCCCCCGGCCTGCTTAATGCCCGCCTGCGCCATGTCAGATCGCAACTGGGGGTTACCCAATATTTCTGCGACAGCTTTGGTGAGACAGTCCGTGTCCGTTGGTGCACAGACCCGCGCTGCCTCGCCGACCACTTCGGGCAGGGACGTTGCGTTTGAGGTCACCACGGCGGTCCCTGCCGCCATTGCCTGCAGCGGGGGTAATCCAAAACCCTCGAACAAGGAGGGGTAGAGCAATACGTCTGCCAGATTGTAGAGCTCATTGAGTCGCTGTGTGGATACGGCATCAAGCACGCGCGCAGCATCGCGAATGCCAAGACGATCAATTTCCGCCAGTGTTTCCTCCCGGCCCGCCAGCAATCCGGCCCGACCAACCTTTACGAACACGGTGTTTGGTATGTCATGCTGCACGGCAGCAAACGTGCTCAGCGCTGTCACCACGTTCTTGCGGGGATGATCTGACCCAACGTACAGAACCACCTGATCGTCCGGTTTGAGTCGTAATTCCTGACGCAGCGTTTGATAGCCCAAACTCGTTGTAAACTCGGGGATGGGCGCAAACGCTGTGCCAGTCGCGTTTGGGGAAAGAGCAATGCGCTCAACTGGTACACCTAGCTTCTGCGTCACTGTATCGGCCGTGTATTGGGACACGGCGATCAGTTGGGAGGCGCCAACTAGTCCGGAATATAAGTAGCGGGCAGCCCAGCCGCTCAGGCCACTCTGTGGCTCAAGCAACTCAATGATGTCGTGCACTGTTACGACCAGCGGTTTGCTAGTCGAGATGAAGCTTAAGGTTTGATTCGTAGCATGTACTACGTCGAAATCGTCTACAAAACGGCTCAACCTACGACCGAGCCGAATCCAATTAATAGTTTTTGAGCCAAGTATTCCGGGCATTGAACCGACGCGGAAAATCTCCTCGCCGCCGCGGAAGGCGACACCACGCTCACCGTCCAGATGGAATACTGTTACTGCTACATCGTCGAGTGCTCTCAGCTGTTTCAAGATCTCTAGAGCTCGAACACCCACTCCTGATTTCGGTCCACTATTGGTGATGTAGGCGACTTTTAGCATGCTGTTATTACTATACGTTCAGTTGGGCAAATTTCGTCGCGATGTATTACCGCACCGAATTATATATCTGCTTTGTTGCTGCCGCTACGGTGTCCCAACTAGAAGATGCTGCCTGCGCGAGTCCCTTAATTCGCAGATCGTTTGCCAGCTGCTCGTCACTCAGCACACGGACCATTTGTAAGCCAAGCTCTCGTTCAAACAAGTCGTCTCGCATGCGCTCGGTGAGATCAGCAGTGCTGAACTTGACGACAATCCCTGCGTCCCCAACAACCTCAGGTAGTGACCCACCATCACTGACAATCACTGGTGTCCCCGACGTCATCGCCTCTTGGGCGGGAAAGCCCCACCCTTCATAGATCGAGGGTAGGACAAACAGGCTGGCCTGGGCGTACAGCGAAGGCAACTCTCCGTCTGAAACATCAGTTCGCCACTCAACGCGATCAGCAATGCCGAGATCGGTGGCTAATTTCTGCTCATCCCGGGGGTTTGAGTGGACACGTCCAGCGATAATGAGATCATGCGTTACTTCATCCTGTATCGTTGCAAATGCTCGCAGTAGACTAGAAATATTCTTGCGGGGTTCGCGAGTACCGACAAACAGTATGTATGGACTCGCCGCAGGCTCGCTTTGGGGCTTAAAGCGGGTAGAATCAGCGGCCAAGGGAGTCACGGAGACTTTGCCGGCGTCGACTTGTAGATGTCTAATAATATCTCGTTTGCTGGCCTCGGAAATAGTGATGACGTGATCGCTCCGCGACGCTGCGTGCCGCAGTGCCTTGTGCCAATAGCCAGCGCGGCCGAATTTCTGCGACTGCGGGAACAGCAGCGGGATAACGTCATAGATAGTTACCACTGTCGGCCAGCTCGTGTGTTTTGGAACCGCTGCCTTCGTAAAATGCACTACATCGGGTTTGAGAGCTGAGATTTCTTTGGGTAGCGAACCATTCAGCCAATACGACAGCAGTATTCCCGGTTTTCGATCTGTACCAACGGTCACGAACTCATCCTGCTGCGCTGAGCGTTCAAGTGCAGCCACGAGCTCGCGCACGTAGTTGCGGATACCTCCAGTAGGTAGTGCCAGGGCTCGAGCTTCGATTACAACACGCATATCGTTTGGATTAGCCGCGTTCAATGGCGCCGCGTAGTACATTCATAAATCGGGCAGAAGTCTTGTCCACGTAGAACTCACGTACATCTTCCTTATTTGCAGCCGCCATACTCGTCTGCAGATTGGTATCGGCAGTCAGTCGAGCCAGCGCTTTCACCAACTCTTCTTTATTGCCCGGTGGGACTAATAGCGCGTTGCGTTGGGTAGTAAGGAAGTCGGTGTGGCCACCATTGTTGGTGGCTACGATTGGTAAGCCAGCCGCCATAGCCTCGAGGAACACAATACCGAAACCTTCGTGTTGAGCGGCTGATACGTAGTAGTCGGCAGCGCGTAGCACCTGCGCTTTGATCTCCTCTGACTGATACCCCAGTAACCGCACTCGATCTGTTATACCCAGGCTCTCGGCCAAGCTGGTCAGCTCATCGCGCAGTGGGCCGTCACCTATAATGGCCAGGTGAGCTTCCGGTACGTCTGCCCAGGCTGCGAGCAGCTCGCGGTACCCCTTACGCGGAATCAGTCGCCCGACCGTGACCGCCAGTTGCGCGGCTTCTGGTAGCTTGAGCTGCGCGCGCGATGCTGTCCCGAACTTTCGTGGCACCAGTCCAATGTGGGTTACTTCAATCGGTAGAGTAACGCTATGCAACTCTCTAGCGCGTCGTTTGGTGTCTTCCGAGATGGCGGTAGCCACGGTCGCTTGCGCAGCTATGCGGCGAATAAGCCAACGCAAAATTGGATGTCGGTGTGGGGAGACGCCCTTACTTGGGTCATAGAGGTCACCGCCAATAAAACTGAGCACAAACGGAATACTGCGTAAGCGGGCTACTAGTGCAGCTGGCAGCCCTGATGGCACCGCAAACTGGGCGTTTATGACATCAAACTGCACGCGAGTCGTTAGACGCCAGCCATACCACCCTGCCGTTGGCACGAACGTGAGCATCGAAATAAGGCTACTGACCGCCACTTGGGTACGGCCAATCACGGGTACGCGGTGGACATGTAGGTTGCCGCTGACTTCTTCGATGGGCACATCCCCCAGACTCTCCTTTAGCTGCCTCGAGGGGGCCGTGGTAATCACGTGCACCTCATTGTCCTTGGCTAACTCTTGCGCCAAGTCCTTGGTGGCTACTCCTCCCCCCCCACCAAGTGGCGGATACTCAAAATTAAATATCAGAATGCGCATGGTTCGTAATTAGCGCGCTGAGACCTCATTGCTCGAAACCGACAGGACTGGGTTCTGTAAAATAACCTTTTGCGTCAGCTTGTTGCGCCACGTTAATTCGGTACTTCCCGGTAGTAGTTGATAGGTAACAGTGACGGTTTCGCCAGCGGTGGCGGCCACGTCGGCGACTGTAGCTCCGTTAGCTGCGGTAACTAACATGTTGCCTTGTGACTCATCAGGGATGGTGAAGGTGAGGCGCACCGCCTGTGGTCTGGTCGTTACGTTATACAGTGTCGTACTAGCCTCGCTAGTTAGTTCAGCAAACACACTGTCGCGTTCCTCATCGTAACCGACGTTCTCCCAGCGACCATCGCGTGACATGAAGACGCCATCAGTGACCGCACCCTCTAGTAGTGACGCTGTGTCATAGAGCAACGCATCATCGTACATGACTGGCGTGAGGCCAAGGTCGTCCTCAAGAAAATCTCGTACGGTAGCCAGCTGTAATACAGACAACGAGTCGGTGTGTACCAAAATGCCACCAGCATCTAACCAACGTAACGTATCCGGCAGGGTTTCGACTGGATCTTGCTCAAAGAAATCGTTGCGATCTTGTCTAATGTGTGTCGTGCGCAAGTGCAGTAGTTGACGTAAGGAGGGCAATGATTGTGCTTCAGTGAGCGCTGTACCACTCAAGGCGCGCTCCAGGGCAATATTACCGACGACAGCTTTGCCGTGCGTTAGCGTGGCATACAGTGCACGTGAGCCGGCGGTGTAGTTGGTGGCGGCTGGCAATTCGATAACGGAGGTGCCGCTGAGCGATCGCGTGGCGCTGTACGCTGGTGAGAGCACTGCCGGAATGAGTGGCATGGGCAGAAATAAGAACTCAACGAGCAATAAGACACCAAGTAGGTAAGCAAACTTCTGTCGTTTGACCTGCGTAGCCACAACCCAGCCAAGCAGTACTGCGAGACTCATACCGACGACTATACCAGCTCGACCAACTGCTCGAATCGCAGAGAAGATGGGCCAGCCGTCGATTATCGCGTATGGCAACGGCAGCGGTGTAACGAGTCCGAGCAAGTGTAGGCGGGGACCCAAACTAAGCAGCCAGAACGTAACACCTAGTGTTAGCCACAGCTTCAGTTGTGACCCGGGCACTTTGTGGTGAAAGAAGATTATCAACAGCAGCGGGATGATCCCTAGGTAGGCTGTTGATTCCGTTACGTTGCCGGTGAAGCGATGGGTAAAAAATGTGTTGAAGAAACCACCCCAGAGTGAGTGAAATGACGCTGGCACCAGGTAGGCAAACGCATCCGCCGAGAAGCGCACTGTCTGCTCGGCCCCTAAAGTAAGTGTCGTGTCGCTAGTCGCCAACTGCACGGTGGGCGTGATGGAGGGCAGCGTAATGAATATGAGTAGTACTACCAGCAACAGAAATTGTTTGCGCGTGGCCACAACATGTCGCAGCCGCTTGATCTGCGCACGCTGCAGCCAGAATATTATCGCAGTCGCGATGGCGAACCACAGTGCATAGTGATGCTCTGTCCAAGTCTGAACGGTGATGAGTGCAGCGAGACCAATGGTCCGCCAAGTCGTCGGCCGCTTCAGCCACAAAAAGAGCACCAAAAACAACAGTGGTAGCCACTGCAACTGCATGGCGCCAAAGTGTCCGTAGCTGTGTGCCACGTGAAAGGGGAGCAGCTGATAGGTCAGCCCTGCTAGTATCGCCCCTGTCTCGATCGCTATCGACTCACTTGGCACGGCGTATTCACGTATACACCATCGAGCGAGCAGATACATAGCGTAACCGCTGAGGGCGAACGAGAGTAGCCACACTAAGTTGTACGCCTGAGGCTGTCCGAATAATGCGTACACTGGCATCCACGGCCATACGGATAGGTTAACGAGTCGCTCTCCTCCCCGACCAAAAAATTCAGAGGCTGTGAATTCACCAATACCGCCGCTGTCGAGCGCCGTGACTAAGGCTTCATACTTGTGCTCAAAGCGCCATAAGGTCTGCCAAGGGTCACCGCCCTGACCGATAATATGCGAGGTCATATTGCCTATCGCCGGAGCGCTCATAGCGACCGTAATTAGGGCAAAAAACAACACTATCAGTAATTGTCGATATAACTGTCTCATGTATCTTAGGCGCCGTCCGCAAATAACTTGGGCATATCTCGTTCAATATGTGCCGAGATACGACTTTTACGACCGAGCGAAACATGAGGCGTAATCAACTTACGGTGAGTGTTTCGTGACGAAGTAAAAGTTGTAGATTGGTGCATAGTGGGCGAGAGATAACTAAGTTATTTGTGGACTGTGACTTAGGCTACGATATCACACACCATGGCACACGAGCTTTTGGTGTCAACGCCGTTTCAAGACGCTTTTACGCGTTTTCTGCCACTCGCTGTTCCTGCTGGGCTGCCGCGACTCTGGTGATGATTTCATCAAGGCCGATGGTTGGCTTCCACGCCATAGTCGACAGCAATTTGCTGATATCTGGCACTCGTCGCGAGATGTCATCAAACCCCACCTTATACGCCTCCGCATACGGCACATACGTAATTTCACTGGTACTACCAAGCACAGTGCGTACTCGCTCGGCCAGGTCGTTCATCGAAAGCTCTTCTGTGCTCCCGATGTTATAAACCTCGCCAGCTGTCTCCGGGCTGCTCATTAATCCATGTATGGCGGTTACTACATCGCTTACGTGACAAAAGCAGCGGGACTGCGAGCCGTCGCCGTAAATGGTGATGGGCTCATTGGCAACGGCTTGCCGTACAAACGTGGGCAGCACCATGCCGTACTGATCTGTCTGTCGCTCGCCCACGGTGTTAAAGAGCCGGACTGCGGTCACCGGTAGCTGGCGTTCGTGGTAGTAGGCGAAACCTAGGTACTCATCGAGTGCTTTGGAACAGGCATACGACCAGCGCGTTTTGCGCGTCGGCCCTATACGTAGATCATCGTCCTCGCGAAATGGTTCGTCGTTCGTCCGGCCGTACACTTCAGAGGTTGACGTTAGTAGTATGCGCTTCATATTATCTGATGCCGCTCGTAAGATTACTTCCGTGCCACGCACATTGTTTTCAATCGACTCGACTAGATTATCGACGATATTCTTCACTCCGACAGAAGCGGCTAGGTGATACACGACATCCACGTTGGGCACGAGCTCATCAACTAGCTTCTCGTCAGTAACATTGCCTTCCGTCACCTGTAACGCGGGATGCTCCGCCACGTCGGCTAAATTTTCAAGTCGTCCAGTAGATAAATCATCAAGAACGATCACCTCATCACCATGCTTCAAGAGGAACTCAACCAAGTGCGAGCCAATAAAGCCAGCCCCGCCGGTAACTAAGATTTTCATTGCACCTTTTCCTTAAGGGGCAGCGGCTCGGAGGCAGCAACGCTCACACCGGTAACGGGTGATTGTTTTTCCAGTCGCAGCTGCGCCTTGAGCAGCGCGTGTTCCTGAGCGAGCTCGCGAATGCGTCGATCGTGCTTGGTAACCATAACTGAGTAGTGTAGTGCCAAGATGAATAATCCACCACCGAGCACTAGCACGAGCGCTGCTGGCGAATAGTTGATCCCTACGAGTCGGGCGAAGCTGTCGAGTAATCGAGTCGCTAAAGACAAAACAACGAGCGCTAGTCCGATGACAAACCAGATGATCGAATACCCAGCCTTCAACTGCCCGCGCCGGATGAAATGTATGACCGCGCCCAATAGCACTACACTGCTGGCGACAGCCACTGCTTGAACTCGTCCGGGTATTGTCGGTGCAAATAGTTCAGCGAGAAGTGACATAGCGTGTTGTTACTCCCGTTAGCACAATGGCGATGGCGTTTGAGGCTACGAAATATATTGCCTTCCAGCTGACATCACTGGCTACCACTGACACTCCGCCCTGGCGCTCACGCATCTCAACTGGTAGTTCCTTAATGCGAAAACCTCGTGATAGCAGCATGACAATTGACTCCGGCTCTGGAAAATCAGCCGGGTAGTCGTGGCTGAGGTACTTCATGGCCCGTCGGTTGTAGGTTCGAAAACCAGAGGTTGAATCGTATACGCGTTTTCCGGTCATCAGCTTTATCAGCCACGAGAACAAGTGGATACCAAACTGTCGCATGGGAGACGAGCGATAATCACTGCTGGCCACAAACCGGCTACCAATAACCAGGTCGGATCCACCGTCTTCCTCCAGCCCGTCGACCAGAGTACGTGCGTAGCTCGGATTATGTTGACCGTCGCCATCAAGCTCAACGGCAACATCATAGTCATTGCGCCAGGCGTACTTGATTCCAGTCTGCACGGCGCCGCCAATACCTAAATTAATTGGCAAGTCGAGCACCGTTACGCCCAAGCCGTGGGCAATATCACTAGTGGCATCCACGGAGCCGTCGTTCATGACAACCATGTCAGCCTCCGGCAACTCCCTGCGAACGGATTCTATCACTGCTGGTAATGTCTCAGCTTCGTTGTAGGCTGGAATAATGACGCAGATACGCTGTTTAGCACTCATAAAATCAGTATGACACCACCAGGAAAGAAACTACTAGTATTTTCCCCTCTCTATCCACCTAGTATTGGGGGCTTACAGAACCATGCGGAGCAATTTAATCATGAGATGGTCAAGGCGGGACATAAAATTCTCGTCTTTACCCCTCGTTTGGACGCTCAAACAAAAGCCAGTGAGACCGTAGAGGACAATCTGCACATCCTACGCTTTCCAGCAAGTGAGATCATACCGAACTACCCAATTCCGCATATCTGGCGGCCATTGTTCTGGTGCATGTGGAGGAAAGCACGCGGTTGGGACCCCGAAGTGGTCATTTCTCGAACGCGGTTCTTTAGCACGTCACTTCTAGCCTGGTTAGCGAGCTACCGCTGGCAGACTCCCTGGCTGCATATTGAGCACGGATCAGACTATCCCCAATTTGGGCGCTCACTAACGGGCCTAATGGCGCATTGGTACGATATAACACTGGGTCGAGCTGTACTTAGGCGGGCCGGGGCCGTAGTGGCTAACTCTCAGGCGAGCGCTGACTTTGTCGAGCAGCTGACTGGACGGCCCGCTACGGTCATCTATCGTGGCATTGATGCTGCCTCTATCACCGCCGCGGAGCCCGCGGACCTGGTTGGTGAGCATGGGATCCCGGTTGGAGCGCCCGTGATTGTGTATGCCGGGCGGCTCATTGCAGGCAAAGGCGTGAGCGATCTGCTGACGGCCTTTGCTCGCTTGGATGACCCGAGCGCTCACTTGCTGATAATTGGAGATGGGCCGGAGGCAGAACAGCTCAAGCACCAAGCAGGTGACAATGCTCGCATACACTTCGCTGGGGAGAGGGACAGGCCGCAAGTCCTTGGAATTCTCAAAGCTTCCAATATCTTCGTTAACCCTAGCTACACAGAGGGTCTTCCATCGGCAGTCATCGAAGCTCAACTGGCCGGTTCTTATACGATCGCGACAGATGTAGGCGGTACGAGCGAAATCCAGGATGTCACGCTTGTTCCACCTCGTAGTATCGAAGCCTTGGCAGACGCTATCGGCGCTGGGGTTAAAACTAGTGCGACGCCAGGCCGTGACTCGATCTCAAAGCTCGAGGAGCGTTTTTCGTGGGCGGCGGCCACAAAGAAGTATGACGCATTGCTCCTGACTGTCGTTAAGCCCTAGCATTAGAGTATGGCTAAGCCAGTAGTAATACATTTGATCAACCAGCTTGAATTAGGCGGTACAGAGCTGAGTCTCGTAACGCTGCTGCCGCACATGCAAAACAATTTTGATAATCAAGTGTGCTGCCTGGGCCAAGTTGGGCCGCTGCACAAGGACCTTGAGGATGCGGGCATTATTGTGCACACGCTGGGTAGCAGTAATCGCTTTGACCTGCGGCTGATTCGCCGGGTTCAGCTGCTGTTACTTACGACCAAGGCGAAAGCGATAGTCACCTATCTACCCCAAGCGGACATGATCGGACGCCTGGCTGCTCGTCGAACAGGTACTCCGGTGGTCTCCGCCCAGCGCAGTAGCTATCATCGCCGACCATATCTTCGCTTACCGGACCGACTGACGCGGCCGCTGGTCACTGAGTATGTAGTGCAAACGGGAGTGGCCAAACAAAGATTCCCCTCGGGTGAGACAACAGTCATTCCTAATGCGGTTGGCCTAGATGTTGCCCAAGAGCGAGATGAGGCGCGCGCTCTTCTACGTCTGGGGCCTGAGGACATCGCTATCACCTGTGTCAGTAATTTACGAGCAGGTAAAGGACACAACACTTTGCTACAAGCGCTTGCCCTACTGCCGACTCACGTCTCATGGAACTGCTTTCTGATCGGTGAGGGCCCGGAGCAAGCTAGAATCGAGCAGCAGATCATCAAGCTCGGACTATCGCAACGCGTTCGCTTACTAGGGCGACGTCGTGATGTGCCGCACATATTGGCTGGTAGCGACGTTTTTGTGTTCCCCTCTCTGGCTGAGGGCATGAGCAATGCGTTATTAGAATCACTCGCCGCTGGTTTACCCGTGGTTGCTTCTGACATACCCGCCAACAAGGCTGTCATTTCTCACGATCAAAATGGATTACTGGCGACCGCTGGTGATCCAGCAGACTTCGCCAAGCAACTAGTGCGGGTACTAACGAGCGCCGACACGAGGGCTACGCTCGCACACGCCGCTGAGGCGCACGTGAGAGAGCACCACGCGCCTGCTGTCATTGCGAGCAAGTGGGAAGCAGTCCTGGAGCGAGTCACGACACCATGAGTTTTCCCACGATCAGTACCATATTAGTGAGTCACAACGGTGCGGGCACCATCGAGGCGGCGCTGGCTAGTATCAGCGCACAGCAGTACCACGACGGTGAGGTAATCCTTATCGATAACGGGTCAACAGACACAACGGCAGAACTGATGCATTCGTGGCAGCGGGCGCAGCGTGGATTGTCCGTACGCGTCCTAACGAACACGGAGGATATCGGACTGACCAAGGCCTTAAACCAAGGCTTAAATGCGGCCCGGGGAGAATATGTCGCGCGGCTCGACGATGACGACGAATGGTTCGAGGGAAAGCTGCACAAGCAAGCATCATTTCTTGCCGCCCACATTGAAGTAGGTGTAGTCGGCACCTGGTATCAGAACGTGCGCGAGCGTGGCGAGACTATAATACGACCTGCCACTACTGATGCAGAGATACGCGCGAACATGTGGCAGCGCAATCCCCTTGGACATAGCACTGTTCTCATGCGCCGATCAGTGCTTGATTCGGTAGACGGGTATGACAATAAATTGCGCTACGCACAAGACCGCGACTTGTGGTACCGGTTGTTACCGCACACGAAGTTTGCGAACCTTCCAGAAGTTCTGTGTGCCCGACGCGTTGACTTGCCTCGCTCCCAGGCCAAGCGAAGGGCACAAATACGCCAGAGTATTCAACTGACTCAGAAGTATCTGCGCCTGTATCGACCGTCCCCTGTTCACTATCTAAGCTTGCTTGAGCCAGTGGCGATGCTCGCGATACCACAGCCAGTAAAGACATTGGTCAGGAAGTTCCTGTGAAAATTTGGTTACCGAAACGCATCAAGCCAACCGGTGGCACTTCCTCCTTTGCTCTAAAGCTGCGCGCTGGGATGGAGCACTTAGGTCATCAAGTATATTTCAAGAAGCCAGCTCATTATGATGTACTTCTAGCCAGCCCGCGCGCGCCATATTCTGCTCTGCTGCATGCTAGATTTCGCCGTCGTCGTATAGTTCAGCGTCTCGACGGTGTGTTCTACCCGGGTTCCAGCGCAGGCGTCTGGTGGCGGTTGCACAACCTGCCGCTGTCGATCATTAGGAAATACTTCGCGGATTCTTTTATTTATCAGAGCGAGTTCTCTCAAGCGCAGTGTGACAAGTTTTTGTGGTCAAATGAAGCAACCGAGACTCCATCGACTGTCATATATAACGGCGTCGATACTGAACTCTTCTCCACTGACGGGCCAGTCGAGGAGTTACGCGATAATCCCGATCAACATGTTTTCATTACTTGGTCTCGCTTCCGCAGGCCTGACCAGATCGACCCACTAGTAGCATCGTTCCACGAGTACCGTCGACAGATTGAAGCTAACGCGAAGTTAGTCATACTCGGCAACTTTGTAGGTGCGGTTGCTGATCGGCCCCAGAAACATAAGCACGACGCCATCGAATTCCGAGGGATTGTTCCGAATTCAGATATTCCGCGCTATGCGCGCGGCGCTGATGTGTTCGCACTGACTCATCGTAATCCGCCCTGCCCCAACAACGTCATTGAGGCGATGGCTTGTGGACTGCCGATCTGCGGCCTAGCCGATGGCGCCATGTCTGAACTGGTCGCAGCAGACGCAGGGGTACTGCTGCCAGTCCGAACTCGAGGCGAAGGTGCCAAGTCGTTTAATACAGAATCATTTGCTCACGCTATGGCCAGCTGCATCACCCTGACTCGAATTCCACGTCCTCTCTTACCAAGGCGCTTTACCCTGCCACACATGACGCGCGAGTACACTCGGGCACTGACCTCCTCTTAGACCAAGAACCATGACCCCAACGCCTGCTTTAATAGGCCAAAGGTTGATGCGCCGGGAGGGGCCCGCAGCTAAAGAAATGACCCCTGACCAGCTTCAGGCTCGCGAGCGTGTATTGAAGGCAATGACAGGGCAGGAGTATGCGATCGACAGCCTTACAGCCTGTATATGCGACTCTACGTCCTTTGTGCCGATCGCGAGTCGCGACCGTCATGCTTTGCCGGTCAGTACTGCCATCTGTACAAGTTGTGGCCTCTTAGTGCAGACGCCCCGCTTTACTGCTGCCAGCCTGGAGACCTTCTATAACTCTGATTACCGTGCTCTCTATTCCTCTCCAGCAAATGATACGCCTGAGAAACTATTCGCCGCACAAATGGAGCACGGTGTCATCGTATACGCCCGATTAGCCGAAGTCGTCCATGACTTCTCGCCTGGCTCTGTGCTCGATGTCGGTTGTGGCGCAGGAGGGGTGCTGCAAAAATTCAAAGAGCATGGTTGGCAGGTGATGGGCTCCGAGATAGATAGCGAATTGGCTGCCTATGCCAACGGACGGGGAATACCCGTGATTCCCCACCCAATTACTGGTACTGCGTTTGACAGCCAGCGCTTTTCACTCGTGATTATCACGGACGCACTCGAACACGTGCGCGATCCACTGGTGCTGCTCAGCAAAGCTCACAGGTTACTTGAGCCAGGCGGACATGTGTACGTGAAGGTTCCTGGACTAAGGCACATGGCCGAGCGGCCATATCCGGAGCTCATCCGCGAACTACAGCTCGCACATCTCTACTATTGGGACCTGCTCCTATTGCAATATTTGTTCGCTAAGGCGGGCTTCACCATGGTGGCCGGCACTGATGAGATAAAGGCTGTATTCAAGAAAAGCAGCAAGTCTATTCCTCTCCCAGACGTCTCAGGCCACTACCAGACAACGCTCAGCTTCCTGCAAACAAGTGATGCTAACCGGGTTTTACTATTCCTGCGTAACAATATAGCCCTCATGCTCCGTCACCCCATCAGTTTCTTACGTACCGCTAGATATTTCGCCACTCATTCGTTGAAATAGGCGGTGCTGCTTGCCGTGTGCATCGCAGTTGAGTAACACTTGTCCTATGTCATGGAAAACACCTTCCCTGTTATTACACAACACAGCTGTTAATGCGCTCAACCGCACTCAACTGGTCTACCTTACGGAACCTGCTGACTGGGTAATCCGCGAGACGGGACGCGCCCTTGCAGGGGGCCTTAGCTCGGCTGGCGGGCCAAAAATGCGAATTAGTGCAGCAACGTGGGGGATACGTAATAGCGTTATCCATTTTGGCTCTCTTCACACGATGTTGTGGCAGCAGGGAATCCGCCAAGTGCACAGCTCAAACCGAGCAATCGGAACCATTTTTCACCTCATTCCAGGCGCTGCTCGTAACCAGCACCTCCCCGCCCTAATGGACAGTCTGCAATTAGTCCACACGGCGTGCACACTAACCAAGAGAGCGCTCATTGAAAGCGGGATGGCAGGAGAAAGCATTCGGGTGATCCCTCTAGGGGTGGACCCTGCCGTGTATTCGCCGGCGAGCGACGCACAAAGAGATAGTCTTCGTGAGCAATCAGGTATTCCGCCCGACGCATTTGTAGTCGGTTCATTCCAAAAGGATGGCATCGGTTGGGAAGCGGGCATGGCGCCTAAGCCCGAGAAGGGTCCAGATGTGCTCGTAGCGACAATTGTTGAGGCAGCCAAGCATCTACCAATCCACGTTCTTCTTGTTGGCCCTGCTCGCGGATATGTGATGAATGAGCTAGAGCGATGCGATATCCCCTACACTGCTATTGGGCATGTATCAACTGCTGACATGGTGGCACAGTATTATCACGCTCTTGATGCCTATCTTATAAGCAGCCGGATTGAGGGCGGACCAAAAGCACTCTTGGAATCCTGGGCCAGCGGCATACCAGTCGTGACAACTAATGTAGGCATGGTTCCCGATCTGGCTGAACATGGGCGAAGTGCCTTGGTCAGTCAGGAAATCGACCCAGAAACACTCGCTGAGTCACTGGTCACTTTGGCGCGCAACCCGAGCCTGGCACAGCGACTTGCCAGTTTCGGTCGAGTGGTCGTACAAGCACACGCATGGCCGCGCATCGCAGGCCAGTACTACGATCAGCTATATCGACCCCTTGATCCCACGCTATGAAAATACACATTCTATACGACTTTAAGGAGGGTCCCTGGGGTGGAGGAAACCAATTCCTCAAGGCTTTGCGTTCCGAGTTTGAACGGCAGGAAGTAAGTACCGCCGATCCAAGCCTAGCTGGTGTAATAATCGCGAACGCAAATCCAAACATGATACCTACACTGTTACAGCGGCTTCCGGGGTTCAGGGCGCAGTCACCTGCGCCCGCAATCATTCTCCGAATTGACGGTCCGATCGGCCTCGTTCGAGGCAAGGATCACTTTATAGACCAGCTTCTGAAACAAATAGCACGGCGCTATGTCGATGGTATTATTTGGCAGTCACAATGGTCCCGAGAGGCCAACCTTAAGCTGGGTTTTTCGCCGAGTCTCAGCCGCGTCGTTCACAATGTACCCGACGGTCGCATTTTTTATCCGCAGCGGCAATCGCAACCTACCAGGCACAGGAAGATTAAATTGGTGGCCGTTTCCTGGTCGCCGAGCCCTCGTAAGGGGTTCGACATTTATCAGTGCCTCGATACCCATCTCGACTGGTCACGGTATGAGATGACCTTCGTCGGTAACACAACGGAACAGTTTGAACATATTGATACGATAGCGCCCGTTGACTCGCCAGCCCTGGCAAAGATCCTGCGCGCTCACGACATATTCATCACCGGTTCACAACATGATCCGTGCTCAAATGCACTCTTGGAAGCACTTGCTTGCGGCTTGCTGCCGGTTATACGCAACAGTGGTGGGCACCCCGAATTGGCTCCAACTGCTGTCCGCTTCGATAGCCGGAACGACGTGCTGGCTGCCATTGATGCCGCTGCTAATTTGTTTATGACACGCCCAGTGGCACCACCCGCGCGCTCCTTGTCTGCCGTAGCTCAGGAGTATCTAGAGTTTGCGACCCAGGTGCAAAAGAGCGACCATCGCTCAAGCACTACTAGCTCACATCGATTACAGGCTGTGGCGTTGGGCGCTGCTTATCGAGGCTATCAATTAGGTAAGCTTGGTGGTAAATATATACGCTATGCCCAGCAATAAGTATGACGATATACAACTGAACGTGCGCGACCTTCTGGATGCCCAGGCGCAACGGTTACCGACTCTGGCCAGCCGGGGCGACAGTAGCGATGATTTGACGTTTAGCGCCTCGCTATTGAGTAACCTAGAGCTCTATTGGATGGGTTTTTTATTCCGTTCCGGGTTACTAAGACGCTTGGTGTATGCCAATCTCTCTCTCGATTGGTTCAACGAGTTCCGGCAGTACTGGGTAGCGGAGTTAGGACTGCGACCGATCCATCTGCCCGACTTCTTCTTCCTGCGCGGGATATACCGCCAGCGTTTTCAGGAGCTGGAGGTGGATGAAGCGCAAGGTGGCCCTGCGTTCCTAGCCGCCTGGCAGAAGCCAGCCAATATCTATCTGCTGTTTTCGTACCAATATAAGCGAGCGTTAAATCCCTTGGCCGGCTATCGCGTGGCTCGCTACCTTAAACGGGGCGCCCGTATCTGTGAGTTTGGCTGTGGCGTAGCTCCTGTCGCTACTAGTCTTGATAGGTTTTATCGCAACAAGAAGTGGAGGATCGACTGCTTTGATATTCCCTCATACATGCTTCACTTCGCGCGCTGGAAGTTTCGGGACCGGCCCTACATAGCGGTCCACGAGCTAGATCCGGATAACGATGAACAACTGACTGCTTCATATGACCTCATAAACTGCCTCACAGTGTTCGAGCATCTACCGAGGCCTCTGGCTACTGCTCATCACCTGTATGCCCACCTCAAACCGGGAGGGTATTTGGTCTTTAACTACATTACATCTCAAGGCGACGGGTTAGACACCGCCAGCGCCTTAAAAGATCGCCCTGACGTTTTGCAGTTTATTGCCGATCATTTTGAAGTAATAGAAGGCTCGCTCCCACTCGACGGCTCCTCTGTTGGCACCGTTATTGCGAAGAAGCGTGCGACAAAACTTCCCGCCAAATAGCAATTGAAGCGACTGGCCTGTCGCTGACTTCTACTTGCGGGCTTAAGAACCGATCGTTTTCGGCATAGTCAGCACTATCTATTGCCATGAGCTTATCGAAGACCGCCGGCAGATGCTTTCGGGCAGTAATGCACGTACGCGAGTTGTAGAGATCCTCAAGGCCAAATCGGTGTACGAGATCACCCGCGGCAACGCGTTTGATATTCAGATCAAGATTTAGAGTAGGTTTTTTAAGGTATCGAGCCTCAAGGACCGAGGTGCTGTAGCCACAGACGTGAATACTGCAATTAGCGATCAGCGCCAGGGAGGCGTAAGGCCGTATCGCCTCTTTGGTGTGCAATTCATCAACGACTGGGTGCAAGCTTTTTGGCAGGGGCGTTTTGACACGATCTTTGACGACGACTCGCATCCCCTGGTTATGCGCGTGAATAAACAAGGCTCGTAGCTGGCGTCGCCAGCTCCAGGTTAGGAGCGTTGGTGGCGGCGCTATCAGTAATAATGTTGGCTGTTGGTCTTCGGAAGTTGGCAGAAAAGCCGCGTGATCAAATATCGGTGACCCGACTATCCGGTATGGCATTTCCTCCCGACTAAAGCTTCCAACGGCAAAGAACCGGTCAGCCAAATAGTCATTCGGGAAAAAAGTCAGCCCGGGAATTCTTTTCTGCTCTTCGCCTTGAGCAACCCGTCCCGCGTAGTGTAGTGAATCAATAAAGATGGAGATGGAATAGGTCGTCAGGTCTGGAGCGTCACACAACTCCTGCCAATGATGGGGCACGTCCGCTGCCACCACGTGGCCGATCCCTTCCTTCTTTAATTGGCCCAGCAGGTCTGCCTCGTCTGCGTAAGACCTGAGATTAGCTTCAGGCAAAACTTTCGCTAAGGCGGTTTTGTCTATTGTGTCGTACTCTTTGCCGCTTCGCTCAGCCAATATATACACATAGAGCTCTATGCCTGAATTAAGTGAGGTCGCGATCAGCGGCGCTGCCGCTCGCAAGAAAGTAGTGCCTTTTAGAGGAATCGCGACCTTCATACGCACTATAGTAAGCTCGATTAATCGTATCGCCTTGGACTAAACCGAGAGCCTGAAAAATGCGCGCTGATATGCTTGCTTCAGAGGGATGTACTGTAAGTCGTCATGGGTGTCCACGTCCTGCACAAAAAACTTATCTTCTACTCCAAGCTGTTGAATTCGCTCAATAAACTGATCGCGGTCTCCCGTTAGGCCCGGTACCTTCCGCACGTGATCCTCGAAATAGATCTGTCCCACCCTGCCAATCAAGTCCGCGTCGAGTAGGTCGAGTAATATATCGTATTCGCTCCCCTCACAATCAATTTTCAGAATATCCACTTGCTTCAAGTCCTGCTCCACAATGAAGTCGCTTAATCGGACTACCTCAGTCTCGACCCAGCGCGACTTGGACACGTTACTTTTACGTTGCTTGAGACTGCTTCCCTCATTACCGGCGAAATTGTAGCGTATTCCAAACGGAAGCCCATAGAAGCGTCTAATGTTCGGCTTATTGAACAGCCTTGCCTGACCAGAAAAATTAGCTACCGCTTGCGGTAAGACTTCTACTCGCGAATCCTTCGCATATTTGTCCTGTAGAAAAGTGAAATTAGCTGGCAGCGGCTCAAATGCGAAAACCTGATCGATATTGGGATACCGGCCTAGGCAATCGTCGGTAAATTTTCCAACACACGCTCCCACATCTATGACGCATCGTTGAGATTCGTTTTCAGGCATGTGTCTGACTTTCTTTAAGTGCTGCAGCGCTTAAATGCGACTGCTTACTTGCTCCGGCGTCTGCTCGGCGAGCAGATCATCCATTTCTTCGATAGAGACCGCACGGCGCAATTTTCCGAATGTCGACTCAAGTGCACCGTCCTCTAGCAGGGGCATAACGAGGGCTTGGTGGGGCTGATTATGTAGACCGTTCAGCAAGTCGTGCGTATAGGGATGCTTCATCATGATTTTCTTGAGCCCTAGCTCCTTTGCCCTCGGTAGATAGTCTTGGTAGTGAACGCTATCGTAGCGCTGATTATCCAGGTCATTCCACGCAGCTATTTCCTCCTCTGGCATCTCCCCGGGCTCAAAGTAATCACCCATACGTTCAGCTGATTCTCGTGAAATCATTCCGTAGTCGTCATATCCTTTGTGCAAGCAGACATAGTATGGAACTCCGTCAGTAGTCTGCTCCTCTGGACCTGTCCCGTTATTTTTCTTAAGGATGCGATATCGACGTCGCGTTCGAAAAACCAGTGACGCAATGTCGTCACTACCAAACAGTTGGCGCCGATCATTATAGACGCCTAGCATCTCTTCAACCCAATTGGCGCGCCGAATAAACTGGTGATCGTCCGCGATGTCGATAATATAGTCACCCTTTGCCAAACGCCGAGCCATATTACGATAATGTCCGACCATCGCCTCTTGTACTCGTCGAGGCGTGGCCAATTCTATGCCGCGGCTGTCTAGGTGCTCGCGATACGTTCGCTCATGATCAATAACAACTCGCAGCTTGCCGCGTAGTGACGCAAACTCAGGATCACGGTCTAACTGCTCTAAAAACTCAAGTGTGCCATCAGTCGATCCGTGATCGATCAGTAACCACTCATAGTTTTCATAGAGATTACATGCGACAAAGCTTCGCAATAGGTTTTTGAGCAAGTGGACTCGATTCCAGGTCACCACGTAGTACGAAATAAGAGGTGCCTGACTCATACGCCTACAACCCGCACCACTGCCGCCCTATCAAATAGTCCCACGTATTCAACCTGCTTGGCATCAACCAAGTCCTGACAAGCCTTTCGCGGTCCACCATCGCGCTCCACGTACTGTTTATCAGGTTGCTGTGTATTAGTGGCGTTATGAAAAATGAGGTACGAGCCAGCTCGCGCCTTCGTTAAGCATGCCTGAGCGTCTAGGCTGGTTTGCTCGTAGGTGTGATTACCATCGATAAAGAACACATCGCCCGTCAAGTCGAGCTCACGTATTACTTCGTCTGAGCTGCCCTTAATTAACTCGAAGTTCGAAAATCCCATTTGGCGCAGGCGAATATCAAGATCATCCCGTAGTGCCACGTTGAGAGTTCGCCACTTATTGTATTTATCGTGCGTCTGCGTCGCTTCGCCTTCATTCGCCAATGCTAGATCATCAAATAAATCTATCCCCATCACATGAAATAGGCTCTTGTTGTCACTCAGGTGCTTCAGTACTCGAACTAAGGTCCCGCCAAACAACACTCCCACCTCAACATACGTAGGCTCCTCAAACTCATCAAGACATTCACGGATACAATTGATCTCAGGTTCCGTTAAGTCGCTCCTAGTCCCCAGGAGGCGCTGGCGTATCTGAGCTTCACTACCCCAGCGAAGGCGCTGCCACACTACTTGCCGCCAGCTTCGATTACGCATGCTCTTTTGTTTCTTTACTCACTGTGGGCGATTCCGTGACCGATATTGCTGGAGACGCTTCAACTGTGCTGCCCAACTGAACTTCAAGCATTTCTTCTAATGTGTCACTATCTCGCTTAATATTTATCGCCTCACAACTTTTGTAGGGGTTAGAAGATGCATAATCATTAACAACGGTCCGCTTGCCATGAAAGAGATTAAACACGATTTCGTGATACTGCATTCCAAGTTTGTTTAGCTGTTTGACTGTTGCCTCCCTAAATTCGGACGTTCGCGACGTGGTCAATATTATTTTCGTCCTACCTGCGTCATGCAATCGATTAAGGAGAGCGACATTCTTAACGAGAGCGTCAGTTTTACCCCATTGCGGATCAAAAAACTGCCCTGAGTTCTTCACGATCACGCCATCTATATCAAGCAGTAGCGTCGTAAAGGTCGATTTATATTCGTTCCAGTCCTCAAGGGTTCCCCAGTCATCGTAAGCAGACACTTGCCTCGTGTGAAAACCGACACCAGCCAGAACCATAGCAAAGATAATGTGGGAGACATATAGGTCGCTCGTGTTTTCCTGATTATTGAAATATTCGAGGAATAGCTCCGCTTGGGCAAAGGAGTACCCACCAACAGAATAGTCTGAACTCACGACTTGCTTTTCGACGACGTTGGTCACGAGGCCGTGATCATCCACCAGCACATAGCTTTTGTTTCCAGCATTGACCTTACCCGCAGTGCTTAAGCTGCGGACAGCGATTGAGTCTTCCGCTCGCACCGGGCTTACGAAATAGTTATCTACGTCCTTGATATACATCGGACCTGACAAGTCAAAGTGCTCAATTGCGCGGGCTACTGTCTCTGGTTGGCTACTAGTGCTTTCAGACAGCTCCAGAATTTTGAGGGACGTGTCTATGCCGGCAACACGAAATGCGGTTTGTATGCTGTCCAGGCTGATATGTTTTTGGATGTGTTCGGCCAGGACCACTAAATGGATAGCTTCAACATCACTCATATCAAGTCCGGCCAATGCAGCCGTGACCATAAGTTCACCGGTTGGATGGGTAAGCAACCACTTCGGCTTCACGCCAGGAAAACGAGAAGATTTGCCGGCGGCTGGAATAATTAGATTGACTTTATCTTTCATATTCAGTCCTGTGAGTAAAATTATGCTCCAAGCAGTTCAAGATGTGGTGAACGATATCAGCTCGTGTAGCATAACTCAACACACGCAGCAGGCTAACTTGTTGGAAGATTGGATAGTATTTACGATAAAAATTATGCTGCCGAAAATGGGTGTCGAGGGCAGCATCCATGTATCGCATCGTAATGGTGTGACGCACTCGGTCCAGTTGTCCTCGGTATAATAGGGAAGACCACATATACCTTGTGTCCTGCCGAAGCTTCACCATATCTTGCAGAGGGGTCTCCACAAAGCTATCAAGAAAGTCGATCAGTACTAGTTGGTCTCCCATCAGCAGCGTGTGCATGTTGGCCAATGTTAAATCTCCATGGCAGTGACCGACGGGTAGCTTCTCATCTGAAGCCAGGGCAGCAAGCACCGACTGCACTTCGCGCATCGCACCTTGCGCCTGCCCCTTAGACAGGAGCATGTTAGTTTTCAGCTTATCGCCAATATCAATGAGTTTCTGCTCAAAAGTCTCCCGCGGAAATGCCTGCCAGTCGCATTGATCGAGATAGTCATCAACTAATGCGAGCAATTGGCGCATCAGGGCATTAATCTCGCCACGGGAGGACCTTTGTACGAACGTGACGCCGTCCAGCCCAGCCACAAATGGCATTACAAAACTAAATCCTCCATTGCCATCTTCGATACTCAGGACAGGGGGGGCGCTGATGGTGGATAGTCTAGTTTGGTGTGAAAAAGCTTCCTGCTTATCAGCCTGTCGACGCAGGCGTGTTCCGTAGCTCACGCTCTGAGTAGATTTCCGCACTACAGACTGCCCGTCCGCTGTTAAGAGTTCAAGCCGGCATCCGGAATGTCCTTGGTGAACAAACATATGCTCTATTCAACGAAAGACACTGCCCTGGGCGAATACCCTAAAGCGACTCCAGTACGCTTAACACACGATGCCGTACCTTCCTCATCATGCTACTTTTGCTACGATCACTGGCGCGAACAGACCCCATATTAATAGCCTGTTGATCTGCGTCAGACAAGCTCTGCACGACAATAGTGCCGTCGGTTAGTTGCCACACCGGGTAACGAGTTGGCTCAGTTCCATCAGGATTGCTCATACCTGGCATCTCTACCTGTGTCATATGAAAATAAGTTCTTAGTAAATTATCGACTCGACACGCTAATTCGTGGTGCTACCTTCGCTCGCGCTCGTTTCCCCAACCAGAACATCATATGAGCTAGTGGCTTTCGCTTCAATGCAAACTGCCGGTACTGTTCCTGATCATGGTAGTGCGTAATGTAAAAATCAATCGGCACTGAGGCACTATATTCCTCTCGGCGCACGTGTACCCGCTTGTCCGACTTTAGTTTTATCCCGCGCCTCATTGCGTAGCGAGCGAAGTCTTCCTTATAGTGCGAAGTTTTCTTTTTTTTGTGGTGATCGGGGTCCATGTGATGAACCTGACAGCTTGCCAAGAAATTCTGATACCGGATCGCATGCCAGCCAATGTATCCAGAAACGTATTGATCACTTTGCCGCGCTCTCTCACTTGCCCGAATCTCTAGCTGACTACGGTTTCCGCCACCTTCAATCACGTGCCGCAAAAAATCCTTACGCCAAATTGATGGTTGAAAATTCAAATGAAAGCGGTAGCGCCTGTCGTATGGATACCACTCTTTGCTATCGTCCGGAACTTCAATCGGTAAATGATGTGCTTCCAGGAAGCGAGAGTAGTTCAGACTTGGCGGTGATAGCTGTAGCCGACCTATTTCGGGATTACGAAGCATGATATCGAAATATGGATCGAGATTAACGTCGGTCTGCTCTACTGTTACGTGATCGTCACACATCATGACAAACAAATCCTCTGGCACTCGCTGTAGTAACAGGTCTAAATTTCCTTCCCAGCCTAGATCTTCCTCGAGCTTAAGCACATCAACATTATCGCCAATTCCCCACGTATCCTTCTGGTCAGTCGCTAGATAGAACTTATCGAAGTACTGCATCTTGTTGAGCTCCTTGTAAAAAGGAGGCACTACCTCATACAGATGAGCTGGGGATTGAAATACGACTAGCTTCTTCATTTCTTTAGAGTCCACCATACGTGTCTTATTAAGCCACTCAAATACGTTTTTTGCTTAGCTGACGCATCGACGGTGACGGTGGACGCCCCCGCGCCGACCGGCGTCCAATGTCCGCTCTTGAGCTCGCCAGTGATTGTTCCATCTACCCCACGGACCCATCTGAGCTTATTCGGTCCGTGTAGCACAAGCGATCCGTCGTTCTGTTCGAGGTACGTTAGATACTGTTCGTGGCCGGACCACAACTTTTCCGGAGAGTTGTCTGAAATCCCAAGCTGTCCAAACAAGTCCTTACGGACAAAGACGCCATTCAAGTCATTGACCGCCACTAGCTCGTATCCCTTAAGCGTTCCGAGTTCAGTCAGCGCCCGCAGGCTAGACCCACGATTAGAGTGGAATGATACGTTTAGCGGAATTGTCTTCGTGTGCTCCACTACGACTACCCGTGGTGAATAGTCCACTAACGAATCCCAAATAGCATACTCAGTACTATCAATATCAATCGAAAGTAGATCAAATTCACGCGGGAGTTCCGTCTTGTCTAATAGTGCGTCTAACCTTTTATCGCCAGTCGTATCAATCCACTCGTTTAGGCACGTGACGCGATCATTGTCCGCATATCGCGCCTGCAACGCCTCGAAACTCCAGCGATTCCGATCCCGTAAACCTAAGTTGCGATCCCGCGATGCTTCAATTTGTACGCTGTGCCAGTTGCGTTGAGTAATCCAGTACCATGTATTGCTCATATGCTTCCCGTCCGTTGCACCAAACTCAACGCACCACTGATTGGCCGTGCCAATGACCTCAAATAATTTCTGTAGTATGCGATCTTCACCTCGCTGGGAAGAATACGTAGAAATCGTCTCATCATACGCAGCCTTACTCAGCCAATCATCCGCTCGGCTGCTACTTTCTACCTCTACCACCTCAAGTTCTCGCTGTCGCGTATCAGTGCTCTCCATATCACGCACCTTGTTCGTGAGTTGAAGCTTGCTCCGTTGCCATCTGTCCCTGATACCACTCGACAGTGCGCTTCAGTCCTTCGCGAAAACCAGTCTGAGCCTCAAATCCAAAATACTGACTGGCCCGACTAACCTCTAGCTGCCGTCGCGGCTGACCGTCGGGCTTTGTGGCGTCCCATATTAGCTCTCCCGTAAAACCCGTTAACTCAGCAATTAACTCAGCTAATTTCAAAATGGATATTTCGTCGCCTGTCCCAACATTAACTGGCTCCGAACCGTTGTACTTCTGCGTCGCCATGATAATTGCGCGGGCGGCGTCTTCAACATAAATAAACTCACGGGTCGGATTGCCGCTTCCCCACACAACGACTTTAGAAGCCCCTGCAGCCTTAGCTTCTAGGAATTTCCGTAATAGCGCTGGAATCACATGAGAGGATGCTGGATCAAAATTATCACCCGGGCCGTATAGGTTTACTGGCATCAGGAAAATACTCTTAAAACCGTACTCCTGCAGATACGCTTGTCCTTGCACCAACAGCATCTTCTTGGCCAACCCATACGGCGCGTTTGTTTCCTCTGGGTAGCCATCCCACAATGTCTCCTCGCGAAACGGAATGGGCGCGAACTTCGGATAGCAGCAAATAGTGCCAAGGGAGACGAACTTTTCAACTCCGTTCTGACGCGCGGCCTCCATGAGCTGCACTCCCATCATCAGGTTGTCATAAAAAAACGAGCCTGGGTTCTCCCGATTTGCACCTATTCCGCCAACTTTCGCGGCCAAATGGATAACAACATCCGGTTCCATAGCATCAAAAGCGGCCTCAATATCCTCCATCTTCGTTAGATTATATTCCTGCTCCAACGGCACAAGAACGTCACTTACTCCCTGTTCTTTTAGGCTATTCACCACATATGTACCCAAAAAACCGGCTCCACCAGTCACCATCACACGCTTGTTTCGTAAGTCACTATCCATAGCTCTGTAGTATATGTCAGCGCAGTGATTGCTTACAATGACGCTTCTCGTTGATTTACACTACTCGTCAGACCTAGGCGTTCGCCGCTTGCGCTTCCCATTGTCGAGCAAATGCGCCGCCCTTGTCGATGAGCTCGGTCATTGTGCCCTGTTCGACAACCTTTCCATCGTCCACGTATATTATGTTGTCAGCGCCACGAATGGTTGAAAGCCGATGAGCAATCACCAATGCGGTTCGACCTTGGATGGCCTCCGCCAACGCTTCCTGCACAATTTGTTCTGTCTTTGAGTCCAGAGCGCTGGTTGCCTCATCAAGTAGTAATATCTCTGAGCCTTTCAGCATCGCCCGTGCAATTGCGACTCGCTGCTTTTCGCCGCCTGACAGTTGGACCCCACGATCCCCAATCAGCGTATCCAGCCCCTGAGGCAGTCGCTTAATTAGTTCGTCCAAATGAGTCTTAACCGCGACATCGTGGACAAGTTCAGGTGTCACCTCTTCATGCCCATACGTAATATTGTTTCGTAAACTATCGTGCAGTAGTATGGGCTCTTGGTCCACAGTAGCCATCTGATGCCTGAGCGAGGCCAGCGTAAACGTTCTGATATCAGCGCCATCAACAAATACGGTGCCCGGCGGGCAGTCATAGAATCGCATCAACAGGCTAATAATTGTTGATTTCCCACCGCCGGACGGTCCGACCAGCGCCGTAAGCTGTCCCTTAGGGATGCGGAAACTAACCCGCTGTAGAATTTCTGAGCGGCCCTCATAGGCATACGTCAGATCCCTGAACTCTATATGCTCTTGTAGCCCTGCAAATTGCACAGAACCTCCGGCGACCATATATTTCTTCTTATCGCCAAACAGCCGCAGAACCTCCTGTATGGGAGGCGTGATCTCAGATATCACAACCCACGCTGTGTTAAACACCTTAAACAGCGGCACTGTTCGAGACGCTACATACAAAAAGATGACCATGCGAGTTAAGTCAATCGCTCCTCCCCGCTGCATAGTCCAGGTGATATACGACACCACCACCAGCATAGTAACCAGCGTCATAAGGGTTGGAATTGTTACCGTAAAGGCGCCAAACATCTGAGCCCGAAGTTGAACTTTACGAAAGTTCTCATTCATAGCTCCGTACTTTTTCTTCGCTTGCTTCTCGCGCGAGTAGCTCCACACCAACGGCAAAGCTGAGAGCATGTTGAATGACTCCTGTCCGAGTGCGAGCGTAATGTCCTTCGCCTGGGTCCATAGTGCATTGACCCGTCTCATGACAAACCGTGAAATAATGTAAAGAAGGGGACCAACCAGGAGCACCAGTAACATCAACTGCCAAGACAACCAAAACATCACCACCATATATGCGAGTAGCCGTGTGAAATTCCCTAAGTTGACTTGTAAGGCCCGTATCACCCGTACTATCTGATTCGTATATTCGAGAACTTTCTTAATTGTTCCCTGGCTTGTTCTGTCAAAATACGCTTTGCCAAACGAGAAGTAACGGCTGTATACAAACGTATTGAGATGATACTGATATTTCCCCTGCAAGTACTGGCCATAAACGACATTCAAAAACCCCGTCACAATGCCGAGAAGGTTTACAACAAAGATGACTGCTGCTATGGCCGCAAACATTACCGCCGCGGTTGGTGCAACTTCCAGAGCCTTGAGCGAACTCGTCACGATTTGATCGAGCCCGATTGGAAGATCTGTGGCCGTGAAATCACCGGCTACCACTCCTTCCGCCAGCGGTACAAGCAAACCCAAACCAACCGCATCGAGCGCCGCCACCAACACCGAAAATGCAACCACGATGACAATTTGGTGCGGCTGCACATGCATCACTCCAGTGAGCTTTCGCAGTAGTATTCGTTTTTGTTTGATGTCTTCTCGCGCTCGTGCCAGGCGATCAAAATAGCTGTATTTTGTCATACCCACCATCCTACCCTATCCTCGACTCTTCGGCAGGTGCTAGACTCGTAGTATGTTTTATGGCGGCTATATCGCTTAAATGCCGCCGTTCCTAGTAAATAGCATGAAAATCAAGATACTCCACCAATACCACAACAACATGCTCGACACGTATCGTGCCCTGGCTCAGGGTAACGATGTCGAGTTCTTATCCCACCGAATTAGCAAACTGATACCGGGCATAAGTAATCGAGCACCCCTCATGTGGGGTCGGCCAGCCTTCATGTACCAGCCCCGGTCACTGTGGTCGTTGCTCAAGGGTGCAGATGTTGTCGTACTTAAGCACATCAACAATCCGCTAAATATTCTCCCTTTGTTGTTCGCGCCGATACTGGGCTATCGACCGGTTGTAATCGTGCAGCGCATCAGCCACCGATCATTTCCAGGCTATCGCGTGTTGTGGCAGCTGATGATCACCTGGCTAAACGTTCTGCGAGCTGATGTTATCTGCGTCACCTCACCAAGCTATCAACACCTAAAACCGCGCATACGCCGCATATCCTATCTTCCAGCAGCTATTGATGCGGCCCGGTTTGAGCTGGCTGCGTTTCCTCCGCAGGAGACCTTGCGGGTGCTGACCGTCGGCAAGTGGCAACCGCGTAAACAACTACCGACGCTGCTTCAGGCGATAGGCCTGCTGAAGAACAAATATCCCAAACTCCAACTCCAGCTCACCATCATCGCGAATCAGACTTCGCACCCGACAAGTAAACGCGAATACGAGTTGGCCCAGCAGCTTGTTGACTCACTTCAGCTACGAGACAGTATTCAAATCATTGCTGACGTTGGCTATGAAGACATGGCAGCACTCTATGCAACATCCCACCTCTTTATATTGCCTGCACGCCACGAGCCCTTAGGCTATGCGGTTGTCGAAGCAATGGCTGCCGGTCTGCCGGTGATCGTCAGTGAGGACGCTGGTGCTGCCTCGTACGTGCGTCGTGGCGAGACGGGCTATCTAAGTTCGGCGAGCTCACCCGAGGATATCGTAGCTAGTATTGAACGATTCCTTGTGGATGGACTGGTTAATTGGCCGTTACTCGAAGAAATGGGTCACCGAGGACGCGCTGACGTTTTTCGAGGCCATAGCGCTGTCCGCTGGGTTGAATACCTAGAAAAGGTCACTAAGTAGGTTCTAGACAAGCCCCTCAGGCTGCGCGCGCGATACTTCCTTATATAGGCTGATTGCGCGTACTATATTGTGATAACTATTCGTGACTCCATATGATATTAAATTACGTTCGCCCGTAGCTATGGCCGGCCCACTTACTACCCAAGAAGTTGGAGAAATTCTTGCAGCGCACCCTCAGTATAGTTCGATCCGCGTTTTCATAGAGTCCGGTACTGAGCTGGGAAGAACTATCAAGAATATGCGATCGCTCTTTTCTGTCCGCCACACAATAGAGCTATCACCTCTATTCTACGTCTATGCTCGTTTTAAGTTATTCGGACAAGGCATTCGATTCCGCTTCGGAGATTCCGCGAGAATATTGCCAAAAATTGCTGCGCGGACTACCGAGCCGGCTGTGTTCTTCCTCGACGCGCACTGCTCATCTGGGTACACCGCGGGACGAGACATACCGCTGTACGGGGAACTTACTGCTATTGCCAAACGCCCCTACGCAGACCTGATCATTATTGACGATGTCAGGCTCTTTGGTACCAAGAAAAAACCGCAGGAGGATTGGTCGGGTATCACTCGACAGAAGCTTGAGAAAGTCTTTTCTTCTCACAAGCTGACAGCCAGCTATGTCAGCAATGATCGCCTGATTCTTGTTAAAGAGGGTCGCCGCGGCGACTAATTCGAGGGCAGCAATGAGGAAAGCCCTCTCGTGTGAGAGGGTTTTTTTGTGCTCTGAAACGAGACTCGGGACGTAGTACACTAGTAACCAAACACTCGGCCATGCGTAAATCTCTAAAGTCCCTGCCACTAATTGCTGCAATTATTTTCTGTGGCACCCTCGTTTTGCAATATCCCTTGCAGACAACATTTCCCATCGGAGGGGATGCGGTCCGATATATTGACCGCGCGCAAGAGGTTTCAGACGCAACCAGTCAGGGTTTGGCTGCAAGTATCACAACTCTGGCACGAAACTCTAATTATCCCGTGGTAACTGCTGGGCTCGCCATTATTGATCTAACTGACCCCAACTGGCCCTCAGTCTTCGTTTGGGTTATGACGCTGGCGTACCTAGCTACCGGCCTCGCTTTAGGCTGGCTCGTCTATCGTCAATACGGTTGGACAGCCGGCGTTATCGCGCTGGCGGGCTGGGGACTCACCACTATGCTCAGCGGACATTATGAAGACGCTACGCTAGCGCAGCTACTTAGCTTGCCGTTCTTGTTGCTGGCACTAGAGCGCTGGAGTTCTGGTCGCTCTATCGTCGCTATTGTTCTCACCCTGATTGCAGCCGTGCTGCACCCTATGACAGCCCTGTTCCTCGGACTACTTATAACGCTAGTCGCTATTTCCGTGGCGGTTATGTATCGCAGACTTAGCAAAACCAAACGTAAGACTTTTCATGCCTTGACACTCTTCTTGGTGATGATAGTTGGCGTAGGACTGATAACCAGCCTGAGCAATATTGCCGTGGGCAACTTCGTGCCCGAGGAGAGAGGTGTTGCGTTCGCGGAATATCTGAAAAGCCCGGTCGGCCCGCTGGTTTTGCTGGCGCCGATCGGTTTAGTCTTCAGTTGGTTACAACGCAGGCGTAACCGTTTCGGTACCCTATTCCTGATTGCCCTGGGGATTGTCTCGATACTAACCAGTTTTAATACACTCCTCGGTATCAATCTCTTCGCCTTCCGCTTTGAGCCCTATCTATTGCTCACGATAGTAGCCTTCGGCGCAATTGGTCTCAGTGCAGTTAGCCGCCGAGTCTTTCCAAATACCCTCATGCGGGCCGTCTTTATAGTTATCCTGTTTGGCACTGCGGGAGTCGGGTTATGGCAAGAGGCTTCAGTCGTCTATAACGTGTACGAATCGCCAAGCCAGTATTCTCGAGTACACGACGATGAGCTAGCCGCCATCTCCTGGCTGCACGCTAACTTACCAGCCGGGCACATAGTCTCAACATCCGTGAACCGGCACAGTGAGTGGATCCCGGTCTTGAGCCACCATACCTGGGAAGCGATTGGTGAAGGCGAGGCGGTATTTCATGCTACGGACGCGGCGCTTCGGACAGCAGCGAAGGAGCTGGAAGCAGACGCTGTCATCTTCTTCGGCAGACGCGAGCCGGTAAGTTCGAACTTCGCAACACAACATCATCCACTGTACGAAGACGGCAAGGTAACCATCTATGATCTCCGATAAGGTACGTCAGTTCATGGTAACTGCCAGTAGCTGGCTGTTGTTAGTGGCCGCCGCAAGCGTGCTGGCTCCAATTCCCCTATCTGTGACTTTTTGGGCAAGTATAGTCGGCACCATCCTGGTCTGGTTGAGTGTTGCTCGTAAGTTGCCTGATTTCGTTGTGCCAGCGGGCTTAGTGATCCTGATCGCGCTGGCATTTTGGCTGCCTATACCGTGGCCCGACGCAGTCCCGACAGCGGTCCAATTAGGTCTGTCAGTGGGTATATGGGGTATACTAGCGACAATTGGTACAGCTGCTATACTCTTACGGCATGAGTAAGATACTCGTAACAGGCGGTGCGGGCTTTATTGGAGCGCACCTCGTAAAAGAACTACTCGCCCGAGGCGATGAGGTTGTTATAGTCGATGATTTTAACAACCGCTACGATCCAAAGCTAAAGGAAGCTCGAGTATCAGAGCTGCTTCCAGACTTCCCAACGGATGTGCTTATCCGCGAGGATGTCTCGGATGCTGAAGCTATGGCCAAGGTATTTGCTAACCATAAATTCGATGCGGTTGTGCATC
Source organism: bacterium (assembly GCA_002686445.1). GTDB lineage: Bacteria > Patescibacteriota > Andersenbacteria > UBA10190 > UBA10190. The sequence continues at coordinate 29,917 of NZCO01000007.1, read as the reverse complement.
TCGCAGCCTGGGCTGCTGTCCAACGCAGCATCGACGAGCCACTAACCTATAGCAACGCAAACATTAACGGGACGATTGTAATGCTTGAAGAAGCGCGTAAGCATAATGTGAAAAACTTTGTTTTCGCTTCAAGCTCATCCGTGTATGGTGGCCGGGAAGAAATGCCACTATCGGAGACCGATGACGTGTCAAAACCAATTTCACCGTACGCAGCCACCAAGGTGGCCGGCGAAGCGCTCTGCGCCACCTGGAATTACCTGTATGACCTCCCTATTTCCGCAGTGCGCTTCTTCACCGTCTATGGCCCATGGGGTCGTCCCGAGATGGCACTATTTAAATTTACTGAAGCGATCGAAGAGGGTCGCACAATTGAGATGCGTGGCTCCGAAACCAAACGTGACTTTACGTTTATTGATGACATCGTCCAAGGCCTTCTGGGCGCAATCGACAATCCGCCTGCAGGCTACGAAATATATAACCTAGGTAATCAGGATGCTGTCCCGCTGCCTCGTTTCATAAAGGCTATTGAAGCGGCACTGGATAAAAAGGCGACTATCACAGATGTGCCGCTGCCCCCTGGCGACGTCCCCCAGACACTGGCAGACATCAGTAAGGCTAAGGAGCGCCTTGGTTACAAACCCACGACTTCCATTGAGGAAGGAGTAAAGAAATTCGTCAGCTGGTACCAGGACTGGTACCTCCCAAACTTTAGGAAATAGGAGCCTTAGTATCCAAAAAACGGCTCAGCCAGCGGATGAGCCGTTTTCTTGCCTAGAGAGGGGAGTGAGTCGGAGCCACGCGACGCTAGCAGCCAGCAAAAGCGTAAGTGCAACGAGCAGCCCGAGCTTCACGGCATTGAGCGGGCGATTGCGCCAATCTTCCTGATACTCCTGTAGGTTCGAGACCTCTTCATAGAGCACCATAGCTATATCCCCCTGCTTTTCGTTATCAGCAATGCGATAGTTGCCGTCTGGATAGTAATCGTCCGCTGTCTGAATGAAGAGTTGTGGTGCAAGATCCTTATCGTCGTGACTGATGCTGTCACCATCTATTTGCAGTTCAAAGTCACCGGTGAGCACCCGCGCCGGTGTCAGTGTCAGTCTTGCCGGCACCACTTCCCCCGCGGCTGTTGTCATCAAGTCCCACTCCCCTACCGTTTCTGCGCCTCGCAACATGACAGTGAAGTGCTGACCAAGCTCTGCTTCATAGACCGGGAGCTCTATGTATGTAACCGGGCCAGCGGAATCTAGGATTAGTTTCTGCGTCGCTACGAACTGGGCATATACCGGGACAACATTCGTCAGCGTGTCTTGGCTGGCTTCTATCTCGACCGTTGGCCGAATAACTGGTTCCTGTAGATACCGCACCCCAAGAATGATAAGCCCCACGACCAGCACTATCGAAATAGCGCTGCGAATCAATATTTGTATCATAGTAACTTTTCCCTATTTATAGTGGACAGTCGGGTCCGCCACCACACACTTCATATACGGTCTGCCCGTCCACCTGTTGGATTCGGTAGTGATAGTTTCGCCCCGACTCCGCATCATAGTAGGCCCCAGTGTCAGCGGGGTTTTCTAGTACGGCCCGCAAAAACCAATACGTCGCGCCAGCTTGATCCTGATCAGTCACCACATATTGATGTGGCGACGCATCAAACTCGAGGGGGTAGGCCTCATGATCGTTGAAGTAGAGCTCCAGGTCTGTCTTTCGCTCCGCAATCTCATCCCGTCTAATGCCGTCGCGCTTCTCAGCTCGACTCTGCAGCAGTGCTGGTATAAACAGCGCGATAAACAGCACTACAATCAATCCAAGAATGAACGCTTCTTTTTTGGCTAGTGTATTCATCTCAACAACCTATAGTATACCAGTATGGATACGCGGGTAGTGAAAGTATTAGTGATTGCCGGACTTATGCTGGCTGTATTTGTCCCACGTGTGCTCGATTTAGATGCGGTTCGCTCGCCTGATGAAAAGCGATGGCTAGCCAACACCAGTGGGTTCGTGACGAAGTTCGCGCACGGGCAAATTGACCAGTTGGTGCAGCAACCCCATCCAGGAATCACCACCCAGTGGTTAGGAGCGCTCACCATACGAGCTGATGACTGGGCCATTAAGAAACTACCCCTGGTTGTCGGGCAGGGACTGCTAATTTTGCTGATCGGCTATATCTTTTGGCGACGCTGGGGCGCTTGGACAGGCGGTCTGGCGATAGCGCTGCTGGCCACGAACCCATTCCTGTTCGCACATACGCGCGTGTACGCCATGGATTCGTTGTTAGCTCTATTCTTATTGCTCTCGGTAGCGGCGCTTCTGCTGTGGCAAAAAGATACACAAACTCGCTACCTCGTGCTGGCTGGCGTAGCGGGGGCGGCCGCGCTCCTGTCGAAGCTACCCGGCGTTATTATCGTGCCGTTCACCGGACTCGTACTTATCTACTGGGCTTGGCGCCATAAGTGGGGCACAAAACTGCTCACCCGCACCAGCGTGATCTGGCTAGTCGCCTTTGCCATAGGACTCATAATATTTCTGCCTTCAATCGCTGTGGCGCCGCTGGGTGTATATGGAGAGTTCGCAGAGCTCTTCCGCTCGGACGAGTATCTTGATGCCCACGCGGCGCCGGCCACCTATTACCTTGGCTCACTACTATTCTTCTCAACTCCTGCACAGATGTTGTTGCTAGTCATCGCTATAGGTGCTCTTGCCTGGCACCAGCGAGTTGCTAAAGACAGTAAGTTGGACAGAACAGCCATCGTTGTATTCCTCCTGTTCGCAGTCCTCTTCACAGTCCAAATGATGATCGGACTAAAGAAGGGTGACCGATACGTCTTGCCCTCGTTTCTCTTTCTGGATGCCAGCGCGGCTATCACTCTTGGCTGGCTGGTCACTTTGAAAACGAAGGCACTGTGGCGGCCGGCTGCGCTAGTGCTCGCCACCCTCACGATCATTTGGCAGGCCGGCATCATCGTAACTGATTATCAGCACCAGCTCGCCTATGTAAACCCGCTGACCCGCTCATTGTTCGGTGAGCGTCGTCATGGCTGGGGGGAAGGACTGGATCTCGCCGCTAAGTATCTCAACAGCAAGCCCAACGTCGATTCCCTTACCGTTGCCACAGTCTGGCCTAGTGAATTCGAGTCAAAGTTCGTCGGCCGGGCGATCAACGCACATCAGCACGACAACGGCAGCGCCGATTACGTGATTATCTACCGTTCAATGCTGGCACGTGGTCCCGATGCCTGGGAGACTGACCTCGTTACGTATTACAAACAATTTACCCCTGAGCACATAATCCGCCTGTCTGGAATTGAGATGGCCTGGATCTACAATCGATCAGCTCTATAATTCTTTCGACAGCCTAGCTCTACTTGCAAGAAAAAGGATTGGGCGCCTAAAAAGTGTATCCTACACCTATGGATCATTTAGCTTTACAACGATACTTTGTCAAAAAAGTACAGCGGCTAAACAGGGACGGCATTTCGCCCACTGAGCTCGATCTAATTCTAGAATTTATCCCGCCTCGGGTTTGGTGGAGATGGCCACAAATCAACTACATATTAATCTATCTGCGTAGACCAAATGACGTTCAATATAGACTGCGAGAGGCGCTAGAGGACTCGATTGGCGTATATCTTGGGTACAATGACGGTAGCCGAGACCGGCTGACGGTGACAAAAGAGGGAAGAAAGCTCATCAGTTGGGCAGGTTTTGTAGAAGAGGCGTTTGGCAAATATACTTGGATAAAAGGGGTGGTCTCCTTCCTCTTGGGAAGCGTGACGATGTTAGCGCTGACTTACTACTTCAAGTGAAGTGTGTCGTATCGGCAGAATTAAAATGTCGCGAAGAAAATCAGGGTTCCCCTGTCTTCTTCGTCTCCATGTGAGGAGAGAGCAGTGAGCGTAGCGAACGTCATGAGGCAGGAGTTACCTCTCTCCTCTCTCATTAGCAACCCAATAGTCATACCACAGCTGCCAGGAGAGGAGCGTCCAGAGTTTCTTACGATGGTCAGCTCGCCCTGCCTTGTGCTCGCGCAGCAGCCGGGTCACGTAGCGGGCGTTTAATATCCCCTGATTATGCAGCTTCGTCGCATCGAGAACCTCGGTCGCCCAATCATGAAGGGGGCCACGGAGCCAACTGCCGAGCGGGATACCAAACCCCTTTTTGGGTCGATCAACAATGCCGGCGGGCAAACGATCTCTCATCAGACGCTTCAGTAAATACTTCTCGCGCTTGAGCGCATCGGGAAGCCGCAATAAAAAGTCAGCTAGGTCTGTGTCGAGAAATGGCGTACGGGCCTCAATGCTAGAATACATCGTGGCGCGGTCGAGCTTGACCAGGATATCGTTCGTTAAATACCCATCAATGGTAAGTGCGGATACTTGGTCAAGAATTGTTTCATCAGTGAACTCTTTAGCCACAGCATCCGGTCCCGCAAACAGCATGTCAACCTGAGCCTGCCAAGCGGGCATGAGCAACGATTTTAGGTCAACATCTGTGAACGACCCTAGCCAGATCGCGTTCCGGCGATGTAGGGAGTATGGCAAGCCCCGGACAAACGACCTTAAGACAAAGTCCCAGGTGAAGTGTCCCAGTCGAGTGGGAAGTAAGCTAGTGAGCTCTTGAAAGAAGGGGGCGATGGCTTCTCGACCAGGGATCCGCTCCGCAGCCTCGGCCGCCTTAAATGTGCCGTAGCCGGCAAGCAGTTCATCGCTACCGTCGCCATCCAACACCACAGTAACTTCCTTACTAGCTAATTGGCTGACTAGCGCCGTGGGTAGCAGGCTGGCATCAGCAAGTGGCATGTCCACCAGCGGGACTAATCGTTCAATCCCCTCTTTGAACTCTTTTAATCCGAAGGTTGTCTCGTGGTGCTGTAGGCCAAGGTGCTGCGCCACGCGACGTGCGTGTGGTGACTCGTCAAAGTCCTGTTCGGCGAAGCCAACAGAAAAAGAATGCATTGGTTCGTTTGTGAGCTCAGATACATACCAACCGATAGTTGCGGAGTCTAATCCGCCGCTTAAAAAGAGTCCTACAGGCACGTCGGCAATTAAGCGACGCTCCACCGCCCGCCTCAAAAGTAAGTCTAGTGTGCCTAGGGCTTGTTTTTCGTCAGTCTGCCATTTTGGCAAAAAATGCGGAGTCCAAAACCTGTCGGTGTGCGTGTTTTTCTTTGTGATGCGTAACCACGACCCAGGTTCGAGCTGACGTATCTCTGCCCACATGCTTCCTGGCGCAGGTGGATATTCGTGCAGGAAGTAGTTGGCCACAGCCTCGCGGTCGAGCTTGTTCTGAGTAGCCTTGGTCACCGAGAGCAGGGCCTTGGGCTCAGACGCAAACTGCACACGCTGATTGCTTAACTGGTAGAACAGCGGCTTCTTCCCAAAGGGATCCCGGGCCAATACCAGCTCGTGCTTTTGATTATCCCACAAGGCCAGCGCAAACATGCCGCGTATTTCAGACAACACTTCGGTCCCACGTAGGGCTAATAGATTGAGTAGGACCTCGGTATCCGAAGAAGACGTAAGTGGCACATCCGCTAGATACGTACTCGCCAGCTCCTTGTAGTTATATATCTCACCGTTGTATGAAATCGTAAATCGTCCGTCAGCCGTGGTCATTGGCTGCCGTCCGGCTGTAGTTAAGTCAATGATTGATAATCGACGATGGGCTAACCCGCACGATCCTAAAATGACCGTACCGTGGTCGTCCGGACCACGATGAGCTAGTGTCTCGCCCATACGCTCCAGGTCGCTTTCCCGAGGGAGGCTGCCATCGCGATGCCATATTCCTGCTATTCCGCACATATAGGTAGTATGTCGTAGATAAGGCCTGGGAGGTACCCAAGCCCCCTATACTATAGGTTCTTACTCCTGTGGTATAGGTGCTACCATACCAGAATCACCGTATGAAACCCGATTTCCGCAAACTTGGCATTCGTATAGCGAGCCAAACCAAGACCGAATACTTAGGACTGATTATTATCGGCGCGACCTGGGTCACTTTCTTTTCGCGCATCATTTTCGGCCACTCCGTCTACTGGCTTGATGACCTCAAAATCATCTACTACCCAATGGAGATTGTATACGCTCAGGCACAGGCTGCGATGCAGCTGCCTGTTTGGAGCAACCTGTTCGGATTTGGGCAACCGCTGATCGCGTGGGGGCAGCTCGGTTTCTTCACCCCACTGCATGTCGTACTGCGCCTGGTGCTTGATCCTCTCAACCTACTGCAGGTATCAGTCGTCAGCTATTTTTTGTTTGGACTCGTAGGCCTCTACGTATTCTTGCGCCGGCAACAACTCACGCCAGTCATCGCTTCATTTGGTGCTGTAGTGTATGCATTCTCAGGTTTTAACATTGGGCACTTAAACCACGTCAATTTCTATACCTCAACCATGGTACTACCGTGGCTACTGGTCGCGGTCCACTACTTCCTACAAAAACCGACCCTGAAGCGCACCGGCCTCATCGCTGTGGCCATAGCGGTGATGATACTCTCCGGTCAACCACAAGTCGGCGCTTACAGTGTGGCCGTGGCTGCAATCTACGGCGTGGCGTCACTGCTGTCAGGCGGTGCCTCTCGCCTGGCGAATTACCGCTGGGTGATAAAGACCGTGGCCATGCTCGTACTAGCCGCAATACTCACGCTACTCTTATCCTCATTCGCCATTTTTCCACTCCTCGAGTTCCTCCCGCTGACAGAGCGTGCGGATGGATTACCGCGCACGGTGCTGTATGAGTTCAGCTATCCACCCAGCCATGCAATTACACTGATCGCGCCGTATTTCTTCGGTGACCACGATAATTACTGGGGAGCCAAAGGGTTTCAGGAGCTAGCTGCATTCACCGGTATCATCCCACTGCTACTAGCAGGATATGCTTTAGGCAACTGGCGTAAACGCCTGGCCCTGCGCGTGACTGGCGTGCTGTTACTGGTGATCGGCATAATCATTGCGCTCGGGAAACACAGCCCGCTGTATACCTACTTGGTTGAGAACGACATTATCACGTCGCTCACTATCCCGGGTCGCTTTGTCTTTTTCACAGTCACCGGGCTCGTCTTCCTAGCTATTGCCGGTCTCGATGACTTGGTCCACATAACTAGCATAAAAAAACACTGGCCAAGGCTGCTATTAGCAATCGGCTTACCCGTACTCTTCCTTGCCACCTTCGCCGCCACTTTTTACTCGATGCCACGCTGGCTGAACCAAGCGCATTACTATCTGACAATGGGGCACCTAAGCCTCATCATGTTCGTGGCGGGGGCTAGTGCCTTCACCGCTAGCATCATCATCAAAAAGCAGCTGCCTCGCGAGCTTATACTGACGGTCTTTACCGCCTTGACGCTGCTTACGTTCGCCTGGGACTACAATCCGCTGACTGACCGCGCGGGACTTGTCGTACGCTCGCCCCTAGCAGACAGCGTCGTTGGGCCTAAGGCTGATATCCCCGCCCGGCTGTATTCTCGGCCACTGTTGCTCTCTAGTCGCAACACTCGGGACTTGGTCGCCACCCGTGCGGTGGGCCCCGACCTACAAGTGTGGCAACCAGTGCCAGTCTTTGTCACCAATCCGTGCTACGGCTTGCCACTAAGTCGCCTGGAGGATACTCGAGGCGAAGTAGTAGTGGGGCTTCATGAGTCACTTGTCGTAGCCCCGCTAAGTACGATGAGTGTCAGGACGGATGAAGTACGGCAAGGCGAACATCCGCCAGTCTGTTTTAGTGACGTCGCCCCTCGAGACGAACCGTACTTCTTGTCCATTACTAGCGGAGAGCCCAGCGGTTTGACCTTATCGGTTCAAAGTACGCCAGGAGAAGCATCAATGTATTTGGTCAGAGCTCCAGAACCAACCAGCGAGCAAGTACTGGCTTCGCAAAAAGAGCTCCGACTAGACGTACTGGTCTACGACCAGCCATTTTCCGATGAAGAGTCCTACCTTATGGCGCGTCACCTTCACGTGGCGGCCGGCGCGAGCAGTGCTCGTTGGATTGGCGCGCTAACCACCAAGCCGTATAGGGAATTCATAGAGTTTTTCTTTGCCAACGACCGCGAACCCGTCGATGGCGATGACCTGCACGTGCTGGCTAAGCACCGAGAGCTATTTAATTTTTCAGGAGTCACCCATCTGGCACAGCTCATTCCACAGGGGGCTACTGATACCATGACTGCCAGCAAGTTCAATCTCGAGGCTGAAGCGGTGGCACACACAACTGCCTATCGGCTGTATACGAACCCAGCTGTCTACCCCAAGGCGTTCCTCGTCGCCAATGCCATTTATGTTGCGGCGGCGGACGATATCCGAGCCGCACTGTCTGACCCACAATTCAAATTAGATGGAACTATATACGTTTCTGGGCCCGTCCCACCGCCAGATCAACAGCTCACCAGCCAACGCGGCAGGTCGAAGGTAACAGTGGTGAAATATACCGATACTGAGGTAGTTGTGTCAGTCGATAGTACGCAGCCGGGTTGGTTGGTCGTAAGCGATACCAACGCCCCACAGTGGCAAATAACGGTCGATGGAGAGCCGCAACCTTATTACCTGGCCAATACGCTCTTTAAGACCGTCTTCGTGCCAGGCGGGCAACACGAAGTGCGGTGGCTTTATGACTCCCCTGCTATTACAAAAGCTACCCGAGCCACGCTGGCGGGATTGGTGTTGCTCCTCTTGCTACAGCTTCCCTACCATCTGGTTCGGAAAATAAAGCGTAAGGGCTAGTTGTTGATTGGCGATCAGCCTAGTGCGATACTGTTCCTATGGTTTCACCCTGGATCGACTTACTAACTCCGCTCGCACTAACTGTTGGCGTCGTAGTCGCCTTAGGCGCTCTGCTCGTAGCACTATTGCCTCGCTACCGCTGGGTAGTGGCCGGCCTACTTCTCATTATTGTTACTCCCATCATGTTGGTCGGTTTTTTACCGAACGGGCAGTGGGGAATTTCCGACTGGGATTATTACTTCTCCTACCACGAGGTCGTACGTGACCTGACGCTAACGTACGGCACCGTCCCCACCTGGAACCCATACATCTGTGGTGGCACCACCGCCGTCGGCGACCCCGAGTTTCCGTTCTTCACACCGACGTTCTTACTTGAGCTCCTCTACGGCGTACCGTTTGGGCTGCGGTTGGCCGCAATGGTGACCACGGCCATCGGGGCCTTAGGCATGCTGGCGCTCGCGCATCGGCTCAAGTTATCGGCACTAGCTGGATTACTCGCCGCTCTCGCCTTTAGCTTCGGCAGCGTCACTATTCTCGAGCTGGTGGAGGGCCACCCCAATGTATTCGCGGTCATGTACATCCCGTGGATTTTCTGGAGCTGGCTGGCTGCGTATCAAAGCAGTAACGGTAATAGACGGCACTCACGGCTTTGGTCTTTACTAACTGGTGTGCTCTTAGCCGCAACGTTCCTACAAGGTGGCATTTATTTGCTTATGTATACGGCTGGAGCGTTTATCTTCCTCCTGGCTGTGGTACGGCGACGAGTGGACGCACTGCGTGTAACGGTGACGGCCGGCGTGTGGGGCCTAAGCTTAGCGGCGCTCAAGCTTGTTCCCGTACTGCTGTGGCTAACGCAATTTCAGGACCAGTCCTACGCCAGCTCAGCGTCCACTCTCACATCCCTGCCAGAAATATTCCTCGGTCGGTATTTGCACGGCAGTGAGGTCATTCCCAATCAGGGAAGTGGCTGGCACGAGTACGGCGCGTATGTGGGGCCACTTGTACTAGCGCTCGCGGCCTTAGCGCTCACCCGAATAAAGCGGTCACGTGTAATCAAACTGCTGCTCGTGGCTGGTCTGATCGCAATCGCTATTTCCTCATCGGGCCCGCTCTTAAAGCCGCTCTTCGACCAGGCATCTTTCTTACCCCGTTCAAACGTGTCTCGCCTAGTGTTGTTCACGGTGTTACCACTAGCGCTGTTAGCCGGTATTGGCTTAGACAGGCTGCGCCAACTACTAGCTAGCGTCATTTCACCAAAGTATAAGCTCAACGTAGTGATCCCGAGCATCGTCGCCGTTATCGCCCTAGGTGTTGTGGCTACTGACCTGGGCAGCCTGACGCAGCCCCTTTCAGAACAGGCGTTTACCGTTCTGCCTACGGTCAGTGCTACTACTGCGCAAGAACCACTGCAACACACCTTTGCCCGATACGAAATTCGTGATGAGGATGGCGTAGACCACAGCCGCGCCTACGCAGCGACTCTGGCCAACTACGGCACACAAGCATACTGCACGGTTTTGGGAGCACCTCCATCCGTCGCGACTGTCGAACAGACCGAGGAACCACAAGCTCTGGTGCGCACACGGTCGCCGGATGGCACCGCCACGTTGCTGCGCTGGGAGCCAGATAAGATTGTGGCACAAGTCGCCTCCGTTGAGTCGACTGACGTTATGGTAAACGCGAATTACGCTCGAGGCTGGGAAGTAAACGGGAATCCCGCTATCGAGATAAAAAATCAACTGGCCATCACCATCCCAGCCGGATCACACACGCTCACTTTTACCTATGCGCCTCCCGGCTTTGTCTTTGGGCAGATGGTCACCCTCTTAGCCCTCCTGCTGGCGGTGGGACTCCTGATCTACCCGCGAATTAGCAACCTCGGGAAGTAGTTAGTTATCTGCGCTCGACAATAAAGTGGTTGAGGTCGGGGCACAACTCCTGCTTCGCAGAAACCTCGGGGCTACCTTCCTGCCGATAGTGCACGAGAAAGTCTGCGGTATTTTTTTGGGTTTCTGGTAAGACTTCAAGGTTGCTGTACTGGTGACTGAAGTATTGCAGTCGATTGAAGATATGAACGCCTTCACTGGTAACTGAACCAGCCCCTCGTAGACACGTCACCAGCGGCCTGGTGTCAACGAGCGCAGCCGCACTATTCGTGCGATTGCCGAGTGAGAAATCAGCCACACTGCCGCCAGTGCGCAAAAACGGCGCAAGCATTGCTGCCGCTGACCACAGCAGGAGTGCGAGCGCCACGACCAGCGGCGTAAACTGACGCCAGCGATCTGGTAGCTTGGCCATTGCAACCCCCAGCCCAATGGCAGCCAGCAACCACAGTCCGAGCACGAAGATCACGAAATAGCGGAGGGTAAACCGGTCTATCATGTACATCAGCACTACCAAGTGCATAGCTATTCCCAACAACCAGAGCCACGCGATTTTTCTGTGTTTACCCAGAACGAGCCCCAATACACTCAGGGCCAGAACGATACCAGTCACGGTGAGCAAAATACCCGGGGCGAATTCGAGGCCAGTGTAGCGCGCCACGTACGATGAGCCTGAGATGACAAGTGGTAAGATGTCCGGCAAGTCCTTAAAGCGATCGCTGATCAGCTCCCCCACGGCGCCCGGATCACCTTGGTCATCAGTAAATTGCAGCAGGATCACGAACTGGGTAGCAAAGGCGGCCCAAAAACCGATAATGGCTGGCCACCAAGCTAAGACCCGCTTTGTACGTTCACGAATCGCGCCGGAGCGCACCAGTTCAACGACAACCCAGACTGCCGCGATGGCCGCGAGCGTCGGCAGGAACATAATATGTGTGTGTAATCCGATACCGGCGACGAATCCCGCTAGTACGGCACGGTGCCGCCAGTGGCTCATCAGTAACCAGATAATCAGTACAGCAAATAAGGGAAAGAGGGTAATAGCCCACCCTAGTCGCTGGTAGCTTAAGTAGGTGGGCGAGAAGAAGGCCACTGCGAGAACCAGCAGCGCCGTTTCTTTGGATAATAGGCGCCGAAAAATACTCCATGTTAGTAAAAACGTGGCTATGCTAGCTAGATACAGTGGTATTCGTAGTGCAAGGGCTGAGTACCCAAAGGCCGCGATAAAGGGTACGCGCAGGTAGTCTGGGGCCGGGCCAATGTATGAACGCTCGCCGGTTAGGGTAATCGTCTCGCTCTGTAGTAACTCAAACACATTTTCACCTTCCGATGCTTCGTCTCCCATTAAGCCCGGCACGCGATGTAAGTACGCGCCATTCGCGACAAGAAACGCGATAAACATTATCAGAAATACACTCTTGCCTTTAAGCAGCTCTTGCAGCTTCACCCGGTCAGTATAGCCGATAAACGGCTCAGTCGTTGGTCGAGCCGTCTACGTGGCAAAAAAAGACCCCGTTTCTCGGTAGAGATACGGGGGCAAGAGCTTAGGCGACGCCCGCCAGTTCGTCTGCGGTGCGGATGGTCGCGACGTTGAACCAGTCGTCTATCCAGTGCACGACTCGGCACAAGTAGTCGATCCGGCGGCGGCCGTAGACAAGGGGACAGCGCCTGCCACCTTGTGCTGGTCGCCACTGCGGGATGCTCACGGCCCAGATTGGGTCCCAGAGATATTCCCGTGGGTCCATCATGCGAGCCAACATGCGCATGCGTCTCTGAATACGTGCTTCGCTAATGTCAGAAACTGTCATGCCAATAAACTCGGCGGCTTCCAACGACTCCACTCCCAGACGACCCACTAAGTTGCGCGAGTACGACCAGGCGGAACGAGTACCTCGGGCCATCCTGATAAACGGTCCTTGGTAGTAACAGAAGTTGTGCAACGCGCTTTCCATTCGCTGCGCTTCGCGCTGCACGGCAGCCACACTCATTAACGCGCCCAGCCGACCGTTATTTTCGGCAAAGACGGGTCGCATGAGGACATGGTCGAACTCATTGACCGGAAAACGAAGCTTCCCATCATTGATAGCACCATGCACCTGACCACGCTGGTCAGGACGCAGACTGTGCATGTCGCGAGCGTCAACTCCAGTTGCGTTCCACTCCATCTGGAACACATGATTGCCAGCCACGATCGCGTTGCTTGGCTTGGGCATAGTAACCACCGTGTACTGGTCGAACAAAGCGGGCTGGTTACGACACGTTAACCACCACAGTCCACGCCAACACTCTGGTCCCGTGTAGCGTTGCAGCAGTGCTTCGCGCAGCGTGGCCATCGCGCTTGCCTTCGGCACGCTGATGTCCTGGTGGGCGATCCCTACCAGCGGATACTCAAACGCGTCGACGGCACCTTGCACGGTGGCAAACTGCATGTCGCCAAACCCAATCGTCGTCGGACGGCGATCCTTCGCTGTATGCCTCCGACTAGACCAACGATTCCTGGTCACCCTGGAAGTACTACGACTCGGTCGCTCTAAAAGCTGCGTCACATCCATTGCCTCTTCTCCTTATGGACGAATGTCCAAGTGAAATGTGCACCCTGCTTCAAGGCCGTTTAGCAGTTTACCAGGCCAATTATTGGCCGCAATGGTTTTATTGTGGAAAGTTTACGGGTACAGCCGGTAGGCAATATCAGCGCCTAGTGATGTCTTTAGTTCACTCGTTGCAGCACGCTGCTGCTGCATCGAACCTGAAGCAATATCCGCATTGGCATACAATACCGTCACCGCATCACCCGGCGTGGACGTCGGGCTAGTCACGGTGATATATAGCTCCCTACTCGCCTCCACAGTAAGTGGCTCGAAGCTAAAGCGGTGCCAAGAACGATCCTCAATATCGGTTGCCGAAGTTACCACTGTTCGCAGCGTCTCTCCGCCAATACCATTGTACAAAGTTACGATCACGTCCTGTGTATTAGCCCTGCTGCTAAAAGTAGCAAAGCCTATATCGATTGCACTCAGTGAGGCTGTTGGCGATGTGAACGTTTGCCCTACTAGTACGTCATTAGTCAGCTCTCCAATGTTTCGGTCATACAGTACCAGACTGTCTGTTTTATAAATCCAGGCGTAGGGAACGTTATTCACGTTCACCACATGCACTGGTAGGCGCTCTACCAGTTCGTCCAATACGTTGCTGGCTATGTCGTCTTGCTCCCTACCCTCCATGTTGCGGTAGGTAACGATATAGCTAACGCGATCATCATGGCGAGAGCTTAAGCTAAACGTTTCCCCGTTAAAGTAGGCACGCATGACTGACGGATACCAGGACGCGACGCGTACTTGATCAGCCAGCGGGTGCGTATTGAGCCAAGTAGCTGCCTGTTCCAGACCCTGTCCCCAGCCTTGCTGCGGCAGTGGCAGTACGGATCGCCCGAATGGTGTCATATAGGCGCTGGCATGCGGAGAGATGAGCAGCGGGACGGCCACCAGTAGGAGAACGAGTATTCCGGCGCTGATACTGCGCCAGCGAGCTGTCCAACCAAAGCGGGCTGCAAGATGTAACCAGCCCGCGGTCCCAAGCCAACCGGCGAGCACCGAGAAGGCAGCCAGCGCCGGCAGCGCATAGCGGTCAGCCTTCTTTGCTGCAAATGTGAGAAGGACTAAGAAACCAATTGCATATATCAGGAACCAGACAAGTGGCGCGCTCTTTCCCTGGCGCTGTCGCAAAGCTCGAACTGACACAACAACTGCAGCGGCCAGTAGTAATAACGTGTGGATCGGTACCCGCCCGGCCACGGTACGCAGGTAGAAACTAGCTGGGGCAATCGGGTCACGACTGATTTCTAATGCAGTGTGCTCCTGCGTGACCACGTTTGCGATGTCTCGTTCAAACGATGCAGTCAGGTCAGTTTTTTCCCATAGTGCCGGCCAGGCTATGAAGGCAGTCAACACCGTGATGCCCAGCGCCAAACCAACCACACGAACCAACCAGGGCCAGAATGATGCAAGGTCCCGACGTACGTGCCATAGCGCGATGAGTCCCAGCACGGGAACAAGCCAGCTCGCTACTATGAACTTCGTAACCAGCGCCAGGCCTGCTAAAACGCTAGCGCCGATAGCGCGAGACCATCGTCCATCATGCATAAAGCCTAACCAACAGACCAGACTGCCGACCATACACAAAGCCAACAAGGCATCAAGGTGCACAATTTGACTCAGACCCGTCAAAAAGGGAGCTGTAGCCAGCACCACGCCGCCTCCTATCGCCTGCGGCTTACCTATAACAGGAACGAGCCACAGCGTTATCAGCCCGATAAGCAGCGAGGTGGCAATCGCAATGGGCAAGGTCGCCGCTAGTCGGAAGTGTCGTAAGTTCGACGTATCGATGTTAAAACCTAGGCGCGCTTCCTGCGCCGCGATTCCCGCACCCGCCAACCACATAGTGGTGGCTCCGGGATGCGTAGTCAAGAACGTCCCTCCTGGATCACCTTGTTGTACGAGTTTGTGCCAAAACTCACCGCTGCGTAGCATCCAGGATTCTTCGTCGACAGTCATAAACGTTCCCAACCCCGGCAACCGAACGACCAGGGCTACGAGCGTGATCGCCAGGACGATAAAAACGCCGATCGACCTCTTCATTGCGTATCGTGCGTAATAAACTGCCAGTACGGCACGCGGACAGCTAAGTCTCCCGCACGCAGATACTGGGCTTGGTCTTCTCCTAACCGGCGAGCATGCCGACGAATGAACAGCTGGCCCGACTGAATGTCGGAATCGGTGTATCGAGTGGTGATCGCGTTCCCCGCCGTTGCTGTAGGACTGGTAATAGCGACGTAGTATGTCTTGTTACCGCTATCTTGGATTTCCTCAAACTCAATCTCGTGCCACTTATTATCGATGATATCCGCAACCGGTATCCGTATGGTTCGAATATCTCTGGTATCAGCGATGCTCTGTCTGATATGCACCAGCACATCTTCTGTATTTGCCCGGTCACCATAGGTAGCAAAGCCGATCTCCATGAAGCTCCAGCCGTCGTCCTCAACAGTAATAGTTTGACCGTGCTCCACCCCGGTAGTTAATTCTCCTGCTGTCTTGATATATTCACCCACATTATTCAGCTTATATATCCAGGCATATTCTAGTCCCCGGATGCTCACCACATGAACGGGTGTTTGGTTCTTAAACTCATCAAGCACATCGCTGGCGAGCGTATCCCCCGCGCGACCGCCCATGTTGCGATACGTCACGAGGTAGGTAACGCGATAATCATCACGCGCGGACAACGAGGTGGTTAATCCATTGAAGTGAGCGCGAAAGGCAGACTGATACCAGGAGGCGACACGAATCTGTTCAGCATCCGGCAATTGATTGAGCCAAGCAGCCGCATCCTCAAGGCCTTCTCCCCAGCCCTGCTGTGACCGTGAGCGCAGGTCAGGGAACAGCGGGTTATTGTACGCAATTGCGTGTGGCAGCCAGAGCCAAGCGCTCGCCAGACCAATAACCAAAATAGCGCCAATCGCCACTACGGTGGTTTGCTTGGCAGTACGTAACTGCTTAATACGAACGGTCGCTATCGGCAGTAATAAGGCAACTACCCAGCCAACGAGCAGCGGCAATGCAGCCAGGGCAGGCAGGGCATAGCGATCAGCCTTTTTGGCCGCAAAACTAATCGCAATAAGATAGCCCAATAAATAGAGTAAAACTGTGCCTATGTCGTGCCACTGCCATGATTTTTGGCGACGATAGGCGAGCACGAGCACAGCCGCCAGAGTACCAGCGAGGACAAGTAGTGAACTACGAGCCAGGAACGTACGCGCATAGAATGTCCAAGGAGCGATCGGGTCGCTACCCGCTGACAGGGCGACATGTTCTTGAGTGATCACGCTCCCGGTATCCCGTGAGATATACCCCAGCTGGAAATCAGGTTGCGCGAGCAAGGCTGGCCAAAGTATAGCCAGCGCTACTACTCCCAGCACGATAAT
The DNA here is from genome assembly GCA_002686445.1 of bacterium. GTDB lineage: Bacteria > Patescibacteriota > Andersenbacteria > UBA10190 > UBA10190. Next base: position 13,335 of record NZCO01000007.1, on the reverse strand, counting down.
AGTGAATACTCGTTTAACTTCTACGATAATCGCGTTTCGCCCTCGACGAAGGGCCAACGCAGTAACCAAGGGCCAGCCAATGAATGGTAGTAGCCACAATGCCAACACCATCTTGGTAGCCAGTGCGAGACCAAACATAACGCCCACCAACCAAATCCATTTGCGATGTTTGTCGACGCGCATGCGTAAGACGCCCAGCAGCGCGGTGAGCATGAACAAGGCCTGCAACATATCCAAATGCACCACTTGTCCCATCCCGATCAGATACGGTTCAGTTGCCAAGATGAGCCCAGTGATAATTCCCGGCACTAAACCAAAGACGCTAATGGCCAGCGCTGTAACCACAGCAATCAGAACGGCGATAGTCAGCACAATTGGCGCGGTGGCGTAGCGTCGGAAATGGGCCACGTTGTTGGCACTAAACTCTTGGCCCAACTGATTTTCTTGCCAAAAGATACCTGCACCGGCCAACCACGTGGCCGTAGCTCCAGGGTGACTGGTGACAAACGTGCCTCCTATGTCCCGGTCGTAGAATAGCTCGTGCCAAAAGGTTTGACTGCGTCCCATCCAATTAAACTCATCAACTGTCGTAAATGAGCCTGCGCCGGGAAAACGCAGGCTAAAAGCCAATAAACCCAATAATACGGTGGCTATAATTTGCTTCGATACCGTCATATTTTCCTTACAGTACGGATGTTAGCCCATCTGTAAAGCCTGGGCTTCATATGTGGTTTCATCTTACAATTATCGCATGAAACGCCTCGCCGTGCTGGTAATCCTGGCAGTAGTAATTGGGTTGGCGGCTGCGCCAATTTTTGCTGGCCAATACTACGGCACGGGTGACACCGCCGACGTGTATATTCCCCTGGAGACCTTCTTCCAGAGTGAACAGCTGGCTGGTCGACTCCCCTCCTGGAATCCCGACATTGCCTGGGGGTTCCCCGTGCTCGCCTCTGCGCAATTAGGCTTCTTTTATCCGTTACTACTCATTGGTCGCCTGTTCCCGATCTGGCTGTATCTACCGGCGCTGTTTTACCTACATATTTTTGCAGCCGCCGCCGGTACCTATCTGCTACTGCGCGCCCAACGCGTAAGTGCACTCGCCGCCATACTCGGCGCCTGCGCTTTTGCCTTGAGTCAATTCGTATGGCAACACGCCACTCATTTCAACATCATTATTGTGTTGAGTTGGCTACCGTGGCAGTTGCTGGTTGCCCAGTCGGTCGCTCGCGCTTCGCGGCCACGCGCGCGTCACCTTGCCTTACTAGCTCTTGTTTTCGGTCTGCCCTTCCTCGCCGGTCACATCCAAACCCCCCTAATGACCGCTGGTATCACGGCCCTGTATTTGTTCCACCAGCGCTGGGTGAATCGTCTCCCCTGGCATCGCTTGCTCCTTGTTTTCTTATTGGCTGTAGTGCTTGCAGTTGGCTTAGCCTCTGCACAGCTCCTGCCGACAGCAGAGCTGACCCGGCTGTCTGATCGCGGGGGCGGTGACTTCGATCTGACGCAGGCGAACCAACATAGCTGGCCGCTATATCATCTACCGACTGCCGTATTCCCGCGCTTCTTTGATACGGATGCAGCGTATTGGGGTAAACGGCTCGAGATTGAATATGGTTTCTTTATTGGCACCTTGCCGCTGCTGCTTGCAGCCGCGGCCTGGAGAATTAGACGACAATTGCGATTCTGGTGGGTACTGCTGCTCGTATCCTTCTTGCTTGCCCTAGGAAATCTGTCCCCGTTCCGGTTACTGGGATTCGAGCCGTCGCTGTGGCTATTTTCCGCCCCCGCTCGCTGGCTATTGTTTACTACCTTTGCTGGTGCGCTACTGGCCGCACATGCGTTTGATAATCTGCAACGAACGCCTGCGCTTCTGCGGCGCTACTTGCGAGTCGGCTTTGTCGCTATCTTGGCGGTGGTCGTGCTCTACAATGTTGGCCTGTGGTTAGTTCCTGACAACGGTGCTGCGTTAGCCTACCAGGCTATACAGGAGCGAGCCCCAGAGTTGGTTTCTGGCAGGTCTCCCGCCTACTACATCGATAAACTTGAGCAGTTGGTAATCAGCCTACAGACTTCCGCGCTTAGCTGGCGCTCACCGTTCACGTTCTTGCCCCTGGTAACGCTTGGCTTAGCCGCTCTCCTGTATCGGCAACGGCGGGTCGTTACTGCAATTGCCGTAGCCGAGCTCATCATCATTGCTTCGCTCACCAGCCCAGCGGTTTCATGGCAAACGCTGTTAGCGCCGCCCGCGGCGCTTGAGCAAGTCCCGGACTCAGTTAGGGCCGGACGCGCGCGCATCGCCACCTTCCGACGCGAGGGTGGTGACACGGGATTACTGCTAACTAACCCTGCCTCACGACGACCCGCAGCAGATAGGAGCAATCGAGAACTACTAGGCCCGCTTACATACGCCCAATTTGGTCTGCCGGGCATTGAGTGGCCGGCGTCTCTGCCAATGACTGTGCATAGTCAGCAGCTCGAAGCACTGCGTAGTAGTCTGACCACACCAGTCTTCGGCACCTTGGTCACTGAACTTAACATCGCCGCCGTCGTAGTCGAAGACGAGACAATGCGCACATACTACGGCTCGGCAAACGAATTAGCAGCCGGGACCATCTACGTAAACGGTACCTACCCTCGCGCCGAGCTTATTACGCCGGAGGTCATTACCCCGGTTACCTACAAACAAGTATCACCGGCGCACGTGCGACTCGACGTCACTACTGATACCGCGGGCGAATTGCTGGTTCGTGATACCTGGTACCCAGGCTGGCAGGCCACCATTGATGGTCAGCCAGCAACTATTAACCAGGTCGATCCTTTCTTCCGTTCGATTGATGTTCCCCCGGGTACACATCTAGTGCAGATGCACTATCGCCCTCGGCCGCTCGCTCTCGGAATTGTTGTAAGCACTATCTCCGCACTGGCCTGCGTCGCATTGGTGGTAAGAAAAAAACCGCTTGCAAAAGCAAACGGCATATAGTTAGGCGGGCTGCGCCAATCTCACTCGCTGGTGGATCTCCGCGGCTAGGTGCTCTGGTAGGGATCCGATTTGAATCATCACCCGATATAGATCGTCATCATGCTCTTCGAGCAATGCTTCGACCAGATGAAGGAGCGTAACCTCAGCGCTACCGGCTGCAGCTGCCCTGTCACACATCGCCTTGCGAATCGCCCTGGCGTTAGGCGTTTTGGGCAGAGTGGTCATAGTGAACTCAGCAGTTCCGAGACCCACAGCAAGTTCAACCGCCGCTCTGACTGGTCCGGTCTTGATGTTATACTCGCGCAACACCACTCTCAGCGGATCTGTGGCCCAAACCGCGACACCATAGAGAAGGTCTGCTGGAGCCAAGTATTCTCGCCTTTGCGCCTTCGCAAAAGTGTTTGCCTCGCGCCACACAGCCGTTACCTGATCGCTCTCCTTGGGCGGACCTGTGGGTTCGTTACTGGCAGCGGTCGAGCCCGCTGAAAACGACAAGTACCGAGTTAGTCCGAGCAAGCTGATCCCTATCCGACGCGAGCGCAGCCAACTTAGCCAGTCGATCTTAACCGGAGTCACTGCGAAGACGACACGAGTGTGCTCGTAGACCAGCTCCGCAGTAGACGGCAAATCTGCTTCCGCCGCTAGCTCGCGCAACGACTGGCCGCGGTCGCCCTCACCCAAAAGACTCAGTGTTTCTTCCCTGACAGCCTCAAGCTGCAGACCCAAATTGATCAGTACCTGAGCGGCAACGCCTTCCAGTTCACGAAGTAATCCAAGCAAGATATGCTCGGTCCCCACGTAATGGTGACGAAGGTTGCGTGCTTCATCCATGGAAAACTCAACGACTTTCTTGGCCCTGGGGGTCTGAGGTAGCTTGCCCATAGTGACCCCCATGTCGGGCCCAGAAAGCAGGAGTTTTCCAACCTCACGCACAATCACCCTTGGGTCAACATCTAGATTCTTGAGCACATTAGCCGCGACGCCTGAGGCTTCCTTGGCTAAGCCAAGCAAAATATGCTCAGTGCCAATGTACTCATGGTTATACCGCTGTGCTTCTTGATTGGCCAGCTGCATGGTCTTGCGAGCTCGATCCGTAAAGCGTTCATACATGTCAGTGCTCCTTGCCTAAACGAATATGTTTTGTTGGTAACGTACGAATTAATGGTGCTTCAAAAGCGTTGTTATAGTGCCAATTTTAGGGCGTTTCGTCAATTAAAAACCGCCCACAACGTGAACGGTTCTAATTAGCCAATAACAACTCTGTAGAGCCAGTTCCACCAGCCTGACACAACCGTGTGCGTGTCCACAACGTAGATAACGCGCGTAGTGGAATACGTTTCAACCGGTAGCACTGCAGTATCATCACAGTCAAGCATATGGAACACTTCACTGCGCACATCCTCAATTCGATGTCCTAGGCTGAGCCAGACGTGACAAGCAACAGACTGATCTAATCGTGTTAGAGCCAAGAGCAGGTGTTCGGTGCCGACGCAGTTGTGCCCTAGATTGCGGGCTTCCGCCGCGGCGAATGTGAGAAGCCGCTTGGCGCGCGGTGTCATCGGCAGCTTGCCTATCACGACCCTGTCAGCAGGTGCGGCCCCAAGGAGCTTCTCAATCTGTTGGCGAACATTGAGCAGGCCCATGTCGAAATTCTTGAGCACATGTGCTGCAACACCCGAACCCTCTTTAATCAATCCGAGCAGGACGTGCTCTGTGCCGATGTACTCAAAATTCATCCGCAGCGCTTCTTGATGGGCCAGCTGCATAACTTTGCGAGCGCGGTCAGTAAAGCGTTCATACATGTAATTGCTCCTTGCGAGACGTCTATTTTTAATTGGTAACGTACCTATTAACTGCGCTCGTTAAAGCGTTGTTATAGTGCCAATGATTAGGTGCTTTTGTCAATTCACCGACGCTGAACCCCTATAATTCGATAGACGGCTGCGTTCGTCGGTAAAAGGTTAGCGTATTTGAGCCATTCTCAATGGCGTGTACTTTCTGCCAGTCAGTCTCCAGACCCGCCTCTATTTCGCTATATTCCATCAGGAACGAGAACCCTGTCTGCTTATCAAGCAAGAACCAATTAGCAGTCCGATACGCATGTAGCATTTCCTCGATCGGGGGCAGGAAGGTGTTCAGGCGAGGCGTGTTTTTGCGAGTGAATTCATAGGCATACCATCGTGGATGCGCAATATCGAGCGCGATGCGACGTTCAGCGACGTAGGGGATAGCCGCGGCACCGGTAAACAGCGTCTCGTCCTCAGGGACATTCTGGCTCAACCAGTCCGCTGCTTCTTGGACTGCTCCCTGATCAAAGGTGCCGGTATGTGGCACCGTCCGCGTAATGTAGCTATTAAGGTATAGTCCCCAGAATAGCCACGCGGACAGTAGGATGACGCTCACTCGCCGCAACCACACTCCCAGCAGTATCAGTCGATCTCCAAAGCCAGTAATGTCCGTCAGTCGAGCAGCTACATACACAGCACCTACCCCGCCCAAGATGACGGCCGGCACCAGAAATTCAACTATGTAATTCGCGTGAAACTTTATCCAGTTGGTATAGAAGAGATACAGTCCGCCAAACCACAGCGGTAAGAGCAGACTGGCTGCGAGCAATTTCCCTACCGGCTCAGTGTGCAGCAGAGCCTCTCCTGGCCCAGGCTTGATACTGCCTAGTCGCGATGGGACCGGCTGTGTGCTAGCCGGCACCATAGGTGCTTCCGTAAACCGCAACGCGTCTCGTGAACCACGCGGCCACAGTAGCACCACTAACATAAGTAGGAGAGCCGTGTACCACAGGCCAGTCATGCCACCAAAGCGGTGGTATATCTCACCTTCGTATTCAAAGAAGAACTGCCAAGCCACCCAGAGACTGATCAGGGGGAAGACCCATGCAATTTTAGGCAACAAATGATCAACTAGCCACAGCACATACCTGGACGGCTTCGCCACGACGAATAGACCAACTATGCGACGCGTCGTGCGCTCGAGCACCAAACCCCAACCCATGAGCGCCAGCGCCAGCAGGGAGAATGCCTCGCGGAAGAACGGCGTGACTCCTCGAATTGAATAGGCGCGTGTCTGCTCTATCTCGTCTGGGTTCACCGCGGTGATCCCGTCTTCTGCAGAGTTCAAACCAATTACTTCCCGCAACCCTTCCCCGCCGTAGAGCGCGCCCGCATAACCCAGCAGAATGAATAGCACGGCAACGAATCCGAGTCCGGTAAAGAGCAATCGCTGTCCGCGCAGGCGCCATGACGGAGACTCGAGCAGAATAAAGACGAGTGGTAGGAGCCCTAAGGCCAGCACACTTTTACGTGACGCAACACCCAACCCCAGTAGCACACCGGCTATGACGAATTTCCAGGGCACTGGTTTGTCTTGGCGTAGTGTGGCCCACAGTAGGGCTATGCCACTAGTGCCCAGCAGCACCGCTAGGGCCTGGGTGTGAACGTAGATGCCAAACACCGCTGGTGCTCCCGCCAGTAGCCACAGCGCCGCAACCATCAATCCCGCGCGCTTATTAGCGAAGCTTTTACCTAGGCCGTACAGCGGTACAGCGGTCAAGACCGCCACCACAATCGACGCGACGCGCGCGGCTATAATGCTGTTACCCAGTAGCATTTGCCACAGTGCAACCCAGCCTATAACTAGCGGCGCCTTTACGTACCCATCGCCACCGGCTAAGACACCCTGGCGTAGGGCAAAGGCGTCGTAGAGGTAATTACCTTCGTCGTTGGTCAATGGTAGATCAACCGCATAAAACAGGCGCCAGATGAACCCGGCTATCACTAAAGCCGCCAGCACCATAAGAATTCGCGGTTTGGTCAGGCGGCTTTCTATGTTCGCTCGACTCAAGCCCCACATCAGCAACAATATGACCAGCACCGGCCCAGTCAGCTTCAGCCATAGGCCGTACTCCCCTTGTCGCTCGGAGAAGGTGCCTACGAATGTCTTGGCCGCGCCCTCTGCTCTCGCTAAGATCGCCGTGCGAACGGGGACGGTGTGGTAGGTACTAAAGGCCACATCAATTGTCTGCTTACCGCCAAACTCAAGCGCCGTTGGCTGATTTAATAGTTCGGGTGGCCCGCGCACCAAGAATGCAGTGCCGAGGTGATACGGATCCCTGGTATCAAGATCAACGGTGACTGCGTCACCTGGTGAACTGCCAGGAGAAACCACGTAGAAAAAGAAAGTCACGCCATCGCTCTCCGGAATTGGGTCAAAGGTAAATCGGTACGTCTGATTGTCGCCAAAGTCTCGTGGATCAGCCGTCACTACCCGCAGGTCCGTAGTGTCAGTGATCGAAGCACGCACATGGAGCTCAACTTGCTGTGTGTTAGTCCTACCAGAATAGGTGGCGAATAACACACCTATGCCCGACAGATTCTTTTTTGGGGAAACAAACGTCTGTCCAACCAGACGATTGGCAGTCAGCTCCTCGGCATTAGTTGTGTAGGCAACATGTCTAACCCCTTCTATCTGTACTGAAACGGCTTGCGCCAAAACAACGCCCCCGAAGAGGACGACGATGAATAGGATACTTCCCACTTTAAAAGCAGTGCTCATACGCGTGTAATAGATCACTTACCAATTACCAATATAATTCCTTGTTCTCTTTATAGTACGCCACCATCTCGGCGATGCCATCAGCAAATTTCACCCGCGGACGCCAGTTGGTGTCTAGCTCGATTTTGCTGGTGTCGGCGACGTAATCACCTGTTTCGTTCTTCTCGTAATCCTCAGGCCAGGGGAGATACTCCTTATCCCCCGCACCGACGGTGGTAATTATCGCATCCACCATATCGCCAAAGGTCATCCGTTCCGGGCTGCCTATGTTATATGCCTCCCCAGCCTGGCCGTTAACAATAGTATATAGCAGCGCAGCCACGATGTCGTCAATAAATATGTAGTCGCGCTCTTGGCTGCCATCGCCAAAAATTTGAATAGTCTCTTTCTCCATCGCCAAACGCATAAACCAACCTACGATTGAATACTTAGCGTGTTTTACTTGCTGGCGCGGGCCGTACGGATTGGGGATACGAACTGACACTCCGTGAATACCGAAGTTGTGAGCATAATAGGCGTAATACTTCTCACCCAGCAGCTTGTGAATGCCATACAGTGATAGGGGCTCAGTGGGGTGCTCCTCCGTAACGGGCGTGGTCTGAATCTTTCCGTACACTAAGCGCGAAGAGGAAAATAAGATTCGGGCCTTGGGCGCATGCTCGCGCAGAGCTTCGAGCACGATTAAGTTTCCGCGCCCGTTATAGTCGAGGTCGACAAAGGGCTTGTCCTTGGAATCGATGTACCCAACCTGCCCAGCAAAATGAAAGACGAAGTCCACACCTGTTACCAGCTTGTTGACCAACTCTTCATCGAGAATATTACCGTTAACCACTTCAACCTTGTCTTCAATGCCGCGCAGATTGACGTTGCTGCCACCGTACTCCTCGAGCAACGCGTCAAGAATGGTTACGTTGACATCAAGAGCCACTAGCGCATGCGCCAGATTACTGCCGATGAAGCCAAGCCCGCCAGTGATAAGGACGCGCTTACCCTTAAACGCGGCCGTTAGTTCCGCCGGTAGGTGGTCCAGAAGTTGCTTTGTTGCCATGTTCTAAGAGTATCCAGCATCAGTAAGTAACTGGCAAGAACCATCTTGACTCCACTGTCGCTGCGTGGTACTAAAGGCAAGTCAACGTAGCTCATTCTATTAACCACAGGACACATAGGAGGTGTAGCCGTGACCAAGGATCAAGCATCTGCGGAGTGGAAGCGCCACAGCTGCACGAAAGAGGCTATACGTTTAACATTGGCCCTGCAAAGTGGATTCTGCCCAGTTCACGAATTAGCTTTTGGCTGGAAGTCATCGTTATCGCTTAGGGTGGCAGAAGCCTCCGACACATCACAATTCCTGATCGAGATCTGCCCGTGGAGTTTGCTCCACTTGCAATCGTTCAAACCGTTCTTTTTCTGGTGGGCACCGACCAATGTTCGAGGCCGCGGTGGCGTTCACGCCCACTGTCGAGCGTTCCTTGACCGCCTGGTTCCTCTGAAGCAGAAGCTCTACAGTCCCACCGAGTTTAGATCGTGGCTCGTCCACAAATGCAGTGGCGAACTGGTCATTGCCTGCCCCAGTTAATTGGAGGCGAGTCCATCGGACTCGCTTTTTTTCTACCTACTTATGCTGTGAATACAGCTCGTTGTAGCGCTGCATTATTTCTGCCCAGTCGTACTGCAATGAAATCTCCCGGCTCTTGGCCCCCATCCGCTGACGTAATTCTGGCTCGTCAATGAGCCGCGCTAAGTCCTTAGCTAACTTGTCGATATCGTCGCCATCAATGAGGTAGCCATTTTCACCCTCGCGCACTATCTCGTTGTTGCCCCCCACATCACTAGCCAGCACCGGCAAACCGCAGCCCATGGCTTCGAGCACAACCACCGGCATTCCTTCCGACAGCGAGGTCAGTACAAAAATATCGGCGTACTGGTATGACTTTTGCAGTTGGTCGTAGGGAACGGTACCCACGTACCGAATTAAGTCCGATACCCCCAGTGATGATGCGAGCGCATCAAGCTCGTTTTGATATTCACCCGTGCCGACCACTTCCACTTCGAATGGAACATTCGTGAGTTCACGGACTTTCGGCAGGGCTTTAACCACTCGCTGAAATCCTTTGCGGGGGATCAAGCGCCCGATAAAGAGAATCTTCACCTTAGGATTAGCGGGTCGCTCAATAGGTTGAAAGCGAGCAGTCTCGACACCGTTTGGAATAAGCATAAATTCACTCGTCGGGTCTGCTGCCTCCCCCAGACGAACCAAATCGTCCGAGCAAACTGTCCGAAATTCTGCTCGTCGCCAAATCGCACGCAAGAGGGGAGTAATAAACGGATAGATGTGTTTGAATCGAGACGGATTAGCGTTGGGAATGTCCGAACCGCCAAAATAAACGGCATACGGAATACCACGCAGATAAGACAGTACCCAGGCGACCCAACCCGCTGGCACTGCGAAGTAGGCTTGAATGAAGTCAACACGATGTCGGAGGCTGTACCAGAAGCAATACACCAGCGCTGAGATGCCAAACACGACGAGTTCCCACGGCGCGCTCCAGTCTGAGTGGCGGCGAATGGTGGGGATACGAATGACTGTTCCCCCATCGATAACCTCCCGCTTCGGCAGGTCTTTATACCGCGACGTAATCAGTGTCACCTCATGACCAGCGGCCACCAAGTGCTTAACAGCGTATTTGGTTACCGTTGATCCCCCACCGCCAATGGGTGGAAACTCATTGTTGATTAAGAGCAGCTTCATCGCCCTACTAAAAGCCGTCAGCTTCTTTGATACTGTACGCCTTTTTTTGCATGTAATATGTTTTCGCGACGACGTCTGCCAACACTCCGGTCAGGAGAAACTGAAATCCGAGGAGTACCAGCAATACGGCCAGCAGTGGCGTCGACCGACCGTCCAGACCGATCACTCGAAACAGCCACAGGCCGCCTAGGACACCGCCTAAAATGATACCGGCGACGATAAAGACTATGCCGATGCTACCAAAGAAGTGCATCGGACGAGTTGAGTACTGAATCCAAAATTTGACGACGATCAAGTCCAGAAAGCCCTTCAGTTTCTTGCGGAGCGTATACCCGCTGTCACCGTATTGCCGTGGGTGGTGACGCACTACCATCTCCCCTATCTTGAATCCCTTCCAGGACAGGAGCGCGGTGATGTAGCGATGCATCTCTCCATAGAGCTCTAGATCAGCCAACGCTTCTTTCTTATATATCTTTAAACTACAGCCATGATCATGTATTTTCTCTCCGGTCACCCAGCGGTGCACATAGTTCCCAAACTTACTTAGGATGACCATTCCACCCTTATCTTTTCGGTCCTTGCGCCAGCCAGAAATCACGTCGAGGTCTTCGGCGCGCATATTTTCCAACATTGCAGGAATGTCCTGCGGGTCGTTCTGTAAATCAGCATCGAGCACGATAACTAAATCGCCTGTCGCGTGGTCAAAACCGGCTGACCACGCGGCCGTTTGGCCAAAGTTTCGGCGGAATGAGATCACTTTTACGTGATCATCACGCTGGCGAAGCTCTTGCAGACGCTTCAACGTATCATCGGAGCTACCATCGTCGACGATAATGAGCTCCCAGCTGTCACCATCAGATAAGCCGTTCATAACCGGGCTAATGGCATCATAAAGCGGCCCGATTGAATCGGACTCGTTATGGGCTGGTACAACGACGCTGTAACGCATGGAGTGTAGTATGGATGACCTTATGGCTTAACGAAAGCAACTTTATAGCATAGAATGGTCGCTATTGCAAGGGCGCAGCCTCTTGCAAAGAAAAAGCCGCGTCGTGTGATAAGCACACGCGCGGCGACGGTTTACAAAGGAACGAAAGTACTAACCGGTGGGACCAACCAACAACCCAAGGCTCACCAAGCGAGCGACATTCCCGAGAAAGAACGAGTCGTCGTTCTGCATAACGAAGCCATCAGGGCCCCACAACTCTGTCACAGGAACAATAACCGGACCAGACTCCATCTCGAACACATCCGTGTTTTTGGGGTGAGCGCAAATCTTGGTCGAGGCACTCGCGTCCAAAAGAGCGGCTACCATTCGTGGACGATTCGCTGTTAAGCCCCGATCAACCAATAGGTGTCCCAGCGGAACGGTACCGTCGAGATCAGCGGCACTGATTCCAAGCTCGCTGGAGAGTTCTGCCATGAAAGCCGCTTCCAGGCTTAGCACATCGCCAAACCCTCCGGGCGTGTCATGCACGGCAGAACCCACTGCGAAAGAGAAACCCTTTAAACAGACCAGGTGAGATGTCTCGAACGTCGCGATATCTCCCTTGGTGCCAGTTTGCGTACCCAGCAGAATTAATCCCTTCGTGCCACTTTCTGGTCCTTGTTTCCAGATGTGATACTGGTACGTGAATGTAACACTCGAATCAGTCGTCTTGACCACTGTAAACACCAGGTACATTCCGAAGATCTTTCGCTCCGCGAAGCCGGGGATGTAAAGCCGATGCAAAGACAGAATCCTGACACCGCCACCCACCTCCGGTCGATCGGCGAGATGCTTCACAAAGCCCGCACAATCGTCAGGTAATATTTCGATAGTACGGCGGATACCACTCCCGGTGGCGGCCCACCAGGACTTCCGCTGCAGACGTTCTAAGTCTGTGGACATTACTTCTCCTCGTTCATAGGGGGAAAAGACATGGTCATTCTACGTGGGACACGCCCCACGGAGCAGTAATTTGTATTTTGCTATCAAAGAGCAGCTAGCATTTATAGCACCATATACTGTCCTTGTCAATACAACAAACGCGCCGTTATGGCGCGTAACTAAAGTCCAGTAGTGGGGTACCCACTACTGTTATCCCTTTAAGTTTTCTTTCGCTGTGACGCTTACGTCCTCTTCCGCAATCTTAGCCAAGTATTCACCGTAACCACTCTTACGCAGCGGGTCAGCCAGTTTCAGGAGCTGCACTTGATCAATCAGACCCATACGATAGGCCACCTCTTCAATACAACCGACCTTCAGGCCTTGTCGCTCTTCGATGATCTGCACGAAGGTGCCAGCCTGAGCCAGCGCCTCATGCGTCCCCGTATCTAACCAAGCAGTACCACGATTCATTTTTGAGACTCGTAGCTTGCCGAGCTTCAAGTACGTATTGTTAACATCGGTAATTTCAAGCTCACCACGCGGTGATGGCGCAAGATTCTTGGCAATACTTACTACATTGTTGTCGTAGAAGTACACACCAGGAACAGCGTAGGGAGTCTTCGGGACTTCAGGCTTCTCTTCAATAGAGATGGCCTTACCATCGGTATCGAACTCGATAACACCATAGCGTTCTGGGTCATGCACATGATGGGCAAAGATCATGCCGCCGCCATTCTCGCTTACGTCCTCTTTGGCATGCTGCAGTGTCTTACTAAAACCATCACCGTAGAATATGTTATCACCGAGGATCAGCGCGACAGAATCATCACCAATAAACTCTTCACCAATAATGAAGGCTTGTGCTAGACCATCAGGACTAGGTTGCTCGGCGTAGGTGAATTCCATGCCGAGCTGGCTGCCGTCGCCAAAGAGCTTTTGGAACCCTGGCAAATCATGCGGCGTTGAGATAATCAAAATTTCCCGAATGCCAGCTAACATCATGGCTGACAACGGATAGTAAATCATTGGTTTGTCGTACACGGGCATCAGCTGCTTACTGACCGGAATGGTCAATGGGTGCAGACGACTGCCAGATCCCCCCGCTAGAATGATTCCTTTCATAGGCTAGATTAAAGCACAATTAGACCACTCTTGTCAAGTCCC
>NZCO01000006.1 GCA_002686445.1 bacterium | reverse complement strand
CGAGGTGCCTTCCCCACAACTCCCAGTCGCTCGGATAGTGCTAGGTCATCAATCTTAAGCACTAAGCCATCGACTAAGAATGGTCGCTTCAGCCGCTTCTTTTCTTCACCGTCAATCAGTTTCGCTACATCTTTAATGGTTGCTAGCTTCGCGGCGTCAGGTGGCACTGGAAAACCAAGGTCTTGTAATGCTTTATATTCTGCAGCCCGAGTTGTGCTGCCGTCTCCCGCCGTGATCTCCCACGCGAAGAACCGTAAGGGCCGACTGGCTACTTGGCTTGGATCAAGTTGCCTAATAGAACCAGCTACCACGTTACGCGGGTTTGCATACAACTTGGCCTGCTTTTTTCCCTGCTCTTTGTTCAGCGCATCAAACTCTTTTTTAAGCATGTATACTTCGCCGCGCACCTCAACTGGTCCCGGTATCTTTTCTCGCAACGTGAGAGGGATCGCATCAATCGTCCGGATGTTATGGGTAACATCCTCCCCCACTGAGCCATCACCGCGGGTTGCGGCGCGTACTAACACGCCATCCTGATACTGTAGCGCCACGGCCACGCCATCGATCTTGAGTTCAACAAAATATGAGAAGTCTTGCGCCACCACTTTCTTGTTCCGCGTCTCCCAGTTCATTAAGTCCTCAACAGAAAAAGCATCTTGTAGTGACAGCATCCGGGTGCGGTGACGTACCTTACTAAACTCCGCCAGCGGTTCGCCGCCGACGCGCTGCGTCGGCGAGTCGGACGTGACCAGGTCGGGATACTCAAGTTCCAGCGTATCGAGCTCTCGTTTGAGACTATCTAACGCGGCGTCAGAAATCTCCTGCGTATCTTTAACGTGATACAGGTAGCGATGGTGGTTAATTTCCTTTTTGAGCTTGGTTACTCGGGCTGTTGCCTCCGTCTTAGTCATTGACGTTCACGCTAATCACCAACGGTCAGCGTATCAGGGCAATCTGTTTCTGGGGTGCCTCGCGCCAGGCGACGCCGCACCCCGCGAGACACGCCATTCATGACGCCACACGGCCGACCGTTGCCATCTGGAACTATTTCACCATAATACTCAGCACCATCCTCATCTTCGTAAGGAATAAAATGCATGTCTCGATCAAACCGCACTCCAGTTGCTCCATTGTGAATGATCTCGAAGAACGCCAGCTCGGTGGCGCTTGAGGCTGCGTAAAAGGCACGCTCTGAGAACTGCAGTTCAAGCGTGGCTGGTATCTGCTGCGACAGGATAATACCAAGCGCGATCGCTCCGGAAAGCATAATTGTCACCATGATGAGTGAAGTAAAGATTGCTATATCACCTCGTTGTCGCATAGAAGATTTCATTAGGGGCAAGTAAAGTCATTATTTATTGATACAGTCTGACGAGACGTCACAGTGCTCTGTAGTTGCAACGGTACCTCCTTAGCAGCTGCTTCAGCGGCAATCAGCACGGTGATGTATCCACGTCTAACTACCGTAGGAACGGGTGTACCTGGAGCATCTGGATCAAAAAAGTTTTCACAATCTACTCTCGATTGCTGAATCCGAAACTGCATATTGATGATAGTCGAGTCATCCCCGGTCAAAGCTCGATCGTCGGCCGAATCGTAGTTATCCGGAAGAGAACAGTCAGCAGTACGACCGCCCGTCGCAGATTCATTGCGCACAAATTGCCCGTCGCTGATGAAATATCTGACACACGTAGTGTTCTGATTATGGAAAAAGATACTGGGTTCATCATCCTCTGTCCCAAGCATGCCGTCTTCGCCCACCTGAATGATTCCTTCATAGGTGTCACCGAACGCGCCGCGCGCTTCCCGATTGAACAGGCCAACGGCCAGCCGAATATCTTCTTGAAAGGCCTGCTCGTCTATGTCGCGACGCTGCACATCAACAAACCGAGTGAAGGCCCCCACCGTGATTACCATGACCGCGGAAAAAAGTGCGATTGCGGTGACCACCTCAAGCAGGGTAAAGCCTGCCTGCCTGTCAGAATGTTGTCGCAGTGACTTCATCATCGTCTGTCCCAATCAACCAGCCGGTTGTTAATGGTCACGTCATGGTCCGTGCCACGCGTTGTCCAGGTCACTATCGTGCTTACGTCAATGAACTCCTGACCGTCTTCTTGATCGTCGTTTGCCTCCGCGCAATTAACGTGAATAGCTCGTGAGTAAATCGTCGCTTCGGCGCCGCCTCCGGTTTGGTGCGTAAACAGTCCACTGTTGGGAATGACATTTAACTGCGTGTTGCCGTCTTCAATAATTGTCAGAATATACGTTTCATCCGGTGGAGGTGTATCCTGCTGCGACTCTATCGTGAACATATACGGAGTGGTGCCGGTGACTGCACGATCAACTGCATCTTCTGGACACAGAAACTTAACCCAAGAGTCTACGTCCTCAACGGGGTCTGGATCGGGATTAATCAACTCACCCCAGTTAGCATCGCGACGAGCCTGGACTAGTTCCAATCCTTCACGAGCCAGATTAATAGCCACCAGACGTTCACGACTGACGCCAACGGTGTTCTCGGTTCGGGCCATAATCCGCGCTGTCGCGAGAATGCCGCCCGTTAAGACAGTAAGCGCTACAATGACACCAATAAGGGAAAACCCGCGATTCATGAGATTACGTTCCATCTCGTACTACTTGTCCGTGGGCGCCAACTTCAAGCCGCGCTTCAGCATCCTCCGCTTGAATGAATACCTGTCCAGGTTCGTCAAAAGGCTCGCTGTCGATTCTTAAGGTAACCGCAGGTGGAATACCCTCGAACAAGAATGATTCATTATGGCCCTCGCCTGCCACCACATTGACTCCGTTCGGCAGCGGCAAAGTCTTGAGTATTATGTCCACTCCTTCGGTGTACTCCTTGTCGCCGCCAAGGTCGTCATCTGGTCCATGATCCGTATCCGCAAACCAGACTAGATCGTTCCCTGCAACATATATACCTATGTCAGAACATTGCCGCTGATCAAGCAGGGCGTCGGCAGCAGCCGCGTCCAGGCAATCGTGCGAACGATGTTCGTTTATAGCCAGTTCCTGTGCATCCCGAAACGCTGATTGTATCTGCTGCTCGGCCAGTCGCAGTGCCTGATTGCTCCGCGCTGCTGGATACGCCCTGGCAGTAATGAGGGTTAGGACGCCGATTACGACTAGCACAACGACGACTTCAATTAGGGTGTAGCCACTCCTATCTTCTATCTTCGTATTTGGCTGGGATAAAAGCACATGCTCATTGTACGACAGCTAGATATAGCCACCAAACAGCAACTGTCGCACTTGATCTACGAACTGCGGCGCTAACAGCACGAGAACAGCTGCAGCGCACAGAAAGGGTCCAAACGGTATCGCTGTCTTCATGTTCGCCTGTTTCGTAAGCAACAAGTAGCCAGCAACTACCCCACCTGCCATAAACGAGACAAACAGCAACATGATGGTATCTATTGGACCGAGCAGGGCGCCCACCGGAATGAGTAACTTCACATCACCTAGTCCTATCCCCCGCCCACGTGTAAGCAACCAAATCAGCCCCAGTATGCCTGCCCCAATTAGCGCTCCGGCTGCCGCCCAATACAATACGAGCGGCGCTGAGTCTGCCACGAACCATCGGACCGCGACTACGAAGGCAACCACCACCGATAACAAGATGATGAACGTGTCTGGCAGGAGCATAGTCTTGAGGTCAATCACAAAGAGCACAAGCAGTACGGCTATAATGATCATCAAGGGCAGGGAGATGGCCCACCCCAAAGCAGATTGCGGCAGCGGTGTGCCTACGATGAGGAGTACGAATCCATAACTTAGTTCAACGAGCGGATACTGAACTGATATCTCCTTGCCGCAGCGCTGACAACGCCCGCGCAAGATGATAAATGATACCAAGGGCACCAGCTCCCACCCGCGTAAGGTCTTATCACAGTGGGGACACACTGAACGCCCACCGACCGAACCCCCACTGATGCCGCGCAGAATAACGACATTCAAAAAACTGCCCACTATCAATCCAAATATGAAAAGTATTAGCGGATACAAACCGGTATCCGACAGTGCAACCAGCATGTGGGCTGTTTAGTTCTTAGAATCAAACCTATAAACTCGGGCAGCGAAGCGGATCCTCATCAATCGCCAAGTCCGGGCACGGGGTACCAGATCGCCGGATGGTGCCAGTGACGTCAGTGCAAAAATGTCCGTCAGCTGCCTCCAGTGGTGCGCTGATACAGAATTCCTTCTCCTGAGATTCACGCATCGTCGTGCTATCGCTCACTTTAGTTTGCGCATCAACATCAGCAGTCAGGGCTGCCAACTCGCTGGCTATACTCGCATGCTGCGTCCAGTCCACATAGGTTCCGCCCTGAGCGTTGTAGACCGTCTCGGTTAATACCCGTATCTGCCGAATATCGGATCGGACACGGTTGTCCCTAGCCTTGCCGCGACTACTCGAAATAACCGCCAGCATGAGCGTCGAAAGTATGCCGATCACTGCTAGCACGAGCAATAACTCAATTATGGTAAAGCCCTTCCTATCGTTCGCGTCCATACTGTAAGTATAATCGACTCGGACGCAACACAACACCCACATGTTTGTGGGTGTTGTGAGAACTATCGTGTTTCCCTAACAGGAAATACTTCCTTCTAAGCACGTTGCGCTTGCGGTTGCAGCGTAGTCATTCTTGAAGACACCTGTGTTATCAACACAGATTCGTTTCGTGTCATTCAGAACACTATCGATACAGAAAGCACTAGTGCTAGAGAAGGCCGTAATGGCTCCGCCAGCGGCGGTAGTGTCCGTCCGGATAGACGTCACGTTGGCCTGGATAGGTGCAGTTGTACAATCAACTGCGTCTGGTGTGGTGAAACAGGCACCGACTTGACCGGCAGTTGCGCCACCATCGTAAGCTGCTCCATTCGTGTCATAAATGATCTCCGCGATTGTTCGCAGCTGACCAATGTTTGACTTAATACGTGCGTCATTAGCTTTATCGCGAGCATTACCAAGGGCAACCAACACCAACGCGGCGAGGATACCAATGATGGCAATGACGACCAACAACTCAATCAGAGTGAAACCCTTTGAATTCTTGTTCATGTACCCTCACCTCCTCTCGCAAACCATTTGGTTGTATTCCAATTTGTCAGCCTACGCTTGCCGGTCACAGAAACAGAGCACCCGGAAGGAGCCTGTCGACTGCTATGACCTACGGTTGAAGAAGCGAAGCTGTGCATACGACATTGCGACTATTATACCACAAATAACTACAACACTAGTACCAGGTTGTAAATCGGTAACAAGACTGCGGCTGAGATGATACCCACCCCGATTGCTAATAAGATGACGAGGATCGGCTCCAAGAAAACGGTAATGGTATCCAACATTTCTTCAACGTCCCGCTGGAAGAAACCCTGTGCCTCTCGAAAAGCCTCTTGAATCTCACCACTACGCTCACCCACACCAACCATAGTGGTCAGGATGGGCGGTATGTATACTTCGTGCTCCCAGATGGTTGAGATGGCCGCACCGTTTTTAACGGCGGTGGCTGTCTCATCAAGAATTCTCTGATAGACACGATTGACAGTTGAGGCACGCGCTATTCTAAGCGCCTCAATCACCGGAACATCACTGGCAAACAAGGTGTGTAATATTGAAGTCAGTCGAGCGAGATACACTTTGCGGAATAGCTGGCTCACGATCGGTATGTGCAGGGCCCAGGTACTGACAGCGTACTGTCCCTCGGGCGTCCGGAGATACTGCCGTGCCAAGAGCCCCAAAGCGACGACAATGATAAGTATTACGTACCAATAGCTTCCACCAAAGCTCGTGACGGCCACAAGAATCCTCGTTGGTAACGGGAGCGGCACCTGTGCTGCCTCAAACAGGACAATAAGTTGCGGGACCACAAACGAAAACATCACTACCACTACTATGATAACGGCGGTGAGCACGAAGACCGGATAGGTCAAAGCCGAGCGTACCTTGCGGTTGAAGATATAGTTGCGCTCGACGTAGGTGGCCAGGGTCTCAAGTGCCTCAGACAGACGACCACTAGCCTCACCCGTTTTAACTACCCCTAAATAAAACAAAGAAAAAGTGCTTGGATACTTTGCCAGTGCATTCGAAAGTGATTCTCCCCCTTCAATGTCATAGGCAATATCATCCAACAGCGACACAAACCCGGATTTACTGATCTGTTTACGAAACGTCCGCACGGCTTCAAGAATAGGCACGCCTGCCCTGATCATGGATGCCATTTGTCGGCTAAACAAAACCAGATCACGCTTACCGACGCTACCACCAAAGACCGTCCGGTTGAGCAGTGACTTCTTGACGGCGGACTTAAGCTCCAGAGGTGATAACCCCTTTGACTGTAGCAAAACAGTGGCCCGCTGCTCATCGGCTGCCTGAACGGTGCCGCGAATCACTTTCCCTTGTCGGTCTCGGGCTCGGTAAGAAAATTCAGCCATAGGCTATCGACTGAGAGTTTTCACACTTGAGAAATATGGTCGGGCATCTTGCAGGCGGACAGCGCCGGAATCAACCAGCGCCTGCAAGCTAGCATCGAGTGTCTGCATACCCACATCGGCGCTCGTCTGAATAATTCCCATAACCTGATGGGCGTTCCCCTCACGAATCACGTTCTTAATCGCGGTGGTGGCAATCATGATCTCAACTGCCGGAATGCGGCCACCCTCTTGCCACGGCAGTAACCGAAGCGACACAACTCCAGACAGTGTGGCTGACAGCTGCGACCGAATCTGTGGCTGCTGCTCAGCCGGGAAGGAATCTATCAACCGCTCCACAGTCTGAGCCGCATCGTTGGTGTGCAGGGTGGCGAATACTAAGTGCCCCGTTTCAGCTACGGTGATAGCCGTTCGCATTGACTCTAGATCACGCAACTCTCCGATCATGATGATGTTTGGATCCTGCCGCAGCGTTGACCGAATAGCATCAGCAAATGAGGTAGCATCTCGACCTATCTCCCGCTGGTCGATAATAGANTGCGCATCGNTGAACATGTACTCTATCGGATCTTCAACGGTAATAATATGATCGCGTCGTTGCTGATTGATGTATTCAATGAGCGCGGCCATGGTCGTGGATTTGCCGTGGCCAGCGGGGCCAGCCATTAAGACAAAGCCCTGTTTTAGCTCCGCAAACTGCGAAATCTGCGGCGGTAGGTGCAAGTCTTCAATAGTGCGTATTTGAGCTGGAATCAAGCGCAGCGCGGCCGACATCACACCGAGGTGTAAAAAGATGTTCACGCGGAAGCGTGTACCATCGTCAAGCGCGTAGGCAAAATCCGCCTGCTGATGACTGGCAAAATCTGTGGCGATGCGTTCGTTATCACCCATCAGCTCTTTCATCATGCCATCAGCCTCGGAAGGAGAAAGTACCTCCTCGCCTACTTCATGTAGAGTGCCATCAACCCGGAAGTTGGGAGGCCGATTCACGGTAATATGTATATCAGACGCTCCCGCGTCTTTAGCTTCCCGCAGTAGGTCCTGTATGTTCCTCATCTTTTTGGTCCGCGTCTAAAGTGCGCTTTTGCGTAGTGAGCGCCTATGCGCCCCCACCAGCCGCAGCTTTACCAGCGCCACCATCAAGAATGCCAGTTATTTTATCGACGACCTCGGTCGGCGTGTAGTGAGCCTTAATGATGTAGTCGTCAGCCCCCAGCTTAATGCCGCGCTCGACATCCGGCTTTTGTCCCAGGTTCGTTAGCAAAATGATCGGCAGTTTCTGGGTGCGTTCGTCTTTGCGCAATCCTTCTAAGATTTCAAAACCGTCTTTCTTGGGTAAGACCACGTCCAGCAACACTAAATCAGGCAACGGGTCTTGCTGCAATCGCTGCCAGGCAGCCTCTCCGTCCTCAACCACTTCCACCACAAACCCCAAGCTCGAAAGCTTGGTGAAGTACATACCTGAGATGAACGAATCGTCTTCTACTAATAAGATTGCTGCTTTTTTTTCAACCATAGTTAGTTACGTGCTAGGGATTTTTTAATGTGACTGCTGTTTCCTCTTCGGTGGTGACGCGCAGCACATCCTCGTAGCGCACTATTCCTTGCAGGGCTTTGAGTAGACCGTCCTGGCGCATCGTTATAGCACCTTCACTCCGAGCTACGTCGTATAGTGTATCATAATCGGCTGCCTCGTTAATAGCTGCCCGAAAACGTCTGGTGACTGGCACAACCTCAAATATTGCTGAACGCCC
>NZCO01000005.1 GCA_002686445.1 bacterium | reverse complement strand
GTCGCCGTCCCTATCCCCACATTCCCATTACTATCAATCCTCATCCGCTCAACAGCAGCTTCTGAGTCTCCAGTGGCGAAGACGAGGTCGGTGGTATTCACACTTGAGGAGAAGGTAGCGTCTGCCTCTGCCCAGATGCTTGCTCCTACTAAGATAGCGTCTGTGCCCGCTGAATCTAGGGGGGCTTGGAAGTTAATCTGACCTAATACGTCACCGTCTACTACCGTTGTTTCAGCGGTAGAGAGAGTAAGCAAGCCTGCAGACCCGGCTGCGGCCTGGACTTCGAGGAGGGCACCAGGAGCTGTGGTGCCGATACCGAGGTTGCCGAGTTCGGTGAGTGTCATCTTTGTGGTCAGTGATTCGAGTGTTGTACCGGTTGAACCGGCATCAGAGGTTTGGAAGATGATATCACCACCGGCAGCATCGCCCGTACCCTTACCACCCGCTAACTGGAGGGCGGCGCCAGCGATGTCGGTGCCGGAGCCACCGGTGCCGTTAATGGTGTAGGCACCGGGTGCAGCATTGGTGATCCCCATACCGAAATAGATGTTGTCTATAGAGTCAGTCGCACTCGTTCCCGCAGCCACAAAGACATTCGCTTCAGAAATATTACTAGAACCTGTACTTAGAAGAATGCTGTAATTTGCGGTTAAATCAGCATCCTCACCAATCGCTATCGTCCGAATGCCACTACTCGATGATGTTCGCCCAATCACCACAGCTCCGGTATTTGAACCAATGGCGTTCTGACCTATTGCAACACCGTTCGTAAAGGAAGATGCTGCCCTTCCCACACTCACAGTATTCGTTACCGTCGCACTATATACATCAGCATCCGAACCGATAACAGTATTCAATCCCCCTCCAGTAATCGTATTGCCTGCGTTCGCCCCCAAAAGGGTATTTTCTGCTCCGGTGTCCACGACGCTACCTGCGCCAGCTCCAAACAACTCATTCTGTGATCCCGAACTCTGGCTGGGGTTGGAAAATTCCAAGGCAGAGTTTACTCGAGCGCCTACATTATCACTACTATCAGTAACTTGAAATAAATCAGCAGTTTGTGAAGCGGCTCCCTTGATATGCAGACCTTCCTCTGTTGTGGCATTAGTTGCAATCTCAAGCATGGCGTCAGGGGCGGTTTCGTTGATGCCGACCAGACCATCCTTGTTTATCACCATTCTGTCTGCGCTTGGGGCTGCGCCAGCCGAAGTACCTACTCTGAATGTAATGTCACCAAATGCCTGTCTGTTTGTTCCTATAGCCCAATTCCTAGCATTGCCGTGAGCGCTTCCTGTTTCGAGTATTAGTGCGGGGGTTTGTGTGGAGTTTAATATCGTTATCCCATTACCATCTGTCGAATCTTCAACCTCAAGCCTATTGCCTGGGGAACTTGTTCCTACGCCAATTCTATCAGTAGAGGCATCAACAAACAACAAATTAGCATCAGTATCACCCTCTATCCTAAAGTCAGCATCAGCTCCTTGTTCGTTGAAGATAGCCGAGCCGTCATCCCCTAAGAAGATGTCAGCAGCGGCGACGGTGGTGCCACCTAGGATGAGGTCATCAGTGGTGGTAGTTAAGTAAGAGAAGGTACCACCATCAGTAAAGAGGCTACTAGCAATAGAACCACACTCCCAGTAGACGTTAGTGGCATCCCAAGTAAGGATTTGGGCATTAGAACAGCCCCGGATGATAGATAAACCGGTACTAGCGAGCTCTAGACCTGAGTTAGCGTTAACGGTACTGGTGGTAGTGGTAGTAGTGACATCAAGAGAGACTGTAGCGCTGTTGCCGCCACCACCATCAGCTAAGGCAAGACCGTTACCAACGGCTAAGACGCGTTCGTTGTCTAAGGTGCCGTTACTCTCTAAAACTAGGAGCTTAGTGTCTTGGGTGAGTTCATCTATGTCATTTAGGTCAGTGGCACTAGCCTCAACGGTAGCGCCGTCAATCTGCCAGGTACCTAATATGTTCAAGATACCAACCTCTTCTAAGGTGACCTTAGGTGAACCACCAAAGGTGAAGAAGTCAGCGTTAGTCTCATCCCGGAAGGAGAGAGTACCACCAGACTCGATCTTGATCAGTTCCTTGGTGTTCTTCTCTACCGTGATGGTAGTTTCAGTTACTTCCCTAACGATCTGGGTGGGGGCCTCGGGTAGTTTGTTGGCCACCGCCGCGATGAACTCACTGGTTAAGGAGTCAGCATCCAAGGTAGCTGCGGGTTCTAAGACTTGGGCTAGGAGTTTAGATGCTTCATCAGTTAGATCACCGTCACCACGCAAGGCCGCAATGACGTTTTGTAGCTGACTACCAGCAGCGGTGATGTTTTGATCTGCATTGACGCGAGCTAAGTAGGCCTCGCGGCCAACTACGATGAAGAGGAGGGCAGCTAAAGTAGCAGCTGCGATACCGAGGCGTCTATGCCAGGGGTAGAGGTGTCTACCTTTGCTGTAGG
The DNA here is from genome assembly GCA_002686445.1 of bacterium. Classification (GTDB taxonomy): domain Bacteria; phylum Patescibacteriota; class Andersenbacteria; order UBA10190; family UBA10190. Next base: position 7,219 of record NZCO01000005.1, on the reverse strand, counting down.
CAGAGATGGGATCAGTAAGAAAGAGTGCTTTGAGTGTCTTTACTCGTTCACCAGGTTTAGCATGGGTGATTAAGGCACGCAGCGCAGTGAGAGTAACTAGTAGGGAGATGAAGGCTAGGGCTGGTATAGCTAGGAAGGTAGGAACAGGGAGAGTACGTAGACCAGCGACGATCAGGACTAAGAAACCAACCACAGTCAGAGTGGCAGCTAAGACCCGACGACGGATGTAACGATAGTCAGTGTAACTAACGAGAATTGGTTGTACGGGGCTGGGTGTAGCTGTTTTCTTGTTAGTAGTGACGTGTTCAAAGACTGCAGAAGCGATGGATAGGAGGAGTGTCACTGCAAACGTACCCCAAGAGGCCACACGATCGCTGAGCATGAGGGATAGGCCAGTACCAGTAGCTAAGAGCAGTAGGGTACTAATAGACCAAGAAGAGGCGTAGAAGAGGGAGGAGGGTTTGAAGGAGGAGAAGGGGTGGGGGTTAGTGTTAGGAGGGGGTGTAGAGGGTGGTTTAGGAGGGTTTGGTGGGGTTGGGGGAGGGTTTGGTGGGGTAATTGACCCTACGATCTTGGAGCCCGAAGAACCAGTCCGTGCAGGCGCAGGAATATCAGTCAGAGAGTCACTGCGTAGCAAGGAAACAGGCACACCCACTTGCTCAGCTACATTAGGGATCGTAACTGACCTACCTGACAGGCTATTTGCGCTCGCGCTGACAAACTTCTGCACTACCGGTGGCTCAAAACGCCGCTTGAACTGGTCAACCGCATCACGGGCATACTCTTTCCTCCCTCCCGGTGACCGTTCTGGCACCAAGCTCCCGTCTCTCTCGTATTTTCTAAGCCCTGACACCGAGACTCCCAGCAGAGCCGCCACCTCAGAACTCGACAGTGGTCTATTCTGCCTAAGCGCTAGCACGTCAGAGCGGCGGAAATAGCGATGCGAACCATTTGGCCGCTCGTTCTTTATGGATCCGGCATCAGCCCACCTCCGCAAGGTCTCGCGAGATACTTCTAGTAGCGCGGCTGCCTGGCCACTAGAGATGACTTCCGAGCCCTCCTCACCACTATTGGACAGATTCGTAGCGCACATACAAGTACATTAAGGAAGGATTATGTCAACATTATAACACACATTACAGGTATATTAGGCTCGTAGTGTGTGTATATGCCCAACCCAGTTGCTGTAAGTAGCTATTATGTGTAGTAAGTCACCCTCCCAAAATAACTTAACTATCTCTCGCCCCCTATGCACCAATCTACGACTTTTTCTTAATCATGAAACACTCGTAAGTAGCTACGGCTACGCCTCATGTTTCGCTTAATCGAAAAAATCGCACCTGCCTGCCGGTAGGCAGGTCTTGGCCCATATTGAACGATATCTAGCCAAGTTATTTTGGGACCGCGCCTAAGAGCGCAGTATTCCTACTTTTGCTTCCGCCACTTCTTCAAGAATGAGAGGTCTGACTTGATCCCCGCGTCATGCTTCGTCTCTAGTATAAAGTTTACCTTCTGAAAGTCAGGATGAGCCAGCATGGCCTTGAATCCCGCTGCACCTATCTCTCCCTTACCAATATGCTCGTGTCTATCTTTATGCTCGCCCAATCCCGCCTTCGAGTCGTTCACATGCACTAACTTCAACCGCGAGATACCAAGATGCTGGCGAAATTGCTTCATGGTCTCACCGAGTCCTTTAGCGTCTCGCATCTCATAGCCCGAAGCAAACATATGACAGGTGTCTAAGCAAATGTGTACATCTTTACGACCCATCCCCTTGAGTAGTGCAGCTAGCTCCTCGAAGTTGGCACCAAGCACAGCTCCCGCTCCAGCAGATATTTCCAACAGTAGCTTGGTGCTGAAGCTGGGGTCGCCCTTATAAATATCGCGCAATCCCTTAATAGCTTGCTTAATCGCAGAGGCAGGCACATCCGTGGCCTTCTTGTCCTGCAAGTGATCCTTAGCGCTACCAAGATGCGTCATCACATATGTAACCCCCAGGGCACTTCCACGCTCGAGCTCTTCGCGCACGACCGAGATCGATCCGTTATAAATACGCTTATTCAACGAAGCAAAGTTAATGTAGTACGGCGTATGGATGTAACTGGACAGACCGTGCTTGCTACTTCGCGCCCTAAAATCACGCGCTTGCTCAGTGGTAATTGCTGGTGCCCCACCACCGCGGGGACTACGAGAGAAAAACTGAAAACACTCAGCGTTCATGGCTACAGCATTGTCTGGGGCGTTTTCTACCCCGCCAGCGGCACTAACGTGCAACCCCACTCGTTGATACTGTTTTGCCATCGTTATCATCCTACCCGCTCGTTAGCGGCCGTTACAAGATAAAGCTGCCTATCGCGCATGCGCATGTCGTCATCGTCTATGGCATCGTAGACCGGGACCGGCTTGTCCTCGTCAATTCATGTATCAACCTCGTAATGCTGGCCACTATCGTGGCGGGGATTTGGTTGTACGGTTAACGAGCGACTGCCTCGGTGCGCGTCTCACGAATGACGTTCACTTTAACGTCACCTGGGTATTGTAGTTCTGACTCAATCTGCTTGGCGATCTGTTGAGCTATTTTGGTAGCCTCCAAGTCATCAACCTGATCAGGATAGACAAATACTCGTACTTCACGACCAGCGTGGATGGCGTAGCATTTGTCGACTCCCTCATAGCTCGTAGCAATGTTTTCCAAGTCCTCCATTCGCTTCACATATTGCTCCAAACTCTCGCGGCGGGCTCCTGGTCGGGCAGCTGACACTGCATCAGCCACTTGAACGATAATGGCCTCGACACTGCGCTGTACGTAACCCTCATCGTGAGGATTAGCCGCATTGATAACTGCCTCACTCAGGCCGAACTTGCGCATGATCTTATCACCCACCTCAACGTGCGTCCCTTCCACATCATGATCTATGGCTTTACCAATGTCGTGTAGTAGGGCTGCCTTTTTGGTGACATCAACATCAGCGCCCAGCTCTTCAGCCAGCATGGTTGCCACGTGAGCTACCTCAATACTGTGACTAAGCATGTTCTGTGAATAGCTGGTGCGATATTTTAAGCGTCCTACTAGGTGCACGAGCTTCTCCGGAAAGTCGATAATGTTGAGCTCATAGAGAGCAGCTTCACCCGCCACACGAATATCATCATTAATTTGTTTCTTTGCATCGTCCACGATTCCTTCGATACGACCGGGATGAATTCGACCATCTTTAACAAGTCGCTCGATAGCCGTCTTGGCCACCTGGCGCCGCAGGGGAGAAAAGCCCGTCACCATAATAGTGTTGGGTGCTTCGTCGACTACGATCTCGCACCCGGTTACTCGCTCCAGGTGCTGGATGTTGCGACCTTCCTTACCAATAATACGACCAATCATGCTCTCATCGGGAACGTTAACGTGTGACGACATGTATTCGGACACCTGTGAAGCCCCATACCGCTGAATTACATTAACCAGAATCATTTTTCCCTTCTCTTTCAGCTGTTGCTCACCTTCTTGCTCTAGCTTGTGCACTCGTCGCAAGACATCTTCCTTCGTTCGCTCTTCAGCTAGCTCTAATACGCGTGCCGATGCCTGGTCCTGAGTCAGTCCAGCTATCTCCGCTAACTTTGTTTCTTCTTCAGCACGAAGCGCAGCCAGGGCGGCGCGATCCTTATCTAAATCTCCAAGTTGCTGCTTCACCGTCTGTTCGTGCTTTTCGAACTCAGTTTGCTTACCGTTGATCGAATTTTCACGATCGGCAACACGTTTCTCCAATTCAATAATCTGCTGGCGTCGCTCATCCAGCTCTTTTTCTCCTTTTTCTCGAATCTCACGCGCCTCTGTTTCAGCCGCGCTCTTTAGGTCCGCCAATTTCTCCTTAGCCGCTGCTAATTTTTCAGTAATCCGTTCTTCCTGTCCATGGGCCGTTTTACGACCGAACTGCTGCTGCAGCCAGTAACCGACGCCAAGACCTGCCGCTGCCGCTATCACGGCAGAAACCACTAATGGTAATGTCATATAATGTTGTTGTAGCTCCCGTTGCCTGCATAGATGAAGTGGGGAGTTAAGTTATGAGTTAAGGTAAGAAATCCTTAATATGACTTTATTAAGCCTTTTCTACTATTTTATCTACTAAGCCATACTTTAAGGCTTCCTCTGCTGTCATATAGTAGTCTCGATCCGTATCTTTTTCCACCTGAGACAGTTTTTGCTTGGTGTGCGCTGCCAATATGTTGTTTAAGCGGCTCTTCATTTTCAATATATGCTTGGCCGAAATTTCGATGTCAGAGGCCTGTCCTTCGGCGCCCCCCATGACTTGATGGATCATAACCTCGGCGTTGGGTAGAATCAGCCGCTTGCCTGGTGCACCGCCAGCTAGCAATACAGCTCCCATACTAGCAGCCATACCGACACAGATAGTAGACACATCAGGCCCAATAAACTGCATAGTGTCATAGATAGCCAAACCGGCCGTCACCACGCCCCCTGGTGAATGCACGTATAGTTTTATATCTTTCTTGGGATCCTCATGCGCCAAGAAAATAAGCTGGGCGATGACAACATTGGCCATGTCGTCCTGAACCGGGCCGCCCATCATTACGATGCGCTCCTTTAACAGCCGCGAATAAATATCAAACGCTCGCTCTCCGGTTGCCGACTTTTCAATTACCGTCGGGATAAGATAATTCATATGTAAGTACCTATCCCCGCCGTCAGGCAGGGTCCCGCTTGCGGCGGGATGTTTAGTGATAAAACCCCGTCATTTCAAACGGGATCGCGCACCTGGCGCGTATAGCTATAGTATACGGCGGACCAGAAGTTGAGTCGAGGTGACCATTTTTCGTATTCGCAGCGGGGCTCGCGTCCTAGTTGATCACGACCAACCCACCACTTTCTGGCTCTTCGCTTGCAGGCTCAGGAGAATCCACGGCGGCGGGTGCCACATCTAGATAGCCGGATGCCAACCAGCCGATAGTCCCATCAGCAAGCTGCACCTGGTACCAGACGTCATCCACCAAACTATACGGTAGTGTTGTACCAGCAAGTATTTGCTGTACCACTGCCCCGGCAAGAGACGGCTCCTCACGAAGATTCAGTGCCGGCACCTGGCCAACCTGAATGGTCACCTGGCCTGCCACTATAAATGTTTCATCAGCGTCAGTTGACTCTTGGCTTTCTTCTGCGGCAGAACCATCAGGCTCTGTGGTACTTTCGTCAGATTCGCCCTCATCGGCGGCGTCGGATGAAGAGGTATCACCGTCATCAGTATTGTTCAGGTTATCACCATCGTCTGCTGGTTCACCTTCGTCTGATTCCGTTACTTCCCCCTCATCCGTAACTGCAACCTCAGCAGAATCTTCATCGGCCGTATCCCCCAATGGCGCTTCTACCCCGAGCGTAGTCCAGCCGAAAGCAAGATCCTCGGTGGCCGGTTCAGCGATGGCGATAGTAAAGCCTTCTGTCGTGTATGCCGACACCCACCACTCGCTACCCACCCGTCCAAGTGGGGTGACCTGTACCGCCGGTGTAGTTATAAACGGCTCAGTATAGCTGATTGTGGTCTCGGTCTCGTCTTGCGCGAGCGTCGCCGTACCAACCTGCTGTTCGCTTAAGGTAAGGCGTCCAGCAATCGTCACGTCACCCAGGAACGCGGCGTCACCGTGTACGTTCAGGGCGTTTGCGATGTGCACCGTGTCCACTACGAGGTTGGCGTAGAGGGTCACGTCAGAGTGCACCGCCAGTTCGTCTAGTACAGTCAGCGCGTTGTCGACATTAATCGCGCCATTGAACGTGAGGTGCTGATTGAAGATTCCGTCGGTTAATAGATTGCTGGGCAACTCAGTGATAGCGCCAGCGACCGAACCTGCCTCCTCCGCAGCATCCTGCCGTGCCACTACTGCGGCGAGGTCTGTTTCGACTGAAGCAATACGATCCAGTAGTGTCTGGGTGATCAGATCATCGTCTTCACTCTCCACATCAATAGAGGTCACATCTACGCCGATGAGGTCACCAATATCTACAATCTCATACTGTAACTCTTGGATTGCGCGGATAACCTTCCAGGGATTGATTTGCTGCACCATTAATATGCCGTCCGTTCGCTGGCTAACTAAATCAGGAGCATACTCCTGTGCTTCTTGCGCCACGAGACCAGTAACCGTGTCGCCAGATGCTAGAACGGTGTAGTCGCGAATCTGCAATCTCATGAGCTCATCGAGTACGAAATCCGCATCGCGAACATCTGTCTTCAATCGTATGTCAGATGAACACGATACAGTTTCAGCTCCCGACTCCGGATTATGATCACAAGTACCGTCACTATCTTGAATACGTAGCACGTTGGTATCCTGCGAATTATTAATCAGCTCCATTACCAAGGCTGTCGTTGTCATCGTTCCCGCTGTCTGCGTACTAGTGAGTTCAAAGTGACCGACTGAGCCGGCAGCAGTAAATCCACCCCCAGCTCCATTCATTGTGTCCGAACGCTCTACCGAGAGAACATCATAGTCATCGGACGTAGCGCTACTCGTTCGGGTTTCAGTACGATCTGCGGTCATGCGATTGAGTTGCCCAGTCTTGTTCGCAATGGAGCTACCACTGGAATCAAGGTCAGTGTAAAGGAAGGTGCCGGAAGTGATTGCTTCATTACTGGCTCCCTGGACGTAGACAGCTGTCCCAGTGGTCAGAGCGTTAAGGAGACTAATATCAATGGCGCGACCAGTGGTCAAAGGAGTCGCATCGATGTTGATAATGTCAGTTGTGGTGTTCTCAGCATCGATTTCAATGGCTTGGCCAACTCCGTTAGAGTCGATGTTGATGGCATCACCACTTCCGTCAGCATCCATGACCAGCTCTATTCCGACAACCGTGTCGGCGGTGCCAGAGTCCGTAACGTTTTCGATGCGCAAGACAGCGCCGGTGTCGCTGTAGGTACCGGAAGATTCTGCGGTTGTCCTCTTGAGAGACAGCAGATCATAGTCATCATCAATGACACTGGCCGAGGTCAAAGTCCGATTGGAGTCTATCGATGCGAGGTTTCCTGTCTTATTACTCAGGGTACCGCTACTGGTTAAGGCGAAGTTAGCCAGTTCACCACTAGTTATGGCTTCACTATCGGAGAGGATGTTGATGCCGGTGCCTGTTGTGAGGGCGTCTAGGTCGGGGATGTCTATGGTGTTGGCGGTGGTTAAGCTTGCCGCACTTACGTTAATGACATCAGCGGTGGTGTTCGGAGAC
>NZCO01000004.1 GCA_002686445.1 bacterium | reverse complement strand
ACAGTGGTGTACACAGCTGGTCGGCACCCACGTGAGCTAGGAGTACCAGGCGAGAAAGACTTCAAGAATCTAGGCGTCACGTACTGTGCTACGTGTGATGCACCACTGTTCCCGGATAAAGACGTGGTGGTCGTTGGCGGTGGCAACACAGGCGCTGAAGCAGTGATCATGCTCATGAACATCGCGACCAAGATCTATCTCTTGCACATCGAGGATGCGCTACCAGCCGATCCTATTTTGGTGAGCAATTTTGAGAACAGCGATAAGGTCGAAATCATTTATGAGGCAGCGACGACCAAGATAGAGGGAGAAACCACCGTTACGTCACTGTCATATAAGGATAAAGAGGGAACTGAGCAGAAATTGGATGTCCAGGGAGTCTTTATCGCTATTGGAGCAATTCCAAACACGGACCCCGTGAAAGAACTTGGGGTTGAGCTCAATAAGTTCGGCGCTATCGTCGCTGATCGCTACGGTAAAACGTCAGTCGACGGCTTCTTTGCCGCCGGTGATGTCACAGACATCCGTGACGCTCAAATTGTGGTTGCTGCAGGACACGGCTCGTCGGCTGCACTGTCGGCAGGGGATTACTTGAGTCGATTAGGCGGTAAGTAAACAAAACGGCCTCGCAGGGACCCTCAGAGGTGTGGTTCTTGCATTTTCGCCTTAGCTAAGTAACGTATTACGCATGCGTTTTTATTCGTCACTGAAAAAACTCTGGGTCCGCACTGGACTACGCCGGCTGGTCCAGTTATTCCCGTCCTCCCACTACGTGCTGCTGTCGCTGCTCTTCTTTATCCTGTTAGAGCTGGTCACTGTCTTCCATCGGTGGATCTGGCTGTTTATCGCTATTCTGCTGGTCCTTATGATCTACGGCATCGTATTGGTGCGTATCGAAGAGCGCGGCCGCTTTAAACCGACGCAAACTATCCTGCCCTTAGTGACTGCCTCTGGTCTGACCGGCTTTACCTTGTTCATACCGCTTACTTCGCTCGTCCATTTATATTTCGCCCTGTCGGCCATAATCTTCTTCTTGCTCTTAAAACACGGGGCGCGTCTGGCATATCCCACCTGGAACTGGCTCATCTCAACCGTTGTCTTATTCCTCAACGTGGCCGTAGCGTTGGGCATTCGCTTCCATCTGTATCTGCCAATTCTCGCCACCCTGATTCTGGTCTTCATCGTTTCTTGGTTAGTAAGCGTCCAGGCACTGCGCCGCGTAGCGGCCTCGCTGTCACACGCGATGTTACTCGCCGTTGCCTTAGGATTAGTCCTCACGCAGCTCGCCTGGACCCTGCAATTCCTACCCATTCACTTCTTAATTCAGGCTGGCGTCATCGTAATTGTCTACTATGTATTGTTCCACTTGCTCAGCCGAAGCCTCGAGGGCGAATTGCGACGCGAGCACGTAGTCGAGTATGCTGCATTAGGTAGCTTCGCTTTACTCATTCTGCTCGCAACAGCACGCTGGATATGAGCACTAAATCTACAATTCGAATTTCCTTTCGCTGGCTGCTTATTGCCACGATCGTTTTGTTTTTGATAGGTATGTTTGGCGGATTCGTCGGCCAACAGTTCTGGCAAACACCAATGCCGCTCAGTATTGGTGATGGCCAGCGCATCGTGGCTCCCGTACAGGAAGTCACCATCTCTCCAAACACCGCTGTAGAAAAGGTCGTCCGAGAAGCTAACCGATCGGTTATGGGACTAGTGCGCGCCACTGACACCACGACTACGCCAATAGCTAACGGGTTCGTAATTACCAATGACGGACTGATCGTAACGACAACTGATGCGGCCCGACTACCGCTCACAGCAATTGATGAAATCGGCCAACTGTTGCCGCTCAATGAAGTTGGCACCGATGAGCTTTTTGGCCTGACATATTATCGGCTCCCAGACACCGTCGTCGTGCCACTGGATACAAGCCAAACAGATCCGCTGGCCGGCCAAGTTCACTTACTCCTCGGCCGAGCGCCCGACACCTTTACTGCTCGAGTGGAATCGTTTGCCGTTACCGGGGCCATCCTACCAGACAGCGCGGCACCGGCCGCTTGGCAGCAGTTACTTCTCGGAACTGGGGGACAGCGCACGCTGCCGGGCGCACCGCTACTGGACGAGGCTGGACGAGTGAGTGGCATTCTAGTGTCTGGCAGTGCCGGGCACGTACTTCCAATCAGTCAATTACAGGAAAGCATTGATCGCGTTCTCGCTGAACGTCGCGAGGTAAATCCCTTTGCCGACTATGGCTTCACCGTGAACTGGCTGTTCGCCAGAGCCCAAGAAACTGGCCCACTAGCCTTTAGCGCCGTGGTTGCTAACACTACTCCGAGCAGCCCAGCCGCACGGGGCGGTCTGGCGCGCGGTGACATTATTATTGGCATCGATGACGAGCCCCTCGCGTGGGATAGCAGCTTCGTCGACGCTTTATCAGTTCCCGACCCAACCATCACCGTTCGGCGCGACGGCGAGGAACTGCGACTACCCCTGCGACGATAAGTGCTTAACCGACTTTCATGAACGCCAAAATCCTTGTCACCCTGTTCGTAGTTGTCTCCCTCTTTCTACTTGTCTCTCTCGCACAAGAAATGAATCGGCGTGTCCAAGTTCAACGTGAAGTACGGCGTCTCGAAGGCGAGGTGCAAGAAATGCAACGCACCGTACTCGAGTTAGAAAACCTGAATCAATACTTCCGGACCGATTCGTACCAAGAGCGCTTGGCGCGCGAGAAGCTCAACTACCGGGCACCAGGGGAGCAGGTAGTCTTAATCCCGGAAAACGCTCAGCCCACGGCGACGGTCAGTGACGAAACGCCGGCAGCGCGCAGCATTGCACCTCTTGAAGAGTGGTGGCGTATATTCTTTGTGCCTGAAACCACATAACCGCTTATGACTATCGCTAGTAAGACAAGCATCACCGTCACCGCAATCATTATCGTGTTTATCATCGCGATGCTCGGTTGGGCACTTACCGCCAGCGACCCTTCAGCCACCGCGCCAGGCAAATGGTTGCCAATACCCCTTGCCTGCACTTCGAACGGTTGTATCACTTCTTGGCACTTAGCACGCCAAGCTGCGCTTGAGGCGACCTTTGCTGACGCAACGAGCGCACCCGCGCAATCAATCACTGACATGTCTACCACACTCATCCGCCAGCATCTCGTGCACCACGCAGAAGTGAAGTCACCGATTTCTCGCGCCGACGGCCAACGCTATCGCGAGGAGATCTTGAATCTGACCGATGAGTCCGCGATTGCCACGGCTACGGGCTTGAGCACCCAGAGCTATGACGAGCAGGTGGTCGTCCCATTCTTAGAACAAGAAAACTTACGTCAGGCGCGCAGCGCTGAGAGTACCAGCGACCTATTTTCCCAGTTGGCCGGGGAACAGTCAGTCTTTGTGCTTCACTTGCGCTGGGATTGGAATAAGGCAACTGCGATCATTGAATAGCGAAACGGCTCAGCCGATGGTTGAGCCGTCTATTCACCCCCCTGGGGTATTTTTTCTTGCCAGGATTACAGGAAATCCATAGGCTAGGACATATTAGCGGGTATGGTTCAGTGGTAGAACGCAGCCTTCCCAAGGCTGAAATACGAGTTCGATTCTCGTTACCCGCTCATAAGGATGAAAACCATGACACATTATCTGCTAGACTATCGATATGATTGAATTTGTACTGCAACTGGGCGTTATCGCGTCGGCGATAGGGGGGATTGCCGTGGTGAGTTACATCATCCGCAAGAAGAGTCATAAAGAAGCGCTCGTGTGCCCGATCGGGTCTGATTGCAACGCTGTAGTCCAAAGTGAGTTCTCCAGCTTCTTTGGTATCCCCTTAGAGTGGCTTGGGGGACTGTACTACGCCGGTATTTTGATCACGTATCTGGTTGCCTTGGTCTTACCTAGTCTGCCGCTGTCACCATTTCTGTTTCCGATCACGCTGGGAGCGTTCTTGTTCTCCGGTTACCTCACCTTCATTCAGGCGTTCACGTTGAAGGAATGGTGCACTTGGTGCTTAGGGAGCGCCGGACTCTCGACGGCCATATTCTTACTCGGTAGTTACCTGACCGACTTTTCCGTAATTGGCGAGTTCCTGGCGTCCATCAAGCCACTCCTTGATGGCGTCCACATGCTTGGCTTTGCACTGGGCCTTGGTGCGGCGACGATCGGAGACCTTTTCTTCTTCAAATTCCTGAAAGACCTTCGTATTTCGGAGCGAGAGAGCTCCACATTGCGCACTATCTCTCAGGTGGTCTGGTTCGGGCTGGGCCTATTGGTGATCTCTGGTATTGGGATAGTACTTACCGATCCCGCCGCACACCTAACATCGGCTATGTACTTAGCTAAGATGATTGTTGTCGTCGTGATTGCGCTGAACGGCGCGTTCTTGAATCTGTATATTACGCCAATGCTGGTGCGTATCAGCTTTGGCGACGAACACAAGCACATTCCAGGTGAACTCCACCATGAGCGCAGCCTGGCATATGGTGCTGGCGCCATCTCGCTTGTGTCATGGTACACAGCGTTCGTGCTTGGTATCACGATGGACCTAACGATCTCGCTCTGGACAATACTGGTTGGCTACTTCGTGTTATTGGTTATTGCCATTGTTGTAAGCCAAGTCGTCGAGCAGAATATCGCGGCGCGAGGCCACGGTAGCGGAAACAAACACGACACGCCGTAACTGCCCGAGTGGACAAAGGAGCCGCCAAAAAAACAGCTATTTGACATTCCTCTGCGAATGTACTAATTTCATGTGAGCGTGATATCCGGGCCACACGCTTCACATCAAACTCGAAGTTGTTTCTTTCGAAATCATGTGCCCGTGGAAGGAAGGAATCCCATGATAGCTCGTAGAATGGCTGCCCGTAGAGAAGTTGGGGAACTGAAACTGGCAATACTGACTGGCCAAGCAATTGCAGTCGTGGCTTGCCGTCGCAACCTCCCCATTGAACTTCTCAATTTAGTCCTGAAGGAGGCTAGTCCCGCAGAGCGAGAACATCTGTTGCAAGAAGGTGGTTTGGATCCACTGTCCCTTCAAGCCGCCTAATTACTTCCTCAGTTACCGTACAACCCATTCGCCCGAGCATTGCGCCTCGGGCTTTTTTTATAGTTGGGAGGTTATGATACGTACATGGATCCCGTCTATTTTGTGACCTCCAACCCAGGCAAAGTCGAATCAGCGAATGCTATCTTGGCTGATCTCAACCTACCCATCCAAATCGAGATGCTGCCCGCGGATTACCCGGAAGATAAATCAGAGGAGACAACGGCTGCCATTGCGGCGGCCAGCGCGCGCTGGTGCGCTGACAAGCATAAGAAGTCAGTGATAGTCACCGATGTTGGCCTGTTCATTCATGCCCTCAAGGGCTTTCCGGGAATAAATACTGCGTTTACCCTGGCACGCATTGGCGAAGAGGGAATACTCAAACTCATGGCTGATGAAGAAGACAGAGGCGTTACCTGGGAATTGTCGCTTGGCTTCGCTAGGCCCGGAGAGGATCCTAAGATATTTACCGCCACGACTGACGGAATCATTGCGACTGCCATGGGCCCCGCAGACGGCATGGGCTTTGATCCTATATTTATAGCTCCGGGCCATACAAAAACCCTTGCTCACGACACCACCGTACGCGACACTATAAGTCCATTCCGCGAGGCGTTGCGTGCGTTTGGCACCTGGTACGACGCCTCAAATTCCTAAGTCCCATTAATGAAAACATTCCACATTATTCTCATCAGTTTCGTCTCCGGCATTGTCGGTGCAGCCTTGGTCGTAAGCGGCATCATTCCTGTGGCACAGCCGGAAGCCGTACCAACTGTGACAGTGGGAGAGGGCGCCGAGCAGCAGACAGTTGAACTCTCCTCGCCTCACGAGGCGCGAGTGGTCAATACAGCTAAAGATGCATCGCCAGCAGTCGTTTCCATTATTATCAGTAAGGACGTACCAGTAATCGAGCGGTTCTTCGAAGAACGTCCCTTCGGCTCATTCTTCGACCCCTTCGGACAATTTAATGTGCGCGTGCCCCGCTTGCGCCAAAATGGGACCGAGCGACAAGACGTGGGCGGAGGAACGGGGTTTCTGGTGTCGACTGATGGCATGATCGTTACCAATCGACATGTGGTGAACGACACCGAGGCCGAATATACGGTCTTCCTCCACGACGGTACCAACTTTACGGCATCAGTCCTAGCCAGAGATACCGTCAACGATATCGCCGTTATCAAGATTGAGGCAGACAACCTACCGTTCCTAACCTTCGGCGACTCCAGCACACTTCAGCCTGGCCAGACGGTGATCGCTATCGGCAATGCCCTCAGTGAGTTTCGTAACTCGGTCTCCGTTGGGGTGATCTCAGGCCTGGCGCGTTCGATTACCGCTGGTAATGGCCGCGGTCAAGCTGAGGAATTAGAGGAAGTAATCCAAACTGATGCGGCGATAAATCCTGGCAATTCCGGTGGACCGCTACTCAACACCCGCGGCGAAGTTATCGGCGTCAATGTGGCGGTAGCTCTAGGAAGTGAAAATATCGGCTTTGCCTTACCATCGAACTTGATTGCTGACATTGTCACGGGCGTAGCGAGAGACGGCCGCATCGTGCGTCCGTTCCTGGGCGTGCGGTATGCAGTGATTACACCCGTGGTCCAAGAACGAAATAACCTGCCAGTTGATACGGGCGTGCTGCTCATTCGCGGTGAAGAAGAAACTGATCTGGCGGTGCTGTTAGATTCCCCCGCCGCTAGGGCGGGACTAGCGGAAGGTGATATCATCATAGCCATCGACGGCGTGGCTCTCGATGCAGACACCAGCCTAGGCCAAGTCATTCGTAAAAAGAAAGTCGGAGACACAGTTACCCTGACCGTCATTCAGGCAGGGGAGCAGAAAGACATCACGGTCACGCTCGAGGAAGCGCCGCAGTGAAGATGACAAACGGCGTTGGTCACGTATAATGTTTAAGTAATCACTTAAACATTGCCATGGAAAACAGCGACCTCTTGATCTTGATAATTCTCGGTACCGGCCGTGAAGGTAGGGCGTCGGACAAAGCCGCAGCTTTTGTGCAAAAACTCGTTGCCGCCACCGGCGCGAACACTGAGCTAATCGATGTGCGCGACAGTGGTCTTACTACCACGCACGCCGACTGGATGGACGACGGCGTCTTTGCGGCCGACTGGATCAAGACTGCAACCGCAGCCGACGGCTTTATTATTGTGAGTCCTGAGTACAATGATTTTTTCCCGGGTGAGCTGAAGCTATTTCTCGACCAAACCATGAAGCCGTATTCCCGTAAGCCTGCTGGGCTCGTCGGTACTTCTAGCGGCCAGTGGGGAGGCACGCGTGTGGTGGAGGAACTCCGCGTCTACACGTCCCGTCTGGGAATGGTCGCTGTCCAACCACCTGCCTATTTTCCAAAAGTACAAGAAGCTTTCGATGAGGCAGGCGCGCCGATCAATCCCAAGCTCGCTGAATTTACACAGCCCATGATCGACGAGGTGTTGTGGTATGCCAAAGCCCTCAAGACGGCACGCACAGCTGACTGATTCGTTCCGTGAACGGGTCAAGCAAGCGGTGCGAGATATCCCACGCGGAGAGACGCTGTCCTACGGCGAAGTTGCCACAGAAGCAGGCAGTCCCGGCGCTGCACGAGCGGTGGGTAGTATTATGAAGGAGAACCTTGATCCATCCGTCCCGTGTCATCGCGTGATACACGCCGATGGATCGATTGGGGAATACAACCGCGGCGGTGTACCGGCAAAGCACGCGTTATTGCGTCAAGAGGGAGCACTATGAACAGGGAATCCGTACCCCCAGCCAGATCCATAGTCATAAACTGGCTTCTTTCACGCGCTTTTGCGATACTCTAAACACCAATAACCGGTCGTAAACCGTCGTCACAGGGCGTGTTAGGGCTCCCGAAAATCAGGAGCCCCAGCGAAAGAGACGAGGCCGCCCCTTCGGGCTAGGCCGAGACGAAAGAGCGCCAGGGTCTGGTTTTTGGGAAAGAGGAGAAATTCTGAAGCGCCTGCCCCTCGTAGCTCGAAGAGCGAAGTGGGGATTAGTCGACGTCAGGCTTGCCTGGCGTCACAATGAGCGGAAGGAATTTCGACGAGGCCATCTTAGCTCAGTGGTAGAGCAACACATTCGTAACGTGTAGGTCGTGAGTTCGACTCTCACAGATGGCTCATGGATACATCAGCGCTCACCAAACGCATAGCTGATCTTGAATCGCGGCTGCAACAAGTAGCCGACCGTCTTTGACGTTGCCAAAGCTCGCGAGCGCATAGCAGAAATTGAGACTGAACAGTCTCAGCCCGGCTTCTGGGATGATCGCAAAGCTGCTGAGCAGCTGGGGCGCGAACTATCGGACCTTTCCGATGACGTAACCTTCGTGGATGCCACGGGTCGCGTACTTGCTGAACAACGAGAATGGATTGAGCTAGAGGACAAAGAAGCAATCGCGACAGTGGAGAAGGAGCTGGAACCGGTTGCCGAAGCACTCACTGCCAAGGAGCGCGAGTTCCGCTTCGACGGGCCGCACGATAAATCCGATGCCATCATTACGATCCAGGCAGGCGCAGGCGGTACCGATGCACAAGACTGGGCACAGATGCTCGAGCGCATGTACCTGCGTTACGCAGAGCGACGCTCGTGGCCAACAAAGGTAGTTAACCGCTCACTCGGCGACACGGCGGGTATTAAGCACGTCACCTTTAGCGTGGCAGGCAAGTACGCCTTCGGAACCCTGCGACAAGAGCACGGCGTGCATCGCTTAGTGCGACAATCACCGTTCAACTCGGACAGCCTGCGCCAAACCTCATTCGCGCGATTAGAAATTATTCCGCAACTAGAAGAACAAGAGCTACCGGAGATTGACCCTGACGACTTGGAAGTCGACACCTTCCGAGCAAGTGGCGCCGGCGGCCAGCACGTCAACAAAACGAGTTCGGCCGTTCGTCTCCGTCACTTGCCAACGGGAACCGTGGTGGAGTGTCAGAACGAACGCTCGCAGGGCCAGAACAAAGCGCACGCCATGACCATCCTGCAGTCGAAATTGCAGGTGCTCATGGAGGAACAACGCGCCGAGGAAATCTCGGAACTGCGAGGAGAAGTAAAAGAGGCAGCCTGGGGTAACCAAATCCGCTCCTACGTGTTACATCCGTACAAATTGGTCAAAGATCACCGCACCAATGTTGAGGTTAGAGACGTTGCCGCCGTCTTAGATGGCGATCTTGATCCGTTTCTCGGTGTGATACAATAGATCTCGATATGATATCTTTTACCAACGTTTCCAAGGTGTATGGGCCGGAATCAGCTGCACTTGATGAAGTAAGCTTGGAAATACCTACAGGGGACTTTGTATCCATTGTCGGACAAAGTGGAGCAGGCAAATCCACGCTCCTGAAGCTCCTATCTGCAGAAGAGGCGGCCAGCACGGGCGAAATCATCATCGACGGCTGGGACATCACCAACATACGTCGCTGGCAAATTCCTCACCTGCGACGACAAATTGGGGTGGTCTTCCAAGACTTCAAGCTATTACAGAAGCGAACCGTACTTGAGAACGTGGCCTTCGCCATGGAGGTGGGCGGAGCTCCGACCAAGGAGATTCGAGACACCGTGCCGCACATCCTGAAACTGGTGAACCTACTCGACAAGGCAGAGAGCTATCCGACTGAAATGTCCGGTGGTGAAAAACAGCGAGTGGCTATCGCTCGAGCGTTAGCCTACAAACCACAAATTCTGTTAGCAGACGAGCCGACCGGCAACCTCGACGCCCTGCATTCTTGGGATATCGTGCAACTGCTCATCAAGATTAATAAGCTTGGTACGACTGTGTTGCTGGCGACGCACAATGATGACATCGTTAACGCCCTCAAAAAGCGCGTGGTTACTATCAGCCAAGGAAAGGTTGTGTCCGACCAACAGGACGGCACGTATAAATTATGAGCACACTCGGCATCTCCTTCGCCCGCATTACGCGGACAGCCTTTGTTAACTTTTGGCGCAACATTTGGTTGTCCGTAGCCACAATGGTGATAATGATTATCACCTTGCTGATGATTTCCTTCCTGTACTTCGCCAACGTCTTCGGTTCCGAGGTCTTACAAACTATCGAGCAAAAAGTAGACTTGTCGGTCACGTTTAAAGAAGACGTGCAGGACCAATACATAACCACCATCGCTGACGAGCTCAAGCTTCGGGATGATATCGCTGACGTGCGGGTTATCTCTAGTGACCGCGCGCTGGAAATATTCCGAGCCCGGCACGCTGATGACCCCTTGATCGAAGAGTCCCTGCAGGAGCTGGAAGACAACCCGTTGCCAGCGAATTTATTTATTGTTGCGACTGACCCACAGCACTACGCCAACATTGCCAAACACCTCGAGGCAGAAAAATATAGTCCGTTTATTGATCAGGTCGACTTCGAAAACACAGAGACCGAACGAGTCGTCGAGAAGCTGATCGCCTACACAACCTCAGTCAAAAATGGCGCCCTGGTAGTTACGGGCCTGTTCTCATTACTGGTTGTCCTGATCATGTTTAACACGCTGCGGCTCGCCATCTATAGTTTCCGTGAGGAGATCGACATCATGCGTCTTGTAGGAGCCTCACGCTGGTTTGTGCAGGGCCCCTTTATTATTGAAGCCATCTTGGTGGCGCTCGTAGCGGTAGTCATTTCTAGTGCAATTAGTTTCGCAACGCTACGCGCGATCTCGCCGACGCTGTCGACGTACTTCTTCGACGTCCAACAATCACCATTTAGTATCTACGACTACGCAGTAACGAATATCGAAAGCGTTATTGGTCTGCAAGTAGTCCTAGCCGTCGGCTTAGCTGGCATAAGCAGCCTGGTGGCTGTCCGCCGGTACTTGCGTAATTAGGAGGCAGTTACATACACCCCTTGCCTACTGCAATACGTCAGATTCGGCTGCAATAAACTCAGTCTCAGTCGACGTATATTCCATATATGCCTCCTTTCGACTTCGCTTTTTTCGCTCGAATCTGACGTATTTCGTGACGACAACGGGCTATGCAATTGCCTCTAGAGCCGCGAAATTATATCTTGCAAACTAGGAGGAAGTTCTTCGACCTTTACTAACGGCGCCTGACTGACGGTGTCGTACAGAGAGGGGAGATAGTGTGAGGACTTCAACACAATGCGGAGCTTCTGTCCGTTGAAGTCAGTCGTGGGCATCAGTCGTACTGACGACACTCCCGGGTGCTTGCGGAGCGTGCGCAACAGATCGTACCGCAGCCCTTCAACCCAGACATCTAGCACCCGCTCAGCAGACACCGCCGACGCAATCTCATCACGAGTACCGCGCTGCACTAGCGTCGACTCATGCAGCAGGAGAATAGGCAGATCTAGCTCTTCAGCAATGCGTACTTGGCGCGTGGCCACAATGACCGTGCGACCAGCGAGTGGACCGGTAAGTAAGTCTGCTACCTCAGCGGTACCAAGTTGATCAGCCACGTCATCCAACAGAACTAATGGTGTGTCTGATAATATGGCGCGGGCAACATTTAGGCGTAATCGTTCTGCAGTAGACAGCAGCGCCGAGGGACGATGCATGACTGTGCCAATACCAACCGCCTCAGCGATCTCGCCAATGCGCGATGGCAAATGTGTCAGTCCATGGGTCACTCCAAAGGCGTGCAGTACTTGGTAGGCAGTCTGCCCCTGTGGCTCAGACTCTTCACTTGAGATGTATCCAGCGGCGAGGTTCGACGCCTGTCGCGGATCTTGTCCATTCACGAGAACTGTTCCGTCGCTTGGCGCTAGGGCTCCGACCAATACGCGAAGCAGCGTAGATTTTCCAGCTCCCACGCCGCCGAACAGGGTAACGTGATCACCAGCCGCTAAAGAAAACGAGACGCGGCGCAACACCGATGTCTCAGCGGCTGAATCTCCAGAAATTTTACCGAGCAGTGACTTAGTCGGCCCAACGGTAATAGAAACCTGATCAGCGACTACGAACGAGTGAACCTGCTCCATAATGGACAAGTATACAAAATTATGGCCGTATCGGACAGGCAATAGTGGTTTGTTCCTATACCAGCCAGGTGATAAACCAAGGCTATTGACATTATTATTACTTAGTGCTATATTAATCCTTCTGTCCCTTCCAACGTAACCGTAACGAACTTCAACTCGACTGAAGGAGCTTATATGTCCGGTCCTGCCGACCCACTTTCGTTAGAAGGCCTTTGTAAGGCAACCCGAGCTTCCTTAGGCGCATTCGCCGTGCAACTTGGTACATGTGGTGATGGCTTTGCTGTCATGGCTATCGAGATCATCAGCGAGTCTGCTGATCGCACCGTCGCCAACCAGGCCATCATGGCGCTTCGAGCCTTAATCGATCATGTGCCAGATGACCATGTGGTCCCGCTCTACAGTGCATTGTCCGAACTCGAAGTCGACTCGATTTGCGGCGACCAATGCCTCGTCGTCGCCCGACTCCTTGATCAGATGATCGAGCACGAGGCAACCGAGCGCAAAAGCTAACAGTTCGTTCAATACCAACCACGAGAAGCATGCGTGAGATGCGGCAAATCGCGCTCAACATGAGATGGTTGGCGGATGTGTATCGTTCCGGTCTCGAGGGAGATCTGATTAAGGTGCAGCCCCAGGAAGTCGACGGTCATAGCGTCCACTTAACGAACCTGGGATGATGCCCACATTACATGTCTGAAACCTTTGATAAATAGAGCCACTTTATTTCTCTGAAGTGGCTTTTTTCTTTCTCGTTGCTTCATACCGGGATATTATGTATAAAGGCAGACACAATCGAAGGATCGACCCCCGCCATCGGGCGGAGCCCCGCTTGCGGCGGGGNAATGGCCCCACTTCGCTAAAGCTACGAGGGGCAGCTGGCAGAATAGTCAGAGCCTCTCCTATACTTTTGCTAAGGCAGCAAACTAACAATCCGGGATCGTCTAATGGCAGGACGGGTGGTTCTGGTCCACCAAATCGGGGTTCGAATCCCTGTCCCGGAACTAATATGAGGGAAGGTGATTCCTTCCCTCATCGTTACGCTTCGCTCCACTGCTCCCATCCCAATAGGGGGCCTCAGTTCGTGAGCAGAGCCCACGAATTCGGCAACCAATTAAGAGGTACAACAACCCCGCTAGCGCTGCGAGCTTGCGGGAGCCCTTTGACGACGGGCGAACACCAGTCCTCAGTTTCAGGCATAGCTGGAAATTCGGAGTTGAAATAAAAAAAGCCGCTGGTCGAAACCAGGCGGCAATATGAACTTTTGCGCAACAGTGTATTAGGCTCTGGCCATTTCCTCGTCATGCGTCAGCACTGGCAAATTACGAGCTTGAGCATCGCGCAAATAAGAGGAAGCTAGACTATACTGGCCAGGCTCGAATCCGGCTCCCATAAAGATATTCCTTGACCAACGCCTGTCTGGTGTGAGCCATTGCGCGTCTTTCTGTCCGGTCTGTTCTGGACCACCACGTTGGATCATCCATGAATCTGCAATCGGTCCCGTGATGATCGGAAACATGAGGCCTGTTTTGTCTTGGCTTGGCTTTGACATCTCTGTCACCTTCGCTGGTAATTGATGCTTACAAGGTACGTGCGTGAGCATTTTATAGCATAGCCTTATGACATTGTCAATGCTGACGCCGTACTGAGCCATGATACGCTTCAGGGATGAAGGTTTACCTGGCAGCAGACCACCGCGGCTTCGAAATGAAGACGGAATTGTTAGAGTGGCTGGAAAGTAGTGGACACGAGGTCACAGACCTAGGTCCCAAAAAATACGTGAAGAGTGATGACTATCCTGACTATGGATTTGCGCTTGGAGAGAAGGTCGCCAGCGAGCCTGGTAGTTTTGGCATTGGTATCTGTGGCTCTGGCGTCGGTATGGTCATTAGCGCTAATAAGGTGCCAGGCGTTCGAGCCGGACAAGCAAGAGACCCCGAGATAGCAGCGGTCGGACGCAGTGACGACAACACTAATATACTGATCTTAAGTTCCGACTACATTGAGCTGGCTGACGCGAAGAAAGTCGTGGAGATGTGGCTGGCCACAGAATTTGCTGGCGAAGATCGGTTCAAGCGTCGCATTGATAAAATAAGCAGCTACGAAGCAGGACGATGAGCATAGAGATTGTCCCCGCAATTTTGCGTCGCACCTACGAGCGTATCGCCGAAGACTGGGACAAGGTGCACACCCTGGCATCACACATTCATATAGATGTAACAGATGGCGTGTTTGCGGGGGACGGCACGTTCCGCGATGTTCGTCACTTCAAACGATTACCAGATAGTCAGAAAATTGAGCTACACATGATGGTCCATAACCCGGACCATTACATAGACGACGTTGCTGACCTCAACCCGGCGCGGTGCCTGTTTCATATTGAAGCCTTTGCGGATGGGGGACACATCGACGAAACCTATACGCAGCTACGAAGCAACTCAAGTAGTGAGCTCGGTCTGGCGATAAACCCGGATACGCCCTGGCAATGGCTGGAAGAACAGCTCCCCCGAATAGATTTTGTCTTATTCATGGGCGTGAAGCCCGGATATGGCGGCGCCCCGCTCGAAGAAAAAGTATTCCGCAACATGGGCGCTTTTCACAAACAACATCCCGACGTACCGATAACGGTGGATGGTAGCGTCAACTTGACCACCGTGCCAAAGTTCGTGGCCGCCGGAGCCACTATCTTGTGTGCTAACTCCGCCATCTTTGAGGGCGAGCCGCCGCAGGTGAATATTGCTCGACTGCAAGACGCTGCCGTAAGCTAGCCGGTCGCTTGACGCAGGCACGTGCCCCCGTAGGCTTGCTAAGGATTTGAGAATCTCGTTGCACCTTATAACTGTAGCTACTTTGACCCAGCTTTGCAGCGACGTAGTCTCTTTGGAGGGAGCCGCGTTGCTGGCTGGTTGAGGGAGTGGTCTGGCCGAGTTGGAACGATACGAGTGCCTTGTCCGGAAAGCAAGGCCGATGACGGGCTCGTTACGTTCCTGCGGAAGCTTGGTTAAGTACCACGGGCGATCGAGGATTGACTCTGGTAATTGCACTATCACCGCTTGAGAAGCACGGTGATTGACCGGGTCGATTCTGCCGCCCTCCCCACCGACCGTACATGATGCAAACCGAACTCCCGGTGTCATGTGCGGTCTTTTTATTCCGCAGACGGTGTTCTTGACGTCCTAGCCCTCAGCAAGTATAGTCTCCGGGTACCGCTTCGATCGGTACGGACTTTCTCACCCCCGTGGTCGGCACCAGCGTGGCCCTTCAAAGGCGAAGGCTGGCGCCGGCCGAAAACATCACGACTCAGATTGGCACAATTTGTACCAACCAATCTGAGTCTTTTTTTATACTTGCGTGCATCAGCACGCATACTACCATCGGTGAGCACTATGCAGCTGCAAAGTGTGGGCTGTTTCACCACCGCGCATCCTGGTTCCGCAGACATAGGCGGACGCACCACTTGATACGCGCCGTAAGTAAGCGCCCAGACGATTTCGAAGTCCCGGATCAAGCTGATGGTGAAAGCCTCTGTTCCAACGGGGATAGCGAGTCGTGTGGTAACGTGCGGGGATACAACCAAGGTCTGTGCTGCTAGGCGATTAGCGCTTAAGCACTAACTCTTGCCCCGACCTACGCTAGCCCGATCCGTAACACGTACTCCCAGCGGACGCGTGTTGCGGGTTTTTTCTTTTATACGGAAATCAGAATAGCCGGTATACTAGGTGAGTAAGTCGTATGGAAAAGCTAACTACCCTTCCCGATCTCAACCGCATGGCCAACACGCTCCGCGAGGACGTGATTTCCATGTTGATTGAAGCAGGATCCGGCCATACAGCCGGGCCGCTGGACCTAGCTGATATTGCCACCGCGCTGTACTTCAACGTCATGAACATTGATCCGAAGGAGATGGATAACCCTGACCGTGATCGGCTGTTTGTCTCTTGCGGCCACACCGCACCTATTTGGTATGCCGTATTAGCGCGCGCCGGGTTTTTCCCGGTAGAAGAACTTAAAACCCTGCGTAAGCTCGGCACCCGACTACAAGGGCATATGGACCGACTGACCACTCCCGGCGTTGAATCATCAGCGGCCAGTCTGGGGCAAGGCATGGGTATCGGAGCAGGGTGCGCCTACGCCGGATGGATGGACGGTAAGTCCTATCAAACGTTTGTGGTCTTATCTGACGGTGAGCATGACGAAGGATCAGTGTGGGAAGCAGCCCAGTTTGCCGGCCACTATCGGTTGCAACACTTAACCGCCATTATTGACCGCAATAATATTCAGATTGATGGCATGACAGAAGACGTCATGACCAAAGAACCACTGCGAGATCGCTACGAAGCGTTCGGCTGGCACGTGATGGATATTGATGGTCACAATATTGAAGCCGTGATCGACGCCTGTAATGAGGCCAAGGCCATTGTCGAAAAGCCCGTGTGTATCATCGCTCATACCATTCCGGGCAAAGGTGTCGACTTTATGGAATTTGATTATCGCTGGCACGGCGCACCGCCCGGCAAAGTGGAAACTAATCGAACTCCTAGCAAGGACGTGCAGGGGACTGAGGCCCTGAAACAACTACGCACCCTCGACGGTAAGATTGAAAACATGGACCTATGAGCAAGTTGGCTAAAAACGCACACCTGAAGAACGACACGCTATCACCAGACATTGAGATTATTCCGACCCGTGACGGATACGGCATTGGCTTAGTCGAGCTCGGAGAAAAAAACGAAAATGTCGTCGCTCTGTGCGGTGACTTGTCTGAGTCAACGCGCTCGGCTAAATTCCGAGACGCCTTTCCCGACCGCTACATTCAAATGGGTATCGCAGAGCAAAACATGGCGGTAGTAGCTGTCGGCCTGGCCCTACAGGGCAAGATTCCCTTTATCTCGACGTATGCCGTGTTCAGTCCCGGGCGAAACTGGGACCAAATCCGCATTAGTGGCTGTTACAACAATGCGAACGTGAAGTATGCGGGTGGACATACCGGTATTTCGGTTGGTCCAGACGGAGCCACACATCAGGCAATGGAGGACATTACGCTAACTCGGGTGTTGCCACGCATGACTGTGTTAGTGCCATGCGATGTAGAGGAAACTCGCAAAATAGTCCATGCGGCCGCTGCCATCGAAGGTCCCGTCTATTTCCGCTACGCCCGTGTTGGCACGCCCGCATTCACCACACCTGATACACCATTCGCCGTGGGCAAGGCTCAGGTTTTCCGGGAGGGTAAAGACGTGGCGATCTTCGGCGCCGGACCGATCATCCATTCAGCCTTGGTTGCTGCTGACCGATTGATTGAGCAAGGAATTTCTGCCCGGGTCATAAACAGTCCAAGCATCAAACCGCTCGATGAAGAAACAATAGAAAAAGCCGCACGCGACTGCGGCGCCGTGGTCACGGTAGAAGAACACCAAGTCATGGGTGGGGTCGGAGGCGCTATCGCCGAAGCCCTGGCTCGCACCTATCCCGTGCCCATCGAGTTTATTGGTATGCAAAATTCCTTCGGTGAATCAGGCGAACCCGCCGAACTACTCAAAAAATATCGCATGGATGCAGACGCCATCGTCGCGGCGGTCAAACGAGTTGTCAAACGAAAGCGATAATTATAGGCAAAGGAGAAGCGCCAGGTTGTGATGCGCGAACAAAGACTCCGCCCTTCTGTAGCTTATTACAAAAGGGTTCTTACAAATGAAATAAGTAGTTGAAAGGAATCGAAAAAAAGCCCGTGCTTACACACGGGCTGCCAAAGGTATGCTATTGTCTAGCTCAGCAACAACCGCCCA
This sequence comes from bacterium, assembly GCA_002686445.1. GTDB lineage: Bacteria > Patescibacteriota > Andersenbacteria > UBA10190 > UBA10190. The sequence goes on along the minus strand of NZCO01000004.1, from coordinate 266 downwards.
GACCGGCCTCATCAAGAAAAATGTGGACATTGCTGATTAGGGTGCTAGTCCGGATCGGGTCATCATCGGCAGGTAATGGCTTTAGCCCATGTACTTGCTTCATGCATCGGCCTTCCTCCGAATCAACCAGTTGGTCAATTCTCATTGCCGGTGAATCGCCGAGGACCACGGTAACTATGAAGTCGCCATCGGTCAGCGCTGCTATTGTTTCTCCCCTGTAATCGGGCGCTAGCTCATAGTATCCTCTCCACTGGTCCTCCTGTTTG
>NZCO01000003.1 GCA_002686445.1 bacterium | reverse complement strand
CTATGTGGCTGACGTAGTTAAGTTCGCTACATTACCTATCAGCCACGGTTGGTTTGCTGCACTCTTAACTGGTACTGACGAGCATACTGACAAAGCCAAGGAAGTCCGTGACAATAACCGAGAAGGGAAACAGTTCGAGCTGGGATATGCTGCCGCTCCCGACATCGCGGCGTGGCAAGACTACCTGAACGGTCGCCCGAATGACGAGGGCGTGTCTCCGCCAGGTGGAGCCGCATCTGACAAAGTCAAAGAGGCAGCGGAAGCAGACCTAGCTAGAAAGGCATATGAGGCCTTGCCGCTCCGGGTCCCCGCCGATATCTACGAGGGCATCGATTTTGCGGATGATGGAACTGTGGAAATAGCGATGCGACCAGATGATGACAACTATGCCCAATGGTACAACGGCAAGGTGAGACAGTTTCTGTTTCTAGACCAAGCCCTGGAAGAAGCGGCCCAGACTGGGCAAAACACCATTGCCGCCATTGCAGACACAGCCTCTGAGGAGGGAGCAGTAGCTAAACTAAAACTGAATAGTCGATCTCCTAATGATTATGCCCCGGGAGGAACGAGTCGCACCGGCTTCTGCACCGGCGATGTCTGTACTCCTCCTCCCCCTGGTGGTGAGCCGGCTACACGCGGTAGCGCCGTCCTGCCGACTATCGAATTGCCAGTTAACACCAACATTGCTGCAGGTCGAGCTGGCATTAAGGCTTTAGCAGACGTTAATACGAATCGCAGTAGCGTAACTATCGATGATCGCCTCGACCCTGGTGGCCTTGAAAAGCGACTAAGAACAGACCCAGAGCACGGCACGACTGATGGCACGGTAGCCGGCGCCACCGACGATGTTGATGGTGCTGGCAGAGTCCTGCACTCTACTACTGATCAAGGGACAGGGAAGAGTGAAGTAAGAGATGAGTTAACGCCGGCTGCAATTCGCAGCGGGGATTTAGCATACCCGCACCTCGACTTCCTACTGCCAATAGCGCTGGATCCTGCCCATGTCGGCAGGTCTGGTTGTGGCTGTTCACTTGATGGCGCGAGCAACGCGTTCGGCAGTGCTCTGATCGCCAAAATAAACGGATCCTAACTATGAAGCATCGTTTCAGCAGAATCGCTCTCGTGGCCGTTGTGCTCACCAGCATATTGCTACCAACTCCAAGTCAGGCAATAGTCGTGCCGGTAGAAAGCCTCCCGCCTGCACAAATTGTGTCGCAGACTAGAGCGGAAGTACTGGAACTTGGTTGTAGCGAAGGGAGTTTTGGGGACGGCGAAAACGCGGACGTGCCTCCTGGCAAGCCATACCGAGTTGCTACGAAGGATCGGCCGTTAGAATCAATAGCGTATTGTAGTCCGACTGCAGCTGCACAGCTCACCCCGGTAGAGGGCGAAGTCGCTGGCGCAGGTGGTGCCGCCCTGGTCTGTGGGGCCATTTTGATCGCGCTCGCCCCCGTCTGCTTCACCTACACGGCAGTCAACAATTATTTCGATGGTGCGGTCACTGAGTCAATAGTAAGCGCGGGGGCTAACTATGTCGCCGCCCCCCTGGCAGCCAAGGCCGTCCAGACCGTTGCCCCACTCATCTCCGCTGTAGGGTTAGAAGTTCTTAACTTTTCCCTCCAGCTCCTCGTATTCTCGCTAGCTACTCCGACCTTTATTACCAACGAGCTTGTCCAAATCGGCTGGCCGTTTGTGCAGGGCATCGCCAACCTCGGCTTTATGTTGGCTCTCTTATTTATCGCCTTTGCCACCACGTTACGAATCCAAGGCTTTTCTCCTGCTCGCCAATTGCCTCGTCTCTTAATCGCCGCAATACTAATCAACTTTAGCCTGATTATAGCGGGAGTGATTATCGATATTACACGCGTCGTCATGTCGATCATTGTGAACACATTGGGTGATACCTCGCTCGATCAGCTACCCGCCCACATGCTGAGCAATTCAGGCCTGGTGGATCTAACTGCCGGGCTAAAAAGCCTCGGGTTCGCTAAATACGACGCAGCAATCTCTGCCCTGTTTAAGGCTGTGATCATATGGACTCTCGCTCTTAGCTTTTTAACAATCGCTCTAACGCTGCTCGTGCGATACATCGTCCTCATTCTCTTGCTTATCATTTCGCCTATCGCGTATCTCTCCTTCGCTCTCCCTAATACTGAGCCGTATGCTAAACAATGGTGGCAAGTCTTCTTTAAGTATGTGTTTGCCGGCCCGATTGCGCTTTTCTTTCTCATCCTCGCAATCAATGTGAATTCGCTCGGCATACAAAGTTTGGGGACGTTTGGTGGCACCGCCGGCGGGAAAGTAGTCCAGGCCGTGGTTCTGGCCGCAATGCTCGTTATTGCCGCGGTGGCATCTCTGAAAATGGCAGATAAGGGATCATCGGCGGCGGTCAATCGATTCAGCAGCGGCATGAAACGAGCGGGAATTGGAACAGCTCGATACGCGGGAAGACGCGCCGGCAGGGCAGTGCGAGGCAGAGCAAGTGAGGCAGGTGCCGCCTTTGATACTCGAATGCGGGGACGAACCGATGCAGCCGGGAAGGCTTACCGGGCTGTCCGTGGCGCTAAGCGTGATGCAAGCGGTAAAGTTATTGCAGGCCAAGCACCAACTATTTATCAGAAGGCTGGCAAGGGCGCGGCTGGTGTGGGTACGCGCGATAGAACTGTTCAGCGTGCCTCTAATAGCATAGCGGCGGGGGCAGCTGCACCACTAGCTACCACGTATGCGGGGCCCCGAGGCGCCCACGGGTCCGTTGCCGAAGACGTACGTCGCACTGCAATGAAGGACGTTCTCAATAACGGAACGGTTGACCCAGCAACCGGTGTTTCCAATAGAGACACATTTAGCGCAAACAATCTTAAGAAACCGGGCGTGCTCAAGGCTATGCACGATACAGATGAGAATAGCGTTAAGGCAATTGTTGAAGTGGGTGACCGTAGCCAAGTTAAGGAAGTGTTCAAAAATGAAGAGTTTATGTCAGGCCTGAGCGATGATGAGCGCAACGAATTAGTAGTGGCACTAGAAGCTAATGTTACCTTCCGCTCACCTGCAGGTGGGGGTGCGTCAGACGCTGAGCGACAGGACAAAACGGGAGTCGATGATGCCAAGGCTAAATCCGATCTACTCGATGTATTTGATAAAACCATCCAGGCTATTGAGAAGAAAAAGGGCGGCGGAGGAGACAAGTAACCTATGGGCATCGTCTTTAAGAGCGTGCCCATTAATTCCGTGATGGCCGTTCCACCGGAGCGACGTCACGACTATCGGGTTGCCGCCCTGCAAACGAGCGAACCAGTGCGACGAATGATCGTCTCCCCTCGTACGGGAGCGTATTTACGTGGTTTGGCGAAAAGTCACCAGTTGCCAGAGGCCAAAGCTGTAACCATCGCCTTCGTGGTGTTGCAGGTCGCTATTGGTGAGGTGTCAATCGCCAAAGTGGCTGGGCTGTTATCTAGCCACTTGCAGCTGCCCAACGATCGATCTCAAGATTTGGCCACCGAGCTGGAGCGTGACATTTTTGCCCCGCTGTCGCTAGAAATCAGCAAACAAGCTGCCAGCAATAAGCAGGAGGAGCAAGTGCAGGCCGAGAAGAAGGTGACTAAGGCCGGCGCTAAAAATGTGTTGAATCTCAAACGGAAGCCAACCGCCCCGCCACCTCCCACGCCGCCATCGCCGGCACCCTTCAACCCGGCTATGCGCAGACCACCAAACCAGTAAGCCATGCGTTATCAAGTCCCCCAATTTATCACCATCGCGGATAAGATCATTGGGCCGTTTACCCTCAAACAGTTTTTAATCTACGTCGGTGCGGTCATGATTTTAGTGCCCGTGTTCCTATCCACCAGCATTCCACTGTTTATCACCATCGCTGTACCGGTGCTCGCTATAGCCGCCGGCTTTGCCCATTTTAAACTGCACGGACGTTCCTTATTTACCGTCATCGGTAGCGCTATCGCATTCGCTACCCGCGGACAACTTTTTTTGTGGCGCCGCGAGGACGGAGGCAAACTGCTATTGATTCGAGGCGAAGAATACCAGCAATACCATTCCACCGAAGTGGTGCAGTCACTCAGTGACCGAGCACGCTCACTAGAAGCAGTCGGAAATGTCGTTAATGAAGACGTCGTAGACGAGATTGATCCTGACGCCGCCCCGGCGGCAGTGGGACCAGGGCCATCGACGAGGCTTACGAAGACGGCTGATGATGCTGATGAGGCAGCACCTGAAGAGGCGGAGCCAGGCAATGGCAAGCCGTAGTATACTAACGTAAGACAAAAACCTATGGCCCTTGAGATGCAAGCACAAAAAAAAGAAGGGAAGTCGACCCAGTCACAGGTCCCGGTCTCGGAGATTCGAGACGGTGTGACTATCCTCAATGATGGCACCATGCGTGCCACCTTAATGGTGTCTTCGGTTAACTTCGCCCTCAAGTCTCAGGAAGAACAAGACGCTATCGTCTTTGCCTACCAGGACTTCCTCAACTCGCTTGATTTCCCCGTTCAGATCACCATTTCATCGCGTAAGATGGATATCACGCCGTATATCGAAAGCGTCCGGATACTACGCGACAAGCAGCAAAATGATTTGCTTCGACTACAGATGGATGAATACATAAAATTCATTGAGGAGCTAGTAAAGGGCAGCAATATCATGACCAAGACCTTTTTTGTCACTATCCCATTCTCGGTNCAGCAAAGTCGCAAGGAAAGTCCGGTCGGTAAGATATTTAAAGGGTTTAAGGGAGCCACTGGTAAGCACACCATGACCGATGAGGAGTTTGAGCATAATCGGTCGCAGCTCATGCAACGTGTGAACCAAGTAGCACTAGGCTTACGCTCCTTTGGGCTGCGCCTCGTCCCATTGCAGACGCAAGAGCTATTGGAGCTGTATTACACGATGTATAACCCCAAAACGAGTCGCGCGCAGCGGCTGAGGAACGCCGCTGAACTACGCGTGGCAGAATCAGGAGCAGCCCAAAAAAAGACTGAGAATAAGTCTAACTAACCCCTACTACGCTGGTAGTAGGGGTTGTGTTTCTTGGCAAACGCGTAAGGAGAAACATCTGGTATACTAGCGTGTATGAGCGTTATGGGCGACGTCGTTGGATTCCTGCGCGGCACCAAGAAAGGTGACGCTGATACAGCGTCGGAAAAATCTACGTTAGGTCAGTACAATCGCGGTATATCCAGCCTTCGTGATATTGTAGCCCCGGCTGGNTTTANGGTGACGCCAAGCCACATAGAAATTGATGGCAAGTTCGCCACCACCTTGTTTGTAACAACCTACCCACGGTTTCTTGATACTAATTGGTTCGCACCAATCGTGAACTACGATGTGGAGTTTGACGTGGCCATGTTTGTATACCCGCAAGATTCAGCCACGATTTTGAAACAATTAAGAAAGAGAGCCACCCAAGTATCAGCCTCTATTTCCATGCAAGCCGAGGCCGGTAAGGTGCGTGACCCGCAACTTGAAACTGCATACCAAGATATTGAAGAGCTACGAGATAGGTTGGTGCAAGGCACTGAGCGCTTCTTCCAGTTCGGACTATACATAACACTCTATGGTGATTCGGAGGAAGAGCTTGAGGAAACTGTTTCCCAAATTGAAGTGCTACTTGAAGGCCGCTTGGTCTATGCCAAGCCAGCCCTGTTCCAAGCTGAGCCAGCGTTCACTACCACACTGCCGTTCGGTCATGATCGGTTGGCCGTCAACACGAATATGAACTCGTCACCGCTCTCAACCAGCTTCCCCTTTGTTAGCTCAGACTTAACGTCTGACTCGGGCATCCTGTATGGCATAAACTTGCACAACAATAGCCTGGTGCTTTTCGACCGCTTTAGTCTGGAGAACGCCAACATGGTTATTCTGGCCAAGTCCGGTGCAGGCAAAAGTTACACCGTGAAGTTAGAAATATTGCGTAGCTTGATGTTTGGCACCGAAGTTATTGTCGTTGATCCAGAGTCAGAGTATCGCTACCTAGCCGAGGCGGTGGGGGGTAGTTACTTACGCATAGCCATAGCCTCCGACCACCGCATTAATCCGTTTGATTTACCCGGCTTAGCCGATGACGATAAGCCCGAATCGGTCTTGCGAGAGAACATTACTCGCTTAGTTGGGCTCATTTCGCTGATGGTCCAGGGACTTACCGCCGAAGAACAATCACTGGTCGATCGTGGGCTCTGGGAAACGTATGCCTTAAAGGACATCACCTCTGGAAGCCGATGGGACGACCCACAGATACCAACGCTAGAAGATTTCTATAACATCCTGCGTGACATGGAAGGCGGCCAAGGCATCGCCACCCGCTTGGAGCGGTTTGTGGAGGGTACGTTTTCTGGAGTATTCAACCGCCCAACCAATATCGACCTCGATAAACAGTTGATCGTCTTCAACATTCGCGACATGGAAGAAGAGCTACGGCCGATTGCCATGTATGTCATCTTAGGTTTCATTTGGAACCGTGTTCGTAGTGAGCTGAAACGCCGAATTCTGGTGGCTGATGAGGCCTGGATCATGATGCAACATGAGGAATCAGCTCGTTTCATGTTCTCCATGGCTAAGCGTGCTCGTAAGTACTACCTAGGCATCACAACCATTACGCAGGATATTACTGACTTCCTGCAGTCCAANTACGGGAAGCCAATTATTACTAACTCCTCGCTACAGCTATTGCTGCGTCAGTCACCAGCAGCTATCGATCTCTTGGCTGAAGTCTTCTACCTCACGGATCATGAAAAGTTTCGATTGCTTGAAAGTGCCGTGGGTGAGGGTATCTTCTTTGCCGGCCTGAAGCATGTCGCCATTAAGGTGGTGGCGAGTTACGCAGAAGATCAGGTCATTACCTCCGATCCGCAGCAGATTTTGGCGATTGAGGCAGCCAAGCGAGAGATGGCGCGCCAACAAGACTCGGCAACTGAGTCAGCACATCTAACTAGCTAGCACTATGGCAGACGGGAACACACAACAACTGCGTTCGGCTCGACGCCAAGAGCGTGAGGCAAAGGCAGAATTAAATCGCAGACAAAACGCGGCAGCTAAACGCGGCGGAACGTATGGCGCCCGGGCTGGAAGTCAGGCTGGTGCCGCGGCCGGTCAAGCAGCTGGCTCCGCGGCGGGTGGCGCCGGGGGTAGCGGTGTTGGAGCAGTTGTTGGTGGTGTTCGCGGAGCTATCGCTGGTGCTCCCGCGGCTGGAGTCGGAGCCATTCCCGGAGCCATTGCCGGCGCTGGAGAAGGAGCCGCTGAATATGGAGCTAAGGGAGCTAAGGAAGGTGGCACGTTTGGTCGTAAATTCGGGCGACGAGCAGGTAAATATGCAGGCCGAAAGGCTGGGGAGCAGGCAGCCGGTAGGCTAGCGCGAGCCGCTAGTGCTGACCAACAGGCGAAGTTGAAAATAGCGCAGGCCCGTCAGCGGGCAGCTGCCAAATCAGGATCAAAGCTTGGTGCGGCCGCAGAAGGTGACATCGACACCGCCCAGATCGTGACTAAGGGAGCGCAAGTGATCACAACCGGCATTTTTTCGGTGATTGGTGCCATTCTCGGGGTAGTGTCAGCACTCGTCGGAATTGGTATGATGTTTGCATTGACGTTCCCACCACTTGCTCTTGTTCTGTTTATTGTCCTACTCATATTGGGCATCGCCGCAGCCATTAACAAATTCCTGGCTGCCGGATTCAAACAAACTATAGGGGTCTTTGAAAAAACTACTACTATCGTTAGAAAGAACACATGATTACATCATTCATTTCCCGCTGGCTCGCAAGCTCCCTTATAATCGCTAGTGTTTTGTTGTTCGCAGGAGGGGCTGTTGCCCCGCTGACCGCGAATGCGGCCGGACCGGGTGAAGCATGCTCACGAGTTGATGATCCGCCCGGCCTGTGCGAAGACAAGGGGTATTTTTGCGAGGTCCCTGCCGGTGTAACTGAAGGTATCTGTAAGTGTGCTTTTGGCGACTTCGAAGCCCCAATCCCCGGCGGCCCCACTGGTGACGTATGCAAGTATACCTCTGGGCAAGGTGAGAATCCGCTCCTGGGCTATGCCTCCTTCTTCGCCAATACCATTATCGCGCTGACGGTCGCCGCTGGAATCGTAATGGTCGTTGTCGGTGGCTACATCTATATGACGGCAGGAGGAAGTGCCACTCGCATTGGCACCGCCAAGAGCTTTATTGGCATGGCATTGCTCGGCATCGCAATTGCCTTAACCGCATACATTATTCTCGACACCGTTAGCCCGCAGTTTGCGTCTGAGGTCAAGGAACCGAAACTTTCTACTCCCACACCTACTCCGTAGTCGGTAAGTAGCTAGGGCAAGGCTAATAACAGCAACATCCAGTGCACGGCCGCGGGATCGTTTTTCCAATAAATCGTATCCACCAACCCAAATAGCAACAGACATACCAAGGCGATAGTAACGCTGCGATCTCGAGAATGCCGGAAGACAATAACGTGTAGCCCGATAAAACTAAATAGGCCGGTAAGGCCCAGGTTGAGCCACCAGGCTAACGGCCAGTTGTGTGGATCACGAAAGACAAACTCAGGTAGGGGAGACTGATCACTCTCGCCGCTGTTATAGCGCGCAAAGCGCTCGTGCAGCACGCGCTGATAGTGTGGCTCAAACTGTCCCAGGCCAATCCCCAGTATCGGTTGCTGCTGCACCAAGTCAGTCCCTACGCTCCAAAGCTGCTGCCTCACTGCGTAGCTGGCCTGGGAACTCTGGCTGTTCTGCAATACGCCAACACCAGCCACCACAAAGAATATTAAGACTCCGGCAGCTAGTAACGGACGAGGCGACCAGAGTACCCCCGCTAGGCTCAAAGCCAGGATGACTACTAGTACTCCAGCTAGTGATTGGGCCAGCACTAGAGCAGTCGCCATGACAATGACGGGCAGAATGTAGCCGCGACGGCGATCTACCACTATACGCATGGCCGCTAAGGTGATCAAAGGCGCCAACCACAAGGCTAGTGAGTTCGGTACATCGTAGATACCAGCTAGCCGCTCTCCGAACTGCAGTTGTGTGAGCGAGAGGAGTGCAGTAACGGATCCAGCGGCTACCAAAGTATCCAGCAACAGGTCATACGTGCGCTTCGAGGATCGGCTACGATTGTATACAAGCAGGCCAGCCAATATCGGTACGATAACCCAACCTTTGAGAATGCCCAGGCTCACCTCTAGTTGCGCCGAGATGACCGTGCTCACGATAGCGGAGGCGAGCAGTAGCCCAGTTAACGCCACAAAGGGACGGGGAATAGCGCGCAGGTTCTTAACAAAAGAATGGCGAATGGCCGGTTGGGCCACG
>NZCO01000002.1 GCA_002686445.1 bacterium | reverse complement strand
CAGGTAACGCTGCCGAAGGACATCGCCAGCGACGAGCGAGAAGAGGGGGTCGGTGAGCAGATAAAAGAACGGATCGCGGTGGCTGAACAATGGTTGTCGACGCTGGCCAGCCTGCCGACAACGTCGTTCGACAAATGGCTGTATGGCCGACCAATTGTTGTGTTTGAAATTGTGGCCCGCGAAGATGGCGTAATCGCCTTTTATGCTGGTACGGAGCGTCGGTACGTTGATCACTTAGAAAAACAGATTTACGCATTCTATCCTGAAGCAGCTGTGGAAGTGTCGTCTGACCACACCATTTACGAAACGAGCGACACAATTGTCGGTGGCCATCTGAAACTAGCAAAAAGCTCGCATTTGCCGCTGGCTACCTACCTTGACCTTGAGGCAGACCCTATTGGGTCCCTGACGGCATCATTGGCTAAGTTGCAGAATCAGGACGCGGCGATCATTCAATATGTGTGTCGTCCGGCAACGGCTAAGGCGCGTCAGAAAGGAAGGCAGGCCGCACGTCGAACTGTCTTAGGTAAACAGAAGGATGTGGCTGGTAAATCCTCAGCTCTGGCCAAGCTGTCAGACAGCACGCTCAAGTCATCAGAATCAAAGCAAAAGTCGCAGAGCGAAGCGGCCCAATTGACCGGGCGCGGGCAGGAGCGAGTTGAACTTGTTGAAGCCAAGGTGACTGAGCAGCAGTTCGATGTGAACATTCGAATCAGCGCTTCGACGCGAGCAGCCGATGATGCCGAGCGGGTCTTTAATAGCATAGCCGGCGCCTTCTCTCAATATGATTTACCTGATTTGAATCACTTGAACTTGAGTCGCGTTGGTAAATCGCGACAGTTTATTCGCGACCTTGTATTCCGAGTGCCACGCCAAAAAACCAGTGCCACCTTAAGCACCACTGAGTTGGCGTCGCTCTTTCATTTTCCACTGCCGACCACGGCCACTCCAAATATCCTGTGGCGCGGCGCTAAAGCTGGGCCAGCACCAGCAGAGCTACCCGCGGAAGGAATTGTGCTAGGGGATAATCTGTATCGTGGCATCAGCAATCCGGTGCACTTCGCCCAGGATGACCGACGCCGACACTTATACCTCATCGGACAAACAGGTACGGGGAAAACGACCCTATTCTTGAATATGATTGTGCAGGATATCGTGGCAGGTCACGGAGTCGGGGTAGTAGATCCACATGGTGATTTAATTGAAGACATCCTGATGCACATTCCCGCCGAGCGAGCGAACGATGTGATTCTCTTTGATCCACGCGACACGGACCGACCCTTAGGCTTCAACATTCTGGAGTCAAAAGATCCAGCGCAGAAAGACATGGTGGTTAACGAAGTAGTCCAAATCTTGCAGAAGTTGGCGGCTCGCCTCAACCCGGAATCGGTCGGACCGATGTTCGAGCACTATTTGCGAAATGCGCTGATGGCCTTAGTCGAAGACGAGAACGCCACACTTATTGACGTGCCACGCATGTTCGTTGACGAACCATTCCGCAAGAAAATTCTACAGTACGACATTGATCCGACCGTGCGGCAGTTCTGGGAGCGCGAGTTTGCCCAGAGTCAAAAAGGGCAGATGTCAGCTGACATGTTGAGTTACGTTATTAGTAAGTTGGGTCGCTTCATTGGGAACGCCACGGTTCGTAACCTGATTGGCCAACCACATTCGAGCTTTGACGTTCGTGAGGTCATGGATCAGCAGAAAATATTGCTGTGTAACCTATCGAAAGGGCAGCTAGGGGACATTAACTCTGATCTGCTTGGATTTGTCTTAGTGGCGAAGATTCAGATTGCGGCCTTAGGTCGTGCCAACATCCCTGAGGATCAACGCCCTGACTTTTACCTGTACCTCGATGAGTTTCAGAACTTCACCACCGATAGTATCGCCACTATCCTGTCGGAGGCTCGAAAGTACCGCTTGAATTTGAACCTAACACACCAATTTACGCAGCAACTGGAGGATGACATTAAAGACGCTGTGTTTGGTAACGTGGGTACGATCATTAGTTATCGTATTGGGGTCGATGATGCCGAATTCATGGCCCAACAATTTGAGCCGGTCTTTACGGAGTACGACCTGCTGAACCTGGATCGGTTTACTGCCTATATTCGTTTGCTGATCAGCGGAACGCCGGCTCGACCGTTCAGTCTAAAGATTCCGCCACCGCCGGCGGGAGGCGATAACCAAAACCGCGAGGCTATTCGCGAGCATTCTCGTGCTACCTATGGGCGAGCCAAGGCGGATGTCGAGCAACAGATCTTAGAGCGATTTCAAATCGGGACGCCACCACCAAAGGATGAAAAGGGCGGCGGTGCAGATTACTTAAGCGAGTCATTGTTTGACGTTTCGTAGCTCGCCGTCATACAGTTTTAAAGAGTTAATACGTTAGTCGATTGCATGTCACAAGAGTCATCATTAGCAGGAGAACAGGTCCCGGAATTTGATACCCGTCGCGCTACGGCCATCATCGAACGCTCGCGGCAGAGGATAGAACGTCAGCAGAAGCGCCATTTGCGCACCGCGGCATTGACCGGCACGGTCCTAACGCTCATGGCGTTTGCGGGCGCAGCCGAAAGGGCTGGCTTCAAGTTTCCAACTCGGTCAGGGGAGCAGGGTAGCTCGCGGGCGACTGTCAATAGAGTGGATACAGAGACAGCAGCACCTCCCGCTGCTGAACAGCAGGGAGATCAATCGACAGCGAATTCATCTGCTCACCTGCGGGGTCCAGAATCTTTTGACGCTGCAGGGACAGAAGAATTACAAGCAGAAGTGGCAGCGTTGGAAGTGCTGGTAGGTCAGGAAAATGAGACTCCCTTAGTTGACATCGACTATCCGCCTATAGACTTTGGGCTTCTCAATGAGTAAGTACACATGACTGATGAGCAGCTACAAAAGTTAGGCGATCTTATTTCTCAAAGTAGTTTGACGTCTGAGGAACAGGCTGATTTTGTTAGCGCCATCAAGGCGTTAGACGATGTGTGGCTGCAACCTGTCGTGAAATTGGCGCGAGCTTATCCAGAAGTATTGCCTTCGTTGTATAAAAACCTCAAGGCAAAGCAAGCAGCAGTCGAGAGTGGAGACTCAGCGGCCTGGGAACAAGTGATGGCCGATGAAGCCCAATGGCTCAAGCGATTCGAGGCAGCAACTGCTCAAGAATAGGGCTGCCCGATCACTTTTCCGATTTACCGCCGACAGTAATTCTGATACGCTTTTGACCAACATATGAGTGACGATAGTAATGGAAGTTTGAAGCCAGTGGTTGAGTTGAGATCGGATGCTCCGACGCCGATGCCAAAGCTACCAGAGTTACCGAAGCTGCCAGGCAGCGGTAATGGTGATCTTAGTAAAAAGAAGTTATACGGGATTGTTGGCACCGCGCTGGCTGTATTAGTCCTTATTATACTCGGCGTCTGGGCGGCCTTTTCTCCCGACGCATCCATTTTCCCTAACCGGGGGGGTGGCCCGGACAGTAATATCTTTGGTGACCTGCCATTTGCTGGCGATGCATTAAAGCCTCGTTCCAAGGTCAGTGGTCTTTCTGGTGTTGCCTGTGATCATTATGATCGGCGGCCCATTGGCGTTATGTTGGCAGGCGATGCTATCAATCGGCCGATGTCTGGGTTTTCTCAAGCGGACATGGTTTGGGAACTGCCAGTCTTGGCCAGCAACGTAACCCGCCTGCTAGCGGTGTATCAGTGTGGAGAACCGGATGATATCGGCTCAGTTCGTTCGGCCCGACATGACTACCTGTTCTTGGCCGAGGGTGTCGATGCCATTGTTGGCCACTGGGGTGGTAGCTATCACGCGCTGAACCGAATTAGCGCTGGTGAGTTCGATACCATTAATGCCTTAGGCAACCCGTTTAATGCCTATTTCCGGAAGAGTCATCTGCCGGCTCCATATAATGGTTTTACTAGTTACGAAGGCTTGTGGAATGCGTTGCAGAAGTTAGGCTACCGCACGACCACTGAGTTTGATGGCTATGATTTTAAGGACGATATCGATCTGAGTCAGCGATCAGCTGGCGGTACACTCTCAGTCGGCTGGCCTGGCTCTTTTAGGGTGCACTATGAATATGATCAGGAAACAAACCGCTACGTGCGGTACTGGGCGGGCACCAAGCAGGTTGATGCAGCGGATGATCAAACCGTTGCGCCGAGTGCAATTGCTATCATGATTGCTAGTAATGGATTTGCTGATGGGCCGGGCGGGTACAATGACGTGGGCATTGAGGGCGATGGTCCGCTCACAGTATATCAAGATGGCCAAGTTATTACCGGGACGTGGCGCAAAAACCGATTGGAAAAGACAGATCCAGTTCACTTCTTAGATGAGCAGGGTAAAGAAATTGTATTCACGCGCGGCCAGTTGTGGGTAATGACTCCAAGTGCAGACATTGCCGTCACTTGGGAAGTAGAAGAGGCCGACGCGGTTGATCCCGCAACGGACGTGATCCCGCCAGGGGAAAGTGGATTTGTTACCCAGTAGGGGTTGTCTTAGGTTCGCAAGTATCAAATACTGAGGCGATGGCCCAGTATTTTTTTGGTGACGATACCTACGGCGCCCGCCAGGCTATTGGCGCGGCAGTCTTAGAACGTAAAGCGACTATTCAACATATATATAGCACTGACGTTACTGATGAAACGCTCGGTGAGCTTTTTGACCGCGGCGATAGTCTCTTTGGCGTTCAGATTGCCGTGCTGCACAACCCCTCGGCTTTGCCTAAAGCGCTGCAAGAAAAATTAGTCGATCTACTTAAGGGGGCAAGCCAAGATTCCATGATTCTTTGGGATCAAGCGGGTCCTGATAAGCGCTCCAAGTTTTGGCAGCAGGTTAAACCAACTGCCCGCGAGTTTACCAGTCCGCCCGCGCCAGAGTTGGTGGCTTGGCTGATCGATGAAGCTCAAGAGCGCAACGGGGCCATTGACCAGCAGGCGGCCCAGGAGTTGGTCGCTCGCGTAGGCACTGACCGTTGGCGGTTATCGACACAGCTAGATCAATTGCTGCTACGGGGCGGGATCACCCTGTCACGGGTTCAAGCTGAAGTGTCGGCACAAGAGGCTGCCGAAATTTTCCCAACGCTAGACGCGCTGGTGGCAGGTGATACGGCTCGCGCCGTTCACAATGTTGAGCTCCTGTTAGCTACGGGCGAAAATGAGTTTTATATCCTGTCGATGCTGGCTTATCAGTTCCGGACCTTGCTGATTATTCGTACGGGGTTAGATGAGGGCCTTACCGCCGCTGACATTGCGCGGCGCGGGAAGCTGCATCCGTACGTAGTGCAAAAAAATACCGCTGTTGTACAGGGACTGACGCGAACGGCACTATTAACGGCCTTAACGAGAATTGCGGGATCTGATTTTGCTATCAAGCAGGGAAAAGCTGACGCCCGAACAGCACTGATGATGTTAGTTCTCGCTCTAGCGGGGAGATAACGTTTACCGGTTTATTTTGCTGCCTCAATTGTAGTTGCGGACTTGGTCAGTTGTGCTTTTTTACGGGCGGCAACATTTTTGTTGATGATGTTGCGGCGAACGGCGCGATCAAAAACGCTTTGAGCACTTTTGGCAGCCGCTACTGCTTTGTCAGTGTCTCCAGCGCTAACGGCATCCTTCACCGCTCGGATACTGCTGCGAACCTTGTCGCGCCAGCGATCATTAACAACTCGACGGCGTCGGCTCTGGCGAAGTGCTTTTTTGGCTGCTTTTAGTTGCGGCATATGTTGAGTTCGAAGTGTGCAGTATCAATGAAGAAAAGTCAAAGTAAGACTTTATTAGGCGCTATGATCTTCGTGACGGCATTGTAGCTACCAGTTCCGATCAGTGTGCCGGTGGGGTCCAAAACTGCTATGTGCTCTGTTTCTGTGATGGGCTTTGTTAGATGTATCTGCCGCCCCTGCCCGAAATCGCTCACTTGTGTATCAGTTAACATGAGCTGAGTCATTCCGACAGTCAGCAGGTCGGAGGGGTGCAACTGATCAACGAGCGTAGTGGGGGCTATGTCGGCTAGGAGGGCTGCAGAAGCCACTAGATGTTGGCCATGCTGCGTGCGTCTAAGCCAGGAGCAATATCCTCCCGTGCCCAGTGCGGCTCCGATATCGCGCGCCAGGGCGCGAATGTACGTGCCGCCCTCACAGCGAATGCGCAAAGACAGGACTGGATAATGGTAGTCGAGCACCGCTATCTCGTGGATTGTAATTTGGCGTGGTGGGGCGGCAACTTTTTCCCCCGCTCGCGCATATTCGTATAATTTTTTGCCCTTCACTTTAATTGCGGCGTAGCTTGGTGGCTGCTGCGTAATTGTGCCAAAGAATTGAGGTAGCACTGATTCTATGTCTGCCAGAGTTGGTGCGCCGGGTTCTGGTGCGGCCACAATAGTTCCGGTGCCATCATCGGTGTCGCTAGTGGCGCCAAGCGTAATCTTGGCTTCATATTCTTTGTGCCAGCTATGTGAATACTCTAGCAGTCGAGTTGCGGAGCCGATACCTAAGAGCAATAAGCCGGTCGCAAACGGATCAAGCGTTCCGGCATGTCCCACTTTGACGGCGCGGTGTCGTCGCTTAGTACCTTGATCCTCGTCCACCAAGTGGGCATGAATGAGCTGGCGGACGGCCGCAACCACATCGTGGCTAGTTGGGCCCGCGGTCTTGTCGATCAGCAGGACCCCGGCGGGCTCTATCCGCGTAGACATAGTGCTCATCATGCGATACAGTGCCAGATAAATTACTACTAATAACAAATCACGAATAACGAATCACGTCTATGGCAAAAAGCGCACTTATAACAGGGGTAACCGGACAGGATGGATCGTATCTTACTGAGCTGCTGCTCGAGAAAGGATATGACGTCTATGGTTTGGTCCAACGATCAGCAACAGATCCGTTTGATAACATTCGTCACTTACTCAACAAGATTGAGATTGTAGTCGGAGATTTAAGTGATTCGTCATCGCTTTTACGGGCGGTCGATAAATCACAACCGGATGAGGTGTATAACTTAGCGGCGCAATCTTTTGTGAAGAGTAGTTGGGATGTTCCGGAAATGACTGGCGATGTGACTGGCGTGGGAGTCACACGAATCTTAGAAGCGGTGCACACAGTGAAACCCGACGCCCGATTCTATCAAGCTTCCAGCTCAGAAATGTACGGCAAAGTCACGGAAACGCCGCAGAAGGAAGACACCCCGTTTTATCCGCGCAGTCCGTATGGAGTAGCGAAGGTGTACGGTCACTGGATTACGGTGAATTATCGAGAGAGTCACGACATGTTTGCGTGCTCTGGTATCTTATTTAATCACGAGGGCCCACGCCGAGGATACGAATTCGTTACTCAGAAAATTGCTTCAACGGCCGCTTACATCAAGGAAGGTCTGGCTAAGGAGCTGCGTTTGGGGAATCTTGATTCTAAACGCGACTGGGGATTTGCCGGGGACTACGTGGAAGCAATGTGGTTGATGCTACAGCAAGATACGGCTGAGGATTATGTGATAGGTACGGGGGAAACACATTCGGTCAAGGAATTTTGCGAAGTTGCGTTCAGCCACTTGGGATTGAAGTGGGAGGATTATGTAGTGCAAGATGAGCGGTTCATGCGCCCGGCAGAGGTTGACCTGCTGCTCTCCGATCCAACTAAGGCCAAGGAAAAACTAAAATGGCAGCGGAAAGTTTCCTTTGAGGATCTGGTAAAGATGATGGTCGATGCGGCGATGGAGCGGATTAGTAACCAGCGCGCTGGCGAGGTGCGAGCGCTCCCAGTCGACTAAGTCACCACCTCAAAATTATTTTTAGGTGGCGCCTAATATGAGCGGCGGTGTGGATAACACCATCATCATTACTGGTGGGTCCGGCTTCGTCGGTCAGCATTTGGCTGCTGAACTTAGTCACCGTCCCAATACCAACATAATTTCTTGGGATCAGCCGGAAATTGATATAACTGATCCAGAAACATTTCGGCGCCAGCTTGAAGCGGAGCAACCGGCCTGGATCGTGCACCTGGCGGGGATAGCGGCCGTGGGCACCAGTCTCAAAGATCCCGATTTGGTGCGTAAGGTAAACGTTGATGGCACAAAAAATATTTTGCAGGCAGTAAAGCAGCTAAGTCCAGAGACGCGCGTGCTAGTTGCCAGCAGCGCTGATATTTATGGAGCCAAGGCGAACGACTATGCCGGGCAACTACTACCAGAGCTGCCGTTAGTTGATGCCTTGCCCCAAAACCCGTACGGCGAGAGTAAGTTGGCGATGGAGCGCATGATTGTGGATGAGTTTAATGATTTTGTTATTCGGGTGCGGCCTTTTCCGCATATTGGACCGGGTCAAAAGCTTGGGTTTGTGACGGCAGACTTCGCTTCGCAAATAGCTGCTATCGAGACCGGGCGGCAAGAGCCAACTATGCAAGTGGGTAACTTAGAAGCAGAACGTGATTTTACTGATGTTCGCGATGTAGTACGCGCCTATCGTCTGTTATTAGAACGGGGCCAAGTTGGCGAGGTATACCACGTGGCCACGAGTCAGGGGACGAGCATCCAGTCGATCTTGGATCAACTGGTTGCCTTAAGCGGCATGCAGATAACGGTGAAACAGGATGCAGAGCGCATGCGGCCGTCTGATATTCCGTCGCTGATTGGTGATGCTAGTAAGCTGCAGGCAGCCACTGGGTGGAAGCCTGCTATCGCGCTAGACGATAGCCTCAAGGATATTCTCGAGTACTGGCGTCGCGCGCAATAGCGTTACTGCAGTCGATACAGTTGGTACGGGCCCTGCTCGCTAACAAGCTGCCAAGTGGGCTTAATCACTAGGTTAGGGTAGATAGCTCGCTCGGCCGGTGACACTACGATATAGCGGGCGACACCCTCCGGCAGATTGTCGGCCCGGCCCTCATACAGGTTAGCCAGCGCTTGCTCGCGGGTATACCCGTTGATGCCGTGGCTCCACACATGTCCGGCGTAGCCGAGGTAGCGTGGTCGTCCCGTGAGCTCAATGCTTGAGTTGTGTACCGGGGCGGTGACAATAAGCGCCCGGTTGGTTGTGACGTCTTTAACCTGCTGCGCGAAGCGGACGGCGTTGGCATCCCAGACGACGTACGACTGTGGTTTCAACATCAGATAGGTGAGATCAATAAAACCACTGACGCCGTGGATCACGAGCACAAACACAATTAAGATGTTGACCCATTGTGGGGTCCGTTTCATTGCCTCGACCGTCGCCCAGCCGATTATCGGTAGCGTAAAGAGCAACCAGTAGAGGAAAATTTTTGTGTTGTCCCATTCCCACTGAGCAATCAACCAAATATTGGCGGCTACGAACAGGAGCAAGCCAACGGTGGTTAGTAGCTGCAGATGCTTACGCGACTTCATCAGTAGTCCGGCAAGTGCTACCGGAATAAGTAGACCGGTGTTGCGGAGCCAATACAGTAAGAAATTTGTGCCCGTAGGACGCATCCACCCGGGTTGCAGTGTTAGCGCGGCACCTTGGGAAGGTGCCGTTAGGTAATACGCCACTTGTGGCAGCCCCAGTAAAAGCGCCGGTCCGAAAAAATAGAGCCACAAGTAAGAGCGGCGGAGCCAGACCAAACCAAGGATCAGTGGCACCAAGACCAAAACGCTGTGGGCGTGGAAAAGAGGCAACATGCCGGCTAGCGATCCTGCTACTAGATATGGCGCTTTAGATTTCTTATTGGGTGCCGCAATATCCCGCCGCTTGCGGCGGGATATGGAGACATCTCCAGAAGAAGCAGCGGAGGCTGCCTCTGTGCCAACAAAACGGCCCGGGTTCGATCTGCCCCGCCAATATCCTGCGCCTTGGCGCGGGGTGGGCGGATCGACCGTTTTATCCCCGGTTGTGAGCAACCAGATGATACTTAAGACCAGTGGCATGCCGAACAGCAGCGATCGCTGGGGCAGGATTAAGCCCAGCAAGGGGTTAATGAGATGATAGGTACTCCCCGCGTCAGCTGCTCCAGAGTAGTAAAATCGCCAGGGGCCAGTCAAGAGTTCGGGGAGCCCACCGGCAGCTGCGATGTCGTTGGCAAGCTCCAGCCAACCGAAGGTGCTGCCGGAAAAAAGAAAGAGTAGTACCGCGATAGTGGCAGCTTGGCTTGAGCGCGTAATTTTTTCTGTCAGCAGATAAAACAGAACGAACAGCGTCGGCAACAAGAACATAGCCAACAGCACTATACTTTCAACGATGGTGGCTCCGCCGGTAAGTAGTATCGCACTGGCGAAATCAGTTAAGAAGGGGTAAGCCAGTCGTTGGCCAAAGTAGATGGGGTTGCTCGGGGGCGTGGACTGCCCGGCCGCGAATGAGGTGACAAGCTCCGTGTGCCAGGCGATGTCACCGTAGTTATTGATAATACCCGTGCTTAAACCACCAGTGGTGGTTGCCAGCAGCTTGGGGGCGATAAAGCTGAACAGAATAAACAGTAAGATAGCCCAGGTCAGCGCGTTCTTATTAAGCGTTAATTTCCGCAACTGCTGCCAGCCGTGATATCGACTGAGTAATATATAGCCGCCGGCGATCAGTGCTATGGTGGCGATGACAACTACCGCCGTAGACAGTGGCAGTAGGGGAGAAAGCAGATAGAGGATAAAGGTAGCGCCGGCCAGTCCGCCAGTGATACCGAGCGCCACTGTAGTAACCACTTCTTTGGTGAGTCGCAAGGCCAAGATGCCACCAATACCGACCGAGGCAGCTGCCAGTAAGAAAATGAGGGGGAGGATCAACATAAAGTTATATTCTTGTGGAAATCAGTGTGACATAAGTTGAAACAGGACCATATAGCTGTCCCTGACCGGTTCCTGCATTACTATCTAATAATGAGTTTATTCGGTATACTTGCACTAATGCTTGATGCTGCTACGAGTCCACCGGTAACTAAGCGTCGTCGTTTTCCGCGCTGGGGGTACGGTCTTATTGCGATCATCATTCTGATTTTGGCAGGCCTTGGCATTTATTTACAACCATTTCTAAGCGCATCGTTGATACTCGATCAGCCATTTTATGGCTCATCCTGGTCACCACTGGTGCGACACTCGACCACCCACAATGATCAGGAAATTTTTTGTTACGATGAAGGATCACAATTTTGTGAGCGGATTCTGACGCGCATTACTGGCAATCCAGACTTACAGTTTGCTCGGCAGCGAACGTTAGGCTTCCTTTTTTCTGCGCGTTTAGATTTACAATCAGTGCCGCACCAAGAGCTCTATTCGTGTGTGAACCTGCGAGAGGCAGCTAGGGGTGTATATCAGTATCGCATTACGACAGATAGACAGGTGTGCCGCGATATTAGCGCGTACCCGTATTCGCTGGGGAAATTCTTCAACAATCCTGGCGATGTAGAGTTCCCATTGCCGTTGTATCAGGAAGGGCCCTGGCTGGCGACTAGCGCGGAAACCGGTGAGGGAGAGTTGCCGCTCATCGGACATGTCGCTGGCGCTCCCATCAACCAGGTACCGATCCCAACCGTTGCCCCGCCATCGACTGGTCCACTGTGTGTAGTGGCTGAGGCAAACTGTAAGGCTGGCAGTACAAATCCACTGTGTGCCCCGGCCGTCACGTTGTGCGACTTCACACCAGTTGCGGCGCGGCTGGCCCTAGACGTCAACAACGATAGCTGCGTCGGCGAAGCTGATATGGTCCTCGTGCGTGATTCCATTGGTGAGGCAGCGACCAACGACAAGCAGCGGTTCGATGTGAACGGTGATGGTGAGATAAATATTCTCGACGTGTTGGTGATTACACAGTTCATTGATAATCCTGCCAACAGTGCGCTGGTGTGTGGCGGTGGCGGATCAACTGGATCGCCTAGCACCTGGCAAAATCCGGATAATCAGTTTGATGTAAATCGTGACGGGGCTGTAAACCTGGCTGATGTTGAGAGTCTGTATGGGTTCTTTGACGATGAGGAAGTTAGGGGTGATGAAATTGAGGCATTATTATTTAACTTGCCCATAGATTTCGGGGATAGCACACCTGCCAGTGGCAATCCCTTCGACAGATTCTTCACCAGCTACGGCTACCTCGATGTAGATGGTGATGGCGAAATAGGTTTGGATGACCTGAATGTTCTCTACGACCAGCTAAACGGTGATCTGCCGGTTGCCAGCCTCTGGCAAAACCCTGTGAATCAGTTTGACGTTAATAGTGATGGCACTGTCTCACCCCTTGACGTTTTGCAAGTTGTCAACGTAATCAACCGGGGCGAACAACTCCGGATTCTCAAGCCTACATTCGGTAACGTACCGCCACCATACCTTGACGTCGACGGCGATGGCTCAATCAGCCAAGCCGATGCTGATGCTATTATTGACCACTTGAGATCCTAGGATATTATAGGCCACGGGTGAACAGGATAGCTTTGGATATTAACCGCCGCGCTTACTTTTCTGCCGTAGTTTCTTGATGGCATCACGTAGTTTAGCGGCTTTTTCAAATTCGAGGTTGCGGGCAGCCAGGTCCATCTTTGTTTCCAGCTCCTTAATGGCTCGCTTAATTTCATCAGCGGGAATTTCAGTGATGTCCGGTACATCGTCTTCGGCTATCTTCTGACCTGCTAGACGAGTTAGGGCAATCTTTTTGGTGATAGAGCGTGGTGTAATGTTGTGTTTCTGGTTATATGCTTCTTGTATTTTGCGACGTCGATCGGTCTCGTCCATCGCATTTTTCATTGAGCCAGTTATGCGGTCGGCGTACATGACAACTCGCCCCTCGAGGTGCCGGGCTGCGCGTCCCATAGTTTGGATCATCGAAGTCCGTGACCGCAAAAAACCTTCCTTGTCAGCATCCATAATGGCTACCAAGCCGACCTCCGGTAAGTCTAGTCCTTCACGCAATAGATTGATGCCTACCAGCACGTCGTATGTTCCAGCGCGCAGATCACGTAAGATTTCCAGTCGTTCCAAGGTGTCCACGTCGCTATGCAGATAAGCAGCCTTGATACTCATCTCGACGAGGAAGGTGGATAGCTCCTCTGCCATTCTTTTAGTGAGCGTAGTAACTAAGATACGGCGCCCATTCTTGATTTCATCTTGGATGGCACTAATGACATGATCTATCTGGTTGGTGGTCGGTTCTATTGTAATGAGTGGATCGACGAGGCCAGTCGGTCGAACTATTTGCTCGACTGTTTGTTGGCTGGTGTTGGTCTCGTACTCCGCCGGCGTAGCAGATACGAAAATTGCCTGCTTCACTCGGTCTTCAAATTCATTGAACTTTAACGGTCTATTGTCTTTGGCGCTTGGCAGACGAAAGCCAAATCGCACTAATGATTCTTTACGCGCTTGGTCACCTTCATACATGGCTCCGAGTTGGGGTATCGACATGTGCGACTCATCTATAAAGGTGAGGAAGCCGTCATCACCGTAGGAATGCCGGAAATAGTCGATCAAGGTAGAGGGTGGTTCTCCCGGAGCTCGGCCATCAATGTGGCGCGAGTAATTTTCTATGCCGGACACGTACCCAATCTGCTCAATCATTTCTAGATCGTAGGTTGTTCGCTGGGCGATGCGCTCGGCCTCGATACTCATTTTGCGTTGGCGAAAATACTGAATGCGGTGATGCAGCTCGTCACGAATGTTAGCCATGGCGTGCTGCATACTCTCAGGTGATGAGATGAAGAATGTGGCGGGAAAGACGGCAGCCGACTCGACTTCTTCAATGACCTCGCCGGTCAGCTCATCTAAATAGACTAGACGTTCAATGTCTTCTCCGAATGCCTCGACGCGGAGTAGGTGGTCTTCACCGGCGCAGTGGATGTCGAGTACATCTCCGCGGACGCGGAAGGTGCCCCGAATCAAATCTATATCATTACGCGTGTATTGTAAGCGCGTCAGTTGTTTGAGTATGTCTTGGCGGGTGATCTTTTGACCCCTGGCCAGCTGCAAACGCATATCCATAAATTCGCTGGGGGAGCCTAAGCCATAGATGCAAGACACGGAGGCAACCACGACGACATCATCTCGGGTAAGCACCGCTTCCATGGC
Organism: bacterium; assembly: GCA_002686445.1. GTDB lineage: Bacteria > Patescibacteriota > Andersenbacteria > UBA10190 > UBA10190. The sequence goes on along the minus strand of NZCO01000002.1, from coordinate 12,418 downwards.
GGCGTGACGCAAACGATCAATTTCGTCATTAATGCTGGAATCCTTAGAAATATACGTATCGCTGCGCGGGATATAGGCTTCCGGTTGATAATAGTCGTAATAGGAGACGAAATATTCCACGGCGTTCTTAGGGAAGAACTCCTTAAACTCAGTAGTTAACTGTGCCGCCAGAGTTTTGTTGTGACTAATGACTAGCGCGGGCATCTGCGTTTGTTCAATAACCGCGGCCATAGTGTGTGTCTTACCAGAGCCAGTAACACCAAGCAGTGTCTGCTTATCTAGCTTGTCGCCAATGCCCTTGGTTAACGCAGCAATAGCCGCCGGCTGGTCGCCAGCAGCCTGATAGTCGGCCGTGAGTTTAAATGGTTGCTTTAGCATCGTTATTTTACTACCTTCACCAGGTTACACGATTGTTCGTTCATACCTAGTTATATGGATACGTTATTCGTATACCCAGTCCTAAGGAGGATGCAATGGCAGAAAGTAATTCGGATTCGAAGCCTCAGCCGGCTTGGTGGCAGGGAGATAAAATCACGCTGGCCGAATTTCGAGCTCAGTTAGCGCAGTTCGGTACGGTGACCTATGCGGAACAAGAGCTGGAGTTTACGCATTATATTGTTGTTGCGGGCATCCCTATCGGTGAGGCTGCACAGGTGGAGATGGTGGATGGGAGTCTAAAGTTGGCATTTTATCGCATCGGTCAGCTTCCCGTCGTTTATGGATCGCTCGATGGCAGATTTACCTTACAACTCCGGCCAAGCGCTCACAGTATCCTGTTTTAAGCCGACGATATGACTGTCGGCTCTTTTATATTGACGATGTTCTTAACATAGCGCATGGTAGTTCGCGTTCCTTTTACTAGTGTCTAGAGCGTATCTAGATGCGCCCAAGAAGTCTCTTATTGCTGACAAATACGTGTACGAATGGCCCCCATGAACGGCTTATTGTGCAGGTGTTCAGCGAATGGAGGTACGTTATGTCGTTATTAAGTTGGACGACGGATGGCTCGAACCGGTATGCGCGGATGATGGTTCGGTTCCATGAACTCCTCAATGCAGGAGCTGACCTCGAGGTGCCCTTGCACTACCTGCTTCAGAATATCGGTGCAGGTGGCGTAAGTGGTTGGCAGGATCCCCGCAAGTGGCAAGCCAAGCGCCTCTGGGCGTTCAAGGCGCCACAGTTTGCGCGCGGAATCTCTGACTTTAAAGAGTATCTGGCGCTTGTTCCGTCAGTACCTAAATTCAGATCCCAGGACTGTCCACCTCAGTTTCCAGTGCTCGTTGACCCAGCGATCGATGCGCACGGCCTTCGGGCAGCTCTTGATGTTGCAGTCGACAGTAACCTGGTCGATGGTAGCGCGCTGTCATTTACTCGGACGCCAGAGGCCCCACTCACTAATAAACACGGGCCGCCCTATTGGCTGGNATGTCAAACAAGTCATCAGGTTTCTAAGGATGGGGGGAGTGATCATCAGCCGGCCGATTGGACGCTCGCATACTACGCGTTTGAAGGAAAGTTCATGCGTCGTGGACTTTCGTTCCAAGAAATGATGTGCGCTCTGCTGCAAGGGCACATTATGACGGATCGACCAACAACGTGTGTAGGATCAGCGATGGTGTGGGGAGAGGCGCACTGGTTTCCCTGCCTTACGCATCGCAAGCCCGACTTTTGGACTCTAGATCTGGTGCCCGATAGCGTCACGCTTAATCACGTGGATGTTATTACGACTATTCGTTAGCTAACCGCCCATCGCCCCTTTAAAGCGATGGGCTTTTTCTTTTCTTGACCGTTGCGACTATCAGCCGCATGTTTGGGATGTTCGTTGTTCCTTACATCCTCGGACATACCTTGTCCGATAAGGGACATAGCATCCGTTTGTTGGTTTACCGCATTATTGGCGAGCTTAAGCTCGCACGGTTTTGTGCCATACCAACGATTGGAGAGAGGTGATGTTAATGAATATGGATCTACTAGTACCGCGCCAGGATCAACTTTCCCTGTCAGGCACCGTGGAGTTACAGCGCTTGCTACTGGCGACTCAAAACGGAGGGGCTGCTGCAGTCGTGGCAGTGCGCGAAATGGAGCAGCGACTATCCTGCTTGGTGCCGAATAATACTTCATTGGCTGGAGCTTGTAGCAGCCGCAGACTGCGCAATACATTGGCCGGCAGCATGTTAATTGTCCAAGCCGCCCGTCTTTGGCTAACTGGTGTACCTCGAAGTATAGGTCGTGGTCACTGTGATTTTGGTGAATATCTACACACTCTCCCAGTGCCGGAGGACTGGGTGACCGAGGACGATTTCTCTTCTCTGGTGCTGGTTGATACGCGACTGCCTGTTCGGTCGTTGCTTAGTGCAGTCGGTGGCACCGACAAGGGAATGTTTAAGGAGCGAGATTGTGTTGATCCTGATTGGGCCACGTTGGAGCATCCGACCGAGGGCGTCTACTGGATTCGGTATGATATGTTCCGAGGTGCAGCCGGATCGACACTGTCAGCCTGGGCACATGATGCCATGATGGGTTGGCGTCCCTCGCGTTTGCCCCAGCTTGTGGCCGCCTTGGTGCAAGGACGTGTACCGGTTAACTACTCTTATGTGTACGCGCCAGCATCGTTTGTGTATGAGATGGGAGATACCGGGCCGAAAATGATGGTGTATCTCAATAGGCAGTCTGGTGTGTGGCAAACGGGGTCACATTCGTCCCAGGCGAAGCACGCAGCACGATATGTGATGCGGGATCAAACGCCGCTCAACCGCATCACGCTAGAAGAGGATCGTCAGTAGTAAAACCCAAAACCGCCCATCGCCAACCGCGATGGGCTTTTTCTTTTGGCGAAATAGGACTATAAGGAACTGATTGTTCCTTTTATAGCGCATCACAGTGCGTGGTTCGCGAGGATCATTCTTCCCCTCTTGCTGACTTTTTGTCGGGACAGCCAGTAATATGGCCCTCTTGATAATGTGTCACAGGACAGGAGTATGACGATGAGTAGTAAATTTTGGTATGAAAGTGGCCCCACGAGGATGAACCAGATTTTCCGTCTTACAGCCCCCGGAGGAGATGCTGCAGGTGAAATTGGTTTTAACACCGCCGCTGGTGTCGATCGTTTACTACGGTTACATCACGACACGCGGGGATCAACAACGATTGACTCGCACTTCGAGCGCCGCGCGAGGGTGTTGTACATGAAGGGTTACGGTGCCGCACTCGGTTTTCCGAGCTTTCACAAGTACATGTGCGGGGATGCAGAAGAGTTTTACCAGCGCTACCCGTTGCCGATTATCCCGTCGGCACTGAATGATGGGGGAGGGGAAGACGTGTTACTAGTCGATCGACGACCAAACATGTTAGCACTTTGTGCGGCGCTTGGTCTGCAGTGGTATGAACGCTTCACGCGTGACTTGGCGGTGATGCCGATCGCTATGCCGCGGTGGGTGAAGTTCACGTTGGGTGGTGAAGCTCTGAACAACACTCCCTTGAGCCAAATACTCAGGCGCTTTGATTCCGGAAAGGGCATGACGCTCTATGATGGCTTGGCCGCTCTCGCGCATGGGGTGAAGTGGAAGTACCAACTGTTCCTCATCGGCAGCGCCACTGAAACACACGTGCCTGTATTAATGCGTCATACTGGCGGTGGTCCTATCAGTCTCCATTTCGCAGAACTGGATCAAGAGTTTGGTTCGCATTGCGATAAGATTGGTTTGATCGAAGTATGTGAGTAGAAACTCTCTTGCGACCGTTCGTTTCTCGAACGGTCTTTTTTTATTCGCGTGGGTCCCATACCCTTAGAGCATGATCGCCAGCTTGACGGGAACCGTAAACGAAATAGAGGATAAGAGCCTCGTGTTAGGTGTGAGTGGTGTTGGCTATAGAGTGTCGGTCTTAGGTTCGATGTTAGCGGTCGCCAAGGTGGGGCAGGAGCTAGTGGTGCGGACCTATCACCATACGAACGATAGTGGCCAATCACTCTACGGTTTTGCGACCAAAGAAGACGTGCAAGTGTTTGAGCTGCTATTAACTGTTCCGTCTGTCGGGCCACGCACGGCCATGAATATTCTTGACGTCGCACCACCACGAACGCTGGCCCAGGCAGTGGCAAGCAAGGATATAAAGTTACTGACAAAAGTTTCTGGCGTTGGCCGCAAAACTGCCGAACGTATCTTGGTGGAGCTCAAAGAAAAGTTTAAAGATACGCCGATCACTGGTGTGGTAGCAGACGTCGGCGAAGAAGCTATCTCAGTGTTAACCAACATGGGGTATACCAAGTCACAAGCCCAAGAGGTGTTACAGAAATTGCCTGACAATATCGATACAGTTGAAGAAGCAGTCAAAGCCGTATTACAAAACCAGAATGGATGAGATAGGCAGTCAGGAATGGGATGCACAAGTTACGGCCACACCAGGTGGCTCGTTTTTACAATCGTGGGGTTGGGGTGAATTGCAGCGCGAGCTGGGGAATACGTTTTGGCGCCTACGTGAGAAGGATGGACTGGCCTTAGTGATAAAGCGACCGCTGCGTTTTGGTAAGAACTGGCTGTACTCGCCTCGAGGGCCCATTACCGCTTCCCCGGCCACGTTCGCTACGCTTGTCGCTCAAATGGAAAAGTTGGCTGAAGTCGAGCAGTCACTCTTCATTCGGACTGAGCCCGCGACGAAGCTGGAGCAGCCATGGCGTAAGGCGCCTAAGGATACGCAACCCGCCCGTACGTTGGTGTTGGACTTAACTAAAACCCAAGATGAACTGCTGGCGGCCATGCATCAAAAGAGTCGTTACAATATTAGGTTGGCTGAGCGCAAGGGCGTCACCGTACGTTTCTCTAAAGATGAAGCGGATATAGAGCATTTCCTTACTCTCGCCAAGGAGGTGGCTGGCCGAGCACCCTTTACCTATCATCCCCCCGACTACTACCGAACATTTATGCGCGTGCTAGATCATCATGGTGCGCAGCTAGCTATCGCTGAGCATAAAAATAAAGTACTGGCCGTGCATATTCTCATGACGTTTGGCGATACGGTGACGTATGTGCACGGCGCCAGTAGTGTCGAACAGCGTTCCTTGATGGCACCACATCTGTTGCAGTGGGAATCGATCAAGCACGCACAAGTGGGCAGTGCTACTCGGTATGATTTTTATGGGATCGCCCCGGCCGATGCTGGTCCAGAGCACTCTTGGACAGGTATTACTAGGTTTAAGCTAGGTTTTAGCGGTAAGCAGATCAGCTACCCTGGGTCATATGACCTGGTGCGAAATCGACCGTGGTACTGGCTGTATACAGCTGCGCACCGATAGGTACTGCCTCACCCCAACTGCTTGGCTACCGATCGTGGACGCAGTAGAAGGGTCGGCGGAAGGTGCCGTTTTGTGGTGTTACTTGGCTGGAGCGGGTATCAACCATCCAAACGTCAGTGCCGCGAAGTTGCGTGTAGTTAACACCNTCAGGCGCGCCATAAAAGACTACGTCACCACCCAGCTCAATATCAGTCATCATGGCGCCACTACTATTTACCGGGCTGACTGATAACACAGCCAGAGCGGTGGGGAGCGACCAGTTGTTAAATCCAGATATACTTAAGTTGGTACAGGCGCGAACGGCGTCGTTGTAACTCATTGGTACTGGATGTTTTACCCAGACCCGACCGTTGCCACCAGTGACACCATCGTGTAACTGGGCACAACCAACGTTGGGCAGTGTTTGTACGTGGGCGGTATCGTTTTTACATTGAAGTGCGCTACGGAAGATTGCCTCAAAACTGTAGTCAGTTGGCGGTGGTGGATTAGTACAAGCTATAGTCTTATCGCGTGACACGTAAATGATCTCCATGTCGCCACGATTCGCGTCTGCACCCTGACCTCGCAAGATTAATAGTCCAGGAGTAAACGGTTGGTTGCCGAAGGCGAAGCGACCATCGCTAGTCACATTGAGTAGTTGACCGGGGCTGCTGAAGATGCGTGGCTCGCCATCAATAATTGTGCCGCTGCCGGTTGTGTTGGGAATAATCTCCGGTCGGAACACGACACGATGACGAGCGGCTTCATAATTTGCGACGCGACCAATAGTTTCGTCCTCCACGAAGAAGAATCCAGATGGTGGCCAGGTAAGCGCCTCCGGCGGAAGGTTTGTCCGCTCGCTTCGGAGACATTCGATACTAGCCACGTTTTCTTCCTGACATTGGGCGTTGCAGCCATCGCCTGGGGTGGTATTACCGTCATCACAGGTCTCGACCGTAGTATCGTAGGTCTCAGTGACGCCGTTGCCACACACATTTGTCGTGCCACCACGGTAGTGAATACTCACTCCGACGCAATCAACCTCTCCGAGCGGCTGCTGAAGAGTCGGCAGTTCTCGCGGGTCGTCATCGGAGTTGATTCGATCGATGACCATGCCCACACCAAAATTCTTGTCATTAATATCGAGCGGCGTCCAAGCGGTGCTCCAGAGGTCCGTGGCGCCGCCATATACTTCAGTGGTAAACGCGTTAGCCCAGACGCCGAGTCGCGCCTTGTTGGCACCGACGAGGGCACCGTTCTTATCCAGGAGACGAACCGTTTTATCCTGCACACTAACACCACGACGCCGAACCTTTACCTTAATACCCGTGATCGTCGAGTCGAGTGGTACTGCTAGTTGAAAGTCACGTGCCTGCAGTGNAGCGCTGGTATCTCGATCGGCCAGCGGCGCTGTTGGTTGCGGTACCAGGCTAGTGGTAACTAGTCCTGCTTGCGGCTGATGGCTGCGAGTGGCGTCACACCGTTCGAGTGTCACCACTTGCGAGTTAGTTTGTTGCCCGAAGCTACGCTGCGGTAACCAGACACTGGCATCAGGGATTGCGGTGAGCGGATTGCTGGCATCGCCGGCTCCTGAAGAAACATAGTTCTTAGCCCAGCTGGTGATGCGATCGGTTGTGATTGGAGACGCATCACCCGTTTGGCCCAGACTAATGCGGTGGGCGAGATAGGTGTCGGCCAGGTCAACAAAATCAAGTGCGGAAATGGTTCCGTCGCCATTCAAGTCCAGCGCACTGTCGAAGTCGGCACCACCGCTATCACTGCCATTGCTGGCGAGCGCATTTAAGAACACGGGTCGGCCCTCCTCAAGCTCAACGCCCCGGTCATTGTCTTGATCAAGTAGTGACAGCGCGGCTGGTGAGTCAGCGGCGAATACTTGGTGAATGAGTTTGAAGGAAATGGGAGGAATACTACTGCGGTACAAGTTTTCAAACTCACCTACGTCAGCGTCGTCGATCACGCCATTACTATTGAGGTCAAACTGACTAGCAAAGCCATGTTCATTTTGCACACTTCCTTGAGCGCCCCAAGCACCGAGTAAACTAACAACTGCTTCACCATCACTAACTTGTCCGTCATTATCCGTATCCGCTACGCTACGAGCGGTCGTGGGGCTGGCTGGCCCGACTGGTGGACTGGTGGGTAGAGTAGCGCTTCCTGGTGCCGGCGCAAAAGCTGTTCCCGGATTCAACACCCGATCCAAGACATCGTTAATACCACCACCGCCCAAGAGACCGATAGTGGTGTTCACGAGTAGGTACGCCAGTAAGACTATGATAAAGCCACCTAAACTACGTCTAGCAGTTAACTTAGCCGCTGCTAACTCAGACGCTGAATCTTCTAAGAACCCCCAATAGAGCATCCGGGCCCCACCCCAGATTAAGAACAGTACTGCTACTAAGGCGGCTGCTCCGATTAACAGGTTATAGACGTTTACAACCAGTCCCAGTAAGTCAGCCACCGAACAGGCGTTAGGTTTGGACGGGAGTGGATCACAGCTAGGCAGGAGTTGGGCGTGGGTGGTGAGGGGGACTGCTACTAGCACAGCGGCGAGCAGGAGAGGCAACAAAAATGACTTGAGCGAAGACGCGATCATGGATGTGGACTGTGACTTAGCATAGCACAAAAAATTTGCCCCACCCTTGTCCATGGTGAATACTTGATGGCACATGAACGACGTCATGCAACAACTGAAGAATGTATATCACTACCTCCAAGCCCAAGCGTGGCGGGCCCGATTTGGGTGGCCAGACCGTCAATTACACATCTATGGGATCACCGGCACGAACGGCAAGACGACGACAGCAATTGTGCTGGCTTCTCTATTGCGCCAAGCCCATGGCCGGCCGGCAGTTGGGCTGTTGTCGACGGAATATTTCTGGATTGGCGAGACGGAAGAAGCAAACAACACGCACATGACGTCAACGGACGCCAAGATTGTGTTTGCTAAACTACGTCAGATGGTGAGTGCGAACGTAACGCACCTCGTGCTCGAACTCACCAGTCATGCCCTCGATCAACATCGCTTAGCTGGGCTAGAGCTAGAAGGAGCGATAATTACAAACATTACGCACGAACATCTTGATTATCACGGCACTATGGAGCGTTTGATGGCAGCCAAGGCGCGGATTGCGAACTACCTGCAACCTGGGGCCACATTGGTAGTCAACGGTGATGACAAATGGAGCCGGGCAGCCCTCGACCTCATGCATCGACGTCACCACGACTTAACCGTCCAAGAATTCACTCGGGCGCAGGCGGCGAAGGTAAAAACGCCACTGACTGGAGCGTTTAATCAGGAGAATGTCCTAGCAGCGTCGCTGGTAGCGCGAGCGGCTGGTCTAAGCGAAGAAAATATCGCGGCTGGTGTAGCGAGTGTGACACAGATACCCGGGCGAGTTGAGTGGCTGGAGCACCCGAGCGGGTTTAAGGTAGTCGTCGACTTTGCTCTGACCGCCGATGCACTGGAGCGATTGTATCAAGCGCTCAAACCACACGTGGCGGGAAGACTCATTGCGGTGTTCGGTGCGGCCGGCCGGCGTGATCGTGCTAAACGTCCGATCTTAACCAAGCTCGCCGCTCGCTATGCGGACGAACTTATTTTGACGCAAGACGAACCGTACGAAGATCCTGAGGATGAAATTTATGCTGAGCTTGAGGCAGGCTTAACTGACGCCACGATCCCGTGGCAGAGGATTGAGGATCGGCGCGAGGCAATTTTGTATGCGCTAAAAGAAGCTAAACCCGGTGACGTGATCGCGTTAACCGGTATGGGTAACTACAACACGCGTATGGTGGGGAGTAAGGCCGTTGACTGGAATGATCGAGAAGTAGTTGAGGAGTTGTTTAAGGAAATCACATGAGCACGCTGTTAATAGACACAGCCCACCCGGAAGCATCGGTGTCCGTGGCTACAGGCGATAAGATAGTGGCGACGCAGTCGTGGCGATCTGATAACGCTCTGGGTAGTGCCTTACTTGTCGCGATTGATGATGTGTTGGCCAAGGAAGGGATAGCGCGCTCCGACATCGAGTGTGTAGCAGTGCATCGTGGCCCGGGACACTACTCCGCACTGCGAGCCGGGATTGTTACGGCATCATTGTTAGCGGATGTATTAGCAGTCCCACTTAAACATTTTGCGACGAATGATGTTACAAGCCCCACTTTTCTCAAGGAGTTAGATCGGAGTGAATCAGTTACAATGGTTCAACCTCAGTACGAAGCACTTCAGACCTAGGAAACACTGATTTTTTTCGAGATCGTCAAAAGTTGAGAATTGGAGGTTGCCAGGTGACAAATAGAGGCAAATTCAGTGCCACATATTCTTGACACTTTCGCTTCTCGCTGCGTATACTGATCGAATCGTCAAAGACGAGCCCTGATTTGTGTGCACAAGTAAGCGAATAAGTAGAAAGCGCCAAGCGCGCGGAGCCACTATTTTTAGCTCTGTTTACGGGATTTATCCCACGCGCTCGGTCGTAGTTCTACCTCCTTTAGCTTTTTCCACAGGCTGCCAAGCCCAGGGCATGTTGCTGTCGTTTTTTTAGCCTAAGTGGTCTCATCCCCTATACCATTTATGTCGAAACTAGCTCCGCTTCGCGAACGCCATACTTTTTCTAATATTCCCACCAGCACAGTTGATGCCCCCAACTTGCTGGAAATGCAATTACAATCATACGAGTGGTTTTTTGAAAAGGGCTTAGCTGAGCTCTTTCAGGAAATCTCTCCCATAGAGGACTACGGTGGCAATCTTGAGTTGCATTTCCTAGACCACTATCTCGACGCCCCAAAGCATACCGAAGAAACTGCCCGGGATCGCAATGCGACCTATGAATCACCACTACGTAGTGCGGTGCGTTTGGTTAACAAAAAAACTGGCGAAGTAAAAGAACAAGAAGTATATCTGGGTGAGTTTCCGGTAATGACGCCTCGAGGCACCTTCATTATCAATGGAGTCGAGCGAGTCGTTGTCTCACAGTTAATTCGGTCGCCTGGTGTTTTCTTTACCTCAAAATTCAATAAGGGCCGCACTTGGTACGGTGCCAAGATTATTCCGAACCGTGGTGCCTGGCTGGAAATCGAAACAGCGGCTGACGGTGCTATTTACGTAAAAATTGATCGCAAACGAAAAGTAGCTGTGACTTCACTGCTGCGAGCGTTAGGTGTGCCTACCGATGCAGCTATCACTAAGCTCTTTGCTGAAGTTGATACTGATGATGACGTGAAGTATATCGAAGCAACACTGGCTAAGGATACGTCCACTAATGAAGAAGAGGGACTCAAAGAAGTGTATAAGCGCCTACGACCGGGTGACATGGCCACTGTCGACAATGCTCGTCAGATGATCAATGACATGTTCTTCCGCTTTGATCGGTATGACTTTGGTTCAGTTGGACGCTACCGCATGAACCAGCGCCTCAGTCTATCTGTTGGAGAAGAGCAAGAGGATCGTATCTTCCGCCTTGATGATCTAGTGGCAGTTATTAGGGAAGTTATTCGCTTAAACATCACTCAGGATCCGGCTGACGATATTGATCACTTGGGTAATCGTCGTGTCCGCGCCGTTGGTGAACTGATTCAAAATAAGTTCCGCGTCGGTTTGATGCGCATGGAGCGCATTGGTAAGGACCGCATGAGCACGATGGAGCTAGACCAGGTGACACCGTCACAACTGATCAATGCCCGCCCGATTATTGCTGCTATTAAAGAGTTCTTCACCTCATCTCAGCTGTCACAGTTTATGGATCAGACTAATATCTTGTCTGAGGTAGAGCACAAGCGTCGCTTATCAGCTATGGGCCCAGGCGGACTTGATCGTAACCGCGCCGGTTTCGAAGTTCGGGATGTGCATCGATCTCATTACGGACGTATTTGCCCTATTCAAACACCGGAAGGACCCAACATTGGTCTAGTTGGACATATGTCGCAATATGCTCGATTGAACCAGTATGGTTTCTTGGAAACTCCTTACCGTAAAGTTGTTGATGGGAAGGTCACCAGTGAGATCGAATATTTAGATGCCTACACTGAGGACACTAAGGTGGTTGCCCAGGCGGCTGAACGGTTGAATGAAGACGGTGTCTTCGTGAACGAGCGAGTTGAAGCTCGCGAGAAGGGGCAGTTTGCTGAAGTTGATCCAGCTCGAGTTGATTACATGGACGTAGCCACAAACCAAATGGTATCTGTAGCGGCTAGCTTGATTCCGTTCATTGAGCATGATGATGCCCAGCGCGCGTTGATGGGATCAAACATGCAACGTCAAGCTGTGCCTTCAGTCATTCCGACTGCTCCACGTATTGGTACTGGTATCGAGCCGCAAGCCGCCGTTGATTCTGGACAGGTGGTAGCAGCGAAAGCAAATGGTGAGGTACTCGAAGTGGATGGGAAGCACATCACTGTTGTTGATGACAAAAAGGAGAAACATATTTATCGCTTACAGAATTTCCAGCGTAGTAACCAATCAACTGCGCTTATTCAGCGTCCGCTGGTTAAGAAAGGGGACACCGTTCAGCAGGGTCAAATTATTGCTGATGGGTCGTCTACCGACCAAGGCGACATCGCCCTAGGACAGAATCTACGAGTCGCATTCATCCCTTGGTATGGCGGAAACTTTGAAGACGCCATTGTGGTATCTGAGCAGGTAGTACGCGATGACCGATTTACCTCTATTCATATTGAAGACTTTATTGTCGATGTACGAGACACGAAGCTTGGTCCAGAAGTTATCACTCGTGATATTCCAAATGTCAGCGAGGAAAAGCTACGCAACCTTGATGAAGAAGGTATCGTGCGTGTTGGCGCCGAAGTGCGGACTGGTGACATTTTGGTCGGCAAAGTAACCAACAAAGGTGAAACTGACCTAACTGCCGAAGAGCGACTACTGCGGGCCATCTTCGGTGAAAAAGCTAAGGACGTGAAAGACACCTCTCTCTATCTGCGTCACGGTGAAGCCGGCAAAGTTGTGGACATGAAAACATTCTCTCGCGAGGATGGTGACAAGTTACCGAGCGGCGTTATCCGACAAGTACAGGTCAGTGTGGCGCAAATGCGCAAGCTACAGGTCGGCGACAAGTTTGCCGGACGCCACGGTAATAAGGGTGTGATCTCTATGGTCAAGCCGCAGGAAGACAT
>NZCO01000001.1 GCA_002686445.1 bacterium | reverse complement strand
TTTGGCGAGAAAAATAAGCACACGGCGCACCAAGGGCTGGACGACGCCCAAAATATTGTCGAGGCACTGCGATTATTACAGGACAGCAGTACAAAAAACGGCTCACCCGCTTAGGTGAGCCGTTTATAAATAGGTATTCGTTATCGAGGGACAACTGTCACCGTAAACGGCGCGCTGGTAGCTGTTCGGTTTGTCACCGTGACCGTATACGTACCGAGCGGAAGGTTATACGGCAGATTAATGGTTGCCCAACTAGGCACCCCCGACATCGCGTTCATTTCAACCGTGATGTCATTACCCGAGAAGAGCACTTGATTTCGCGCGCTAAACCCAGACCCAAACAGATCCAAGGTAAAACCAGCCTGGGCAGGTATTGGTGACGTGCGATCTATGATAGGCACGACGATAGCGGCGCTTTGGGTCTCGCCGTTCGCCGGGTTGGTTAGCCCTGCCACTACCGGTGTACTGTCAGCGACGGGTGCTTCATCAAGGAGGCCACTGCCGTCAGTATCAGTTGTAGTCCGCGAACCAAATGTAGCCGAGCCAGTTGGCGCAAATGTGCCACTGGCCTGCACGTCAAAGTCCGCACCACTAAACCCTGAACCAGCTGGGCCATCCGCCTCCTCCGCAGCCTGAGCACTAGCTACAGCAAATGGACTTACTGCGTAGGCGGGATAAGTGACGGGCGGAAAAGTGCCGATAGAAGTATCGCTAATGCCGAGCACCTCACCATCTTGAGTAGTTTCTACTCCCTCGTCTGTATTAGTCTCATCATCCGGGCTGCGACTGAAGCCGAAAGTGTCCACGAAATTACTGAACGTGAGAGCGCTGTATGTCTTAGCTCCGCTTTGCTGCGCCACAAACGTGACGAACGACACGATTAATACGGTTGCCAGAAGCAACACAAAGAGAAGCATTAATCGACCGGTAGTCCAAGAAACCATATAAACTGCGTCTTATTACTTAAGGCACTATTATAAGTATATTGGCCGTTTTGTCAATATTCATCTGGCTAATCTTGACCCTTAGCCGTTGTCGAAGTGGTTAATCTCTAGACCGTCCCCTAATAAAAGAAGCCCTAGGGAGGGCTTGTGAGTATGGAGCGTTGTCTTTAGAAATGCTGACACAATACTCTCACATGGTCCAGAGAAACCGTGAGCTGCTGGCGGACTGCTTTCTGATGCCGGCCTCGCGCATGAGCGCTCAACACTGGTAGATGTCCTGGTCGCTCAGACTGACAGCCGGCGCACTGCAGTACTTCTTGCTTACCGATTGGACAAATGCCAGCAGTCTCAAATGAGTCAACGCGCTGAGTGGTCGCTCCGGCAAGCTCGACGCATAGTCCTATTAACTCTCTTTCGTCTGCCGGATCGGGCACATTCATCCCGACACACTTATTCCATATGTCGCGAAGAGCTGGCTCAATAAAGGGGCTCAAGACAAGCACCTTTGCTGCGACCTCTGCACTTGCTACTTCCAATGGGGTCGGCGGCAAAACTCGTCGCACCATAGAGCGGATCTCCGGGGCTTCGAAAAGAAAAGAACATTCACGATCGTGCTAGAACTGTGCCAACATATGTCGCTGCTAACAAACCGTATCTGTCACGCGCGCCCAACACTACTCTTCAGGCTCATCTTGAGCGAAGCAATCGATATCAAACCGATCGGGGTCCGCTTGAGCACCGAGAAAACGTCCCACCGACCTGGTCAGGGCGGCCAAACGTAATCCTGTGCGCTTAATGAGGTTGGGATCATCTATGGCACCAGCTCCCTCATCTTCAAAGTCAGGGCGAATTTGTTGCCCCGGCGTGCCATACGAAACAATCTCTACTTCAAGCTCCTGTCGGCCATGTTCCAAAGCCGCAGAAGTCGACGGAAACCATATGTCGACAAAGCGACCTTGGAATCGATTGTTCATTCTATCCTCTACGATGTACCGGTCGCCATTGATTTCCAGTACGGTCCCGAGCGGCAACCAATTGGTAGCTACTACGCCTGGGCGTACGCGAGTGCCCGCCGCCGTCACGCACGGTGTGTCATCGGTTTGATATGGAGATGATGCGTAGGCCGAGGAGGTGACAATAAAAGTAGTTCCAACGACCGGTTGACCAGCCACTTGGCCAAAAAGAAACACCCGTACTTGCTGCCAGAATCCGACGGAGACTGTATCCGGCTCCTGTAGCTCACTTATCTCTGTACGCCACACAGATCCCGCACTCACGACGACCGGCAATATCAACAAGATCGCTAGTGCTGCCAGGATTAGTCCGGAGCGCATTATCGTGAGCCGCCGAAGAAGCCACTACCTCCACCTGGGTCATCCGGATCTCCATCACCGTCTCCATCACCGTCTCCATCGCCATCACCGTCTCCATCGCCATCACCGTCTCCATCGCCATCACCGTCTCCATCGCCATCACCGTCGCCATCACCGTCTCCGTCACCATCACCGTCTCCGTCGCCATCTCCGTCGCCATCTCCGTCGCCATCTCCGTCGCCATCGCCATTGCCTCCGGCACCATGCTCGTTCGGCAGGCCATTCTTTGCGTCTTCGCAGGTAACGTTCGTCTTAGCAGCAATGTTGTCGCAGACTAGCTCTTCCTCAATGGGTCCGAATCCACCGGGCACGTTATACATGAGCTGTGAAGCCGGCCGCCAGGTACGAGGATTATTGCAGCCCTGAGCGCACATAAACAGTCCGGGGGCCGGAGGTGGCATGGGTCCCGGACCATCCGGTAGTGGTGGTGGATCGAAGGGAGCCAGCGCCGCCTCGCAAGCAGCCTGATTGGCAAAACAATTAGGGCCACCTGGCCCAAAATCAGGGATATCGCCAAAATACTCGTCGGCCAGCGCTTGCGGCATAGCGTGAGCAAATTCGTGACCTAAGATTTGATCAGAAATAAAATTGCCAACAGCCGCGACGTTGGAATTAAACATAGCGCTGCCACAGTCACAGTTTGTATCAACCGCCACCGCAATCACATCCCAATCAGGGACTTCAGGTGCAACTGCTGCGATCACCGCGCCCGCATTAGGACACTGCGGATAATCAGTGCCATTGCGATGTATTGTAATGCAACCTAAATCTTGTCCGGCCAGTGGTACTACCTCAATCCTTGTAATCGGTTGAAAGAATATCCAAGGTGAAAGAGTTGCGACCATCTGATTTGCGGCAAGCTCAGGGCCAAACAGGTTACCACCTTGGTGATGAGTAATAGCTATAACCACTTCTCCTGGATCGTTGCCCTGCGCGAGTGCCGCTCGAAACACACCCAGTCGCTCGAACCAAGACTGCACGCCTGGATCAGGCGCAACTACGTCCTCTTCAGTTTGATCTTGCGGTAGCGAGGCGTAATCGATCGATTGCTCCACAAGTACGGCGCCGGATGCCGTCACTAGACGAACCTGCGCTGGGGACGCTCCAACCGGAACCGGTATGTACATGTCATAGGGAGAAGGTGGAAGATCGTAGAGAATACCTTCAAGGCCGCGGCCCTCAAGCGCCACCTGTGTCGGTACTGCAAAGCGGAATTCATTTATTGTCTCTCCCGTCGCTGACGTCAATTGAATTAATGAATGCGGGTCAGTGATGGGAGGTTCTTGAAAATGGATCGTCGGCATAGTGAACGATCGCCGAACCGCCAGGATTTCCAATCCGAACGTGGCTCCAGCAGTACGTTGTACCTGCACAAACAAAATAGGTTGGGCCCGCCGTTCTGGCGGCAGCGGCGCGCGCTGCACGCTATCCGGAAGTGGCGTAGTGGTCGGCGCCAGAACTGACTCCTCGGCGGAGTCGCGCAGCATAAACACAAAGCCCCAGGCAACAATCGCCAGCAGGACTATCACTACTAGTCCGCCCGCTAACAATCCAAGAATGCGCTTCAGGGAATGCGGCGGAGCCTCCTGCGGCTCCTCCTCAGGCATAAACGCTTCCGGCGGTAAACCGCCTGGCGTGCTTACTTCGTCCATACAGTAAGTATAGTATACTACGAAGATGGCCGGAGAAATTGGCCACGTCGTATATGGCCAACGCATAGCTACCTTCCTCGACGACGCAGTCGAGAAACTACCCGACTTTTGGTCAGGAACGCTTTTTCCTGATATTCGCCATTTAGGCGTTGTTAGTCGCCATCACACCCACCCAGCTGACGTAACTTTGAAGTCATTGGCTGGTGAGACCGACTTCGCCACGGGAATGCGTGCTCATTCCTGGTTAGATGCGACACGTGAAGAGTGGCTGAGCCAGCAACATGTAAAAGAACTACTCCCCTGGCATCCATTCGTGCCCCATGGCTTAAAGTTGCTGGAGGACGAGCTACTGTATGACCGCTTCGAAGATTGGGATGGCATCCGCCGTGTCCTGCACACTGTGCAGCCACTCGAGCAAGAGTTAGTGCAAGACACTGCAGCCATAGAAAGATGGCATGTGACCCTGCGGGATTATTTTGTGACCGCACCAACTGACGAGACGCGCGCAGCATTGAGCGAGCGTATTGGTCTTTCTTCCGCTGTCGCCCAAGAAATTAACAGCATTATTCAGCGCCTGAAGAAAAATGAAGTGGCCGCTGAGTTGGTTACCGCCTTTTCGGCGCACCTCGATCGCTTGTTGATCTAACAACAAACAACAATCCCGCCTCCTGGGCGGGATTGTTTAACCCTCTGCTTTTACTTAACGCTTTTTCTTGCGCTTAGAGGTGGTCTTGCGCTTAGCTGGCTTTCGCTTCTTCGTTGCGCGTTTCTTTGGCTTTTTCTTAGCCGTCTTGCGCTTAGCTGGCTTTCGCTTCTTCGTTGCACGCTTCTTAGTAGCGCGCTTCTTTTTCGTGGTCTTGCGCTTAGCTGGCTTTCGCTTCTTCGTTGCACGCTTCTTAGTAGCGCGCTTCTTAGTCTTACGTTTTTTAGCTGGCATGCGTACCACCTCCTCTCAAAATCAAATTGATATGCCAAAAACAAATTCTCGTTTCCCCCTCAGAAAACTTTAAATGCATAATATTTTTCGCGAAGGAATCTACGTTCACTTAATTACAACAAATACTTTTTCTATGCGCAATGTTGTTATGCACACCGCCTTGCTCCACGTTGCGCGGAGCCAATACAAAAATTCCGCTACAGTGTTCTCTTTAATCCCAGTACTACTCCTACGCTACTGGCGATGTACGAACCAACACCAAGTAGCGCGATAGCGATAATAATTTTGATCGGTGATAGGGGCGTAACAAACATTACGACCACCACCATACTGATGGCAAAGTCTATTTGATCCCACGGTAGCCAACTGTGTCCCGCTTCTTTTCCCCGGCGCCGCTTGATGTAGCTCTCGACCGCATCTCCAAACAGTGCGGCAGCACCAAGCGCTAGTGCCAGGCCAATCGCAGCTTGCGCGGTTGTCGCCGGTATCAGAGAAATAAGCAGTACCTGAGGCAAATCTGCGACTGTGAATTGCGCAGCCCCCACCAGGATAGCAGCCCCTAGCCCAGCTAAAATGCCGCGCCACGTCTTATTCTTGCCCAGCCCGGACTCCCAAATGGGACGCGATCTGGCGGGCCAAAAATGCGTGGCGAAAACCGGAGCTAGATTAGCCGCTATGCCTGGCAGAAATAACCAGGTTAATTCGATCGCCGTGTTTAGTAGTGGAATCATATGTACTTACCTTACTTCATGATCGCTCACGAACCACTTATTGCAAAGAAGCCTGTTGGAGAATTTTATGCGCGGCAAACTGCCCGGAAATAAGTGCGTTTTCGATAAAGGTTATATTGTGTCCCCCAACAACATAACAATTATTCCCGCGGTCTTCATCTAGAATGTGTGAACCTAAGTAAAATGCTGGATCCCAAGCGCGAGTACTGATAACTTCATAGTCATCAAAATAATCCGACAGATCATAGTCGCGGCGGTGTGAATAAAACACAAACGTGCCATCATCCTGCCTCGCCAACGCCAAGTCACCGCTTCTCTGAGATAGAAACACGTACCGATCACCATCAAGATTAGCTTTAACCGTACCGCGCAGGTGTGCAGAGAAAGCGCGCGCAACAGTATTGCGTTCGTGTTCAATCTTAAGCAGTGCACAGGCAGTGTCAGTCGGGGTAGCCACCACCAAGTTGCGGCTCATAAATGATTTCCCGCTAACAGATGTCACCTGCCACTGATCGCCTTGCCGCTTGATCCGTATAACTTCATCCATCAATATCTTTTTCTTAAAGGGTCGTACCAGTCTATCTACCTGATAATCAAACTCGTACATCGGGTACACAATCGTTAACATTCCTAGACAAAAAATAAAGCCAGTGATCTCTGATACATCGACAAACCCAAGTGCTCGCGATACCTGATTCATGAAGTGTCGTGACCAGTATTCTAAATGGTGATCTCGAACAAACTTTGCACCTGGTTGGTTATATAACTGCTGTAAGAACGGATCCTTCTCCAAGGCGCTGCGCAGCGACTCCGTCGCGGTTCGGCGCTTCAATTCCTCATGATGGCGGTGAAACTTTCGGAGCCACAGCATAAAGCGAACGTATACCCAAACATGCGGTAGGTTGCGAAGATCGAAAACAGCGCGCTCACCCTCTTCACCGAGCCAGATCCCTTCATGCAGCCGGATACGTCGACGTATATCAACATAGGGCAAGAAATTATGATAGCTCGATTGAATGTAGTAGGCCCCTAAATTGACGTTGGTGTCTTTGGACTCGGGAATACTACCAACAATATCCTTCGTCACCACCAGAAAGTTATTATTGCCGGCATCGCTTAAGCTTCGAGCGCAGCCAAGTCCAGCCACCCCACCACCAATGATAATCGTTTCTATTTCGCGCATGTTAAGTAAGTATATGCCCTACTCGAAGTGTGTGAGTAGATTCTTTTGCTCCACCTTGGCCTTCAATATTGGATACTCATCAAGCTGCGGATCATTCTTCAGGATTTTGACTGCCTCCTGGCGTGCGATCTTAATGGTTGGATAGTCGAGTAGCGATGCCACCTGCAGGTCACCAAACCCTGACTGCGCGGCACCATAGACTTCACCCGGCCCGCGCAACTTGAGGTCTTCTTCTGCGATCACAAAGCCATCTGTTGTCGTCGCGAGCACTTGTAAGCGCTTCGCTGTCACCGCTTCGTCGCTCGTGGGAAACAGATAACAGTATGACTGGTGTTCGCCACGTCCGATACGGCCGCGGAACTGATGTAGCTGCGCTAGTCCGAAACGCTCTGCACCTTCAATAATCATGACAGTGGCGTTCGGTACATTAACCCCCACCTCCACCACGGACGTCGATACGAGTAATTGCAGGGCCCCGGCTGAAAAATTGTTAATCACACCAGCTTTTTCTTCGCTGCTCATGCGCCCATGCAGTAAGCCGATCGCGATGTCAGGAAACAGTTTTCTCATCTCCCCATATGCCTCAGTAGCAGATTTCGCTTCAAGTCGCTCCGATTCTTCCACCAAGGGTGCGATGACAAATCCCTGTCGACCTGCATGGAGTTCTTCTAAAATGTGGACGACTGCGTCATCGCGCTCCCCTGGCGGCACAACACTGGTCGTAACTGGCATTCGGCCAGGTGGTAACTCATCTAAAACAGATACATCAAGGTCTCCGTAGACCGTTAAGTTTAGTGTCCGCGGGATAGGCGTGGCCGTCATGGACAGGAGATGTGGCACCATGTCGTCATCACTGGCTTCCTGCAGCGCTTGACGCTGCTCTACCCCGAACCGATGCTGTTCATCAACAATAGCCAACGCCAGGTTAGCAACTTGGACATCTTCCTGGAGCACGGCGTGCGTACCGACTACGCATAATGGATCACTGGTACGCAAACGTTCCTTGAGCGCGCGTTTTTTGCCCGACGGCAGCGCGCCGATCAAGAGTGCTACCGAGTCCTCGCCAAGCGTTTTTGCAAATAATTTCGCTTGCTGACGGGCTAATATCTCAGTCGGAGCCAGGTATAGAACTTTATGACCGTCAGCCATGGCAGTGCGGGCCGCAAACAGTGCCACCACACTCTTACCCGAACCAACGTCTCCCTGAAGCAAGCGATTCATGGGTACGGGCTTACCAATGTCCGTAGCTATTTCATCGATCACCTCTAACTGCGCTGCCGTTAACGTAAAGTCCAGCTGTTTTTTAAACTGCGTGAGATTCAACACTGGCAGTGGACGTGCGGATCGCTGTTCACGCTGCGCCCGACGCACCAGCGCAGCTAGTTGCAAGAAAAACAGCTCATCGAATCGGACGCGTCGTCGGGCAACCTCAAGTGCGTCCGTATCATCTGGAAAATGCATTGTGGTAATCGCCTCATGAATACCCACTAGTTCGTGGCGCTCTCGAATGTCGGCCGGGATATATTCAGGCAAGCGCTGCAACAATGGCAACGCTTGCTTCACTTGATAGCGCAAGAAACGCGAGGTTACTCCATAGGTTTCTGGATACACCGGCGTGATGCGGCCAGTGTGCGTTTGCTCGCCGGTACCATCAAGGAATTCAATTACTGGCGAGCGCATGCGCAGTTGTTTGCTCCGGGTATCTTGCTCAACCGTACCAGCGACCGCAATATTTCGGCCCGTACCAAGCTGCTGCATCAAGAACCTCAAATTAAACCAGGTCACGTTCAGCACGCCCGTATCATCCTCGATCTCAACATACACACGTAATAAGCGCCGCCTGCCTCGCCACCCCTGGTTACTCTTGGCCGATTTAACTACCCCCTGCACCGTCATTTGCTCACCCACTTTAAGCTCATTAACAGGGGTGATCTTTGAAAAGTCATTGTAACGACGCGGGAACGTATACAGGAAATCTCGAGCGTGCGTAATACCAAGTTTCGTAAGATATTTGGCCTTAGCCGGGCCAACGCGCGGCAGCTCGGTTACCGCCGATGAAAGCTTAAGGGGCATAGCTTCACCGTGCCATGTCCGTAATAAAGAAAAAAGACTTACATAAGGTAAGTCTTGTTATCTGTTCACATGGTCATTCCCAAGGCCTCCTGCTTAAGACGTCGATATATTTCGAGGTCTCGAGAATAGCTTCCATGGTTAGATCCGTCACGTTCGTTGGCGCGTCAGCTCGGGCAATACAGTCCGAGGTGACTACCACCAACGAGGTGGAGTGTGGAGCGGTGCGTGAGCAAGGGCGCCCCATGGGGCGATCTTGGCCAAATAAGGCCGCACATTGGTGCCCCGTCTGGTTTCGTTGAAAGAACTGTCATAAGGGAACGGTACGAGAGCGGAAGCGGGAGACCTCTTCCCAAAGAGTCTCACCACTTCCCACTCTCTGCCGCGTCCTTTCTATTGTTGATGTTCCGGAACTCCCCATGCCAGTGCACCCATTTGGATTACCAGCCGAATTCGTAAGCCACTGGCTGCGTACATTACATGAAGAGTTCCGGCAAAAGAATAGTACTAGTTATTGACCCATTGTCAATACTAATAGCTCAGCGGCGCCTGCCATAGCGAATGCGCTGCGCTGTCTTAGAGTTTTGATTCCGTAAGAGACCGGCTAAGTGGAATCTGTGCTTGCGGCCCATAGAACTCTAATTGCAGTAAGCCCAGCCCACCCCAGCGAAATCCTGCCTCCGAGGACTGCAAATATAGCCACCACATTCGAGCAAACCGCTCGTCAAACATATCGACGACTTCCTCACGATGCTCAAGAAAGCCCCGTGACCACTGCTGCAACGTCTTAGCATAGTGCGGACGCCAGTTCTCAACCCGATAGTCACGTAACCCGGCCATGCGCCCGACTGACACTACTTGCTCCAGCATAGGTAAATATCCTCCGGGAAAGATGTACTTACGAATCCACGGATCCTGCGGTTTACCGGCAGAGGCTCGCGATATAGTGTGCAGGAGCGACACCCCGTCATCCACCAATAGTGATCGCCACTTCTTCATAAATTCAATGTAATGGCGCTGCCCCACGTGTTCGAACATGCCAACGCTTACCACTCGATCGTAGGTGCCAGAGAGTGATCGCCAGTCATCATTAATCACATTAATCTTGTCCAACAGTCCCTGACGCTTGGCTTCGGCTAGCACGTAGGCCGCCTGTTCTTTAGCCGGAGTGATGCCAGTTGCGGTAACACCGTAGTGTTTAGCCGCGTGTAGTATCAGTCCGCCCCAGCCACAACCAATGTCCACCAACGTTTGTCCGGGCTCGAGCCGCAGCTTTCGACAAATGATATCACGCTTAGCTAATTGCGCTTCGTCGAGCGTTTCATTACCTGTGTCGAAGTAAGCGCAAGAATAAGTTTGGCTGCTATCGAGCCACATCTCGTAGAACTCGTTGCCAATGTCGTAGTGATGCTGTGCATTCGCGACTGCTGAACGGACTGGAGTCTTCAGCTTGTTATGCACAAGTTGCAGTGCTTTTGTCCAACCAACCGTCATATTCTGGCTAGCATGAAATCCGTGCAACATGTCTTGTAGTTCCCCGTCGACTTCAATATCTCCGTCCATATACGCTTCACCGAAGGCCAACGAAGGCGACAAAGTCGCCCGTCGCAACACAGCTGGGTTATGGATAGTGACAGTTGTGTGAGCCTCACCCTCGCCCAAGCGATATTCCTTGCCTTTGACGCGCACTAACAACGCCGGGCCATTCCAGGCGGATTGTATCTTACTCACTAAGCTCATATGTACACCCGGCAGGATTCGAACCTGCGGCCTTCTGGTCCGAAGCCAGACGCTCTAATCCGCTGAGCTACGGGTGCTACGTCGAAATTACCTACGCTCATTGTGATGCCGGGCAAGCCCGACGTCGACTAATCGCTTCGGAATTTCTCCTTTATCCCAAAAACCAGACCCTGGCGCTCGCTCGGCTCGGCCTGGGCGTAAAGCCGGCCTCCCCTCGCTCACTGGGGCTCCTGATTTTTGGGAGCCCTTTGTTTGTTTGCTTCTAATTGAACTGATACAAGCCTTTAGAACCCTACCGTTGTATCAAATTCGGCCTATCTTGTCCAAGATACGGTACAAGACGATGCCTGTGGCAGTCGCCACATTGTGAGAATTACCAAGGCCATAAACGGGAATTTCGATAGTAAGATCGGCAATATCTATCAACTCTTGCCGCACGCCCTCCCGCTCGTGACCGACGACAAGGGTTACTGGGGCCTCATAATTGGCCTGATGATACGACACACTGGTGTCTGTTTGCTCCAACGCAACTATCTGGTGCCCTTCTTCCTTCTGGAGCTGCACTAAGGCAACTGGATCTTCAACATACGACCACGGCTGGAATGGCACCGCATAAACAGCAGTCTTTAAGATGCGGTGCTCGTGGCGAGCAATAATTGCCTCCTCGCGTGGATCGTCATCTCTACGGGGATACCCGGTATATCCGGTTAGATACAAATGCTCCACCCGAGCTAATTCGCACAGGCGAAAGATAAGCCCGACATTATCCAGGCTACGGATATTATCAACCACCACGTTCAGCGGGTGTCTCGGCAAATCGTGCAGCTCCTCAGGAGACGGGCGCTCGTGC